>CAYFSR010000015.1:0-23591 GCA_964345785.1 uncultured Eubacteriales bacterium | reverse complement strand
GCTTTGCGAAGGATCTTTTAGATTCCTCGATAAACTCGGAATGACAAAATCATCATCCTGAGCAAAGTTGAATCTTTCCAAAAATAGTTTAAATCCGAAAAGCAGCCGATGAATTTACGGCTGCTTTCCTATAATTAAAACTTTTTATACTATTCAATAAGATTACCGTTTATAGTTTATTAAGTAACTCCATGAGGAACAACGGCGATATTGTCAGCAGAGTAATTCCAACAGATATCAATGCTACAGTAACCCCCCGACCAACTTCTGATTTCAAAAATGTATTCATCATCGTTGCATCCTCCATTCATGTTTTGCTATTGATATTATACCCTTTAAATATTTCAAAAGTTTTACTTTTGTTTTATACAATGATTAAAACCTTATTAAGTAGTTTTAATAACTGCAATTCGGGGTTTAATATCCTATTTTATGAAGGATCAACAGTTTCCATTATCGGAGCCGCTTGATAATTCTATCTACTTCCCCCTCTACCTGACTCAAATCAATGGTGGTTAATCTTCTATCTTGCATTACCACTTTCCCGTCTATAATCACCGTGTTCACATCGGTGGAATAACCACTATATACCAGGTGGACTACGGGATCTTCCATAGGATAGTAATGAGGACCTGTTGTGTCAATTAGTTGAATATCAGCCTTCTTCCCCACTTCCAGGCTGCCAACTTTATCTTCCAGTAGCAAAGCTTCAGCTCCCTTTATTGTGGCCATTTCCATAGCTGTCTTAGGTGGCAAAGCGTTTGCATTCTGTGTATGTCCTTTAGCAATAAGTGATGCCAGGGACATTTCCTTCCATACGGAAAGATTGTTGTTGCTAGCAGCGCCATCACTGCCTAAAGCTACACCAATGCCTCTCTCCAGCATTTCATCTACAGGAGCAAATCCACTAGCCAGCTTCATATTGCTAGATGGACAGTGTGCTGCTTTCACATTATGTTTTGCCATTAAATCCATGTCGCCATGGGTTAGGTGAACACAATGAGCGGCAACTACTGGTTTCTCAAACAAACCTAGATTATAAAGATGTGCCGGAGGGGTTCTTCCGTAATCCCTAACACAATCTGCTACTTCCTTAGCGGTTTCTGATAGATGCACATGAATTCCCGTCTCATATTTTTCTGCCAGCTTAACACAGTTTTGAAGTATCTCAGGCGTGCAGGTGTAAACAGCATGAGGAGCGATCATCATACTAATTCGTCCATCAGCTTTATACCGCCAGTGGGACAACTCCTCTACCTCTCTATATCTCTGTTCAGTGCCTTTATCCGGTCCTGTAATTGCCCTGCTTAAGACAGCTCTCATGCCAGATTCCGACACAGCACGAGCAGTATCTGTTTGAAACATATACATGTCCAAGAAAGTAGTAACGCCGGCTGATATCATTTCAGCCGCTCCCAATAAGGACAGCCAGTAACAATCTCCAGGCTCCAGTTTGTCTTCCATAGGCCAAATTGTCTCAGACAACCACTCCCAAAGAGGTTGGCCATCGGCATAGCCTCGAAATGCAGTCATGGAAATATGAGTATGTGCATTAACGAAACCAGGTAGTGCTAACATACCCTTTCCATCGATCAAACGCTGCTCCTCCACACCATTTATTAAGTTATTCTGATTAAGCCCTGAAGCTGGTCCCACGTATTCTATGATATCACCATTATATAAAATTACTCCATTCTTATATTGGCTGTTGTCTTTATCCATAGTTATAACTTCTACATTGTGAATTAATGTTTTCATCTACACCGTACCTTCCTATCTTACAATGTCATCCTGAGCTATGTGAAGGATCTTTCCCGTCTAGATTCCTCAATAAATTCGGAATGACACGATTTATGTCATCCTTAGCAATTGGGTCGGATCTTTCTTACTAATAAGCACTAAGATATTTTGATTGCTCCTCCGACAGCTTATCGATTTCCACTCCCATAGCCTGCAGCTTCATATGCGCTACCTGTTGATCTATCTTCTCAGGCACTTCATAAACTCGCTTTTCCAGAGTCTCATGGTTTTCCAGTACATATTTTGCACACAATGCCTGCAGTGCAAAGCTCATATCCATAATTTCAGCTGGATGGCCATCTCCAGACGCCAGGTTGACCAGGCGCCCTTCTGCCAGCACGTTTAGTATTCTTCCATCCTCCATAACATAACCCATGATATTTCGACGCATAGGTTTTTTCTCTATAATCAATTCTTCTAGACCAGGCAGCCATACCTCAACATCAAAATGGCCGGCATTGGCTAGCAAAACACCGTCCTTCATCTTCTCATAATGTTCTTTACGAATCACTTTCAAACAACCTGTGACGGTTACAAAAATGTCACCAATTGAGGCTGCCTCATCCATGGGCATCACTCTAAAACCATCCATTACGGCCTCTATGGCTTTGATAGGATCTACTTCTGTGACAATTACGTTGGCACCTAAACCCTTTGCCCTCATTGCCACTCCTTTTCCGCACCAACCATATCCAGCAACCACCACATATTTTCCAGCAACAATTAGATTAGTTGTACCCATAATACCTTCCCAAACAGATTGTCCTGTGCCATAGCGATTGTCAAACAAATATTTGCAGTAAGCATCATTCACTGACATCATGGGAAAAGCCAGCTTCCCTTCCTTTTCACGAGAACGGAGACGTAATACACCTGTTGTGGTTTCCTCGCAACCACCTATGACATCCTTTTGCAAATCTTCCCTGGTGCTATGTAAAAGCTGAACCAAATCGCCACCATCATCAATTATAATATGAGGTCGGAAATCAAGTGCTTGATTTAAGTGTGTTTCATACTCTTCAGCTGTTGCACCGTACCAGGCATAAACATTAAGGCCTTCCTCTACTAAAGCAGCTGCTATTGCATCTTGAGTGGACAATGGGTTACTGCCTGTAACCGCCACCTCTGCTCCACCCGCAGCTAATACCAGAGAAAGATAGGCTGTCTTAGCCTCTAAATGCACAGATACTGTAATTCGCTTTCCTAAGAAAGGCTTCTGCTCACGAAATTCTTTTTCCAAAGTGTTGAGAAGTGGCATATGCTGTTTCACCCAATTGATTTTTGTTTTTCCCTCAGGTGCTAAATGTTGATTTCTAATTGATGATCCCATAACGGAGTTCCTCCTTAGTTGATCTTTCCTTTGATATTTCTTTCAATAACATATTGTAAGTAGTATACATTGAACTTATTCTACCACACAGTGCTCTCAACTGTAACGCACAACAGTGCAAATCATACAAAATAATTGTAATACTTACCACCGGGGACTGTAATTTGCTACCAATGAAAATATATGCTATAGTATGATGTATAAACAAGCTTACTAAGATAGACTTATAAAAGATTAATGATAGAGATTTTGATAATTATGATACATAGCCATTTGTTAAATTAATAGATTAAATCCACTAATAGTGAAACCTTGTTGAAATTTACAATTGCCGAAGCAATTGTCTATTATATAATCAAGAAAGCGAGGAAAAAAACATGAGTGATTTTACTTTTAACCCGGCTCCATGGATACCCTTTAAGGACAAAGAGGTAATGGAACATTGTAGGAACATAAAGAGGGAGGATATGGAGAAGCATTCCAACCCCGATTTTAAAATTAAAATTGTTCCTGATTACTCCGGCATAGTCATTACCGATATGGTCATGCGTATGAAAAAATCAGACGATTTAGACGAGACCTTAGTCATGGTGCTTCCAAATCCCGATCCAAGCGGCTATTCGCAAGTTGCAGAATCAATCAATCACTATAGAATTAACTGTCGCAATGTGAATCTTGTAATCATGGACGAATGGGCAGATGATCAGGACAATATTGCACCGATTACCTACAAGGCAGGATTTAGCTATTCATGCTTAAAGTATTTTGTAAATCAAATCGATGAGGATCTGCGTATGCCTCTTGAAAACGTAATTTATCCCACTAATGAAAACGCAGCCGATTATTCAAAGATTATTGATGATAGAGGTAACGGCGGGGCTGATGTTTTTTATGGCGGCCCGGGTTGGGCAGGACATGTTGCTTTTGTTGACCCCTTAACACCGGAATTTCATACTGACAGCATAGAGGAATTCATTGAGATGGGATCCAGAATGGTAACACCACATCCTTTGACCATTATACAAAATTCATTACACGGTACATTCGGACAATCCGGAGACCTTGCAAATGTGCCACCAAAAGCTTTTACCATTGGACCAAGAGACATTAAAAATTGTAGAGAGCGCATTCAAAGACATGGAATTATGACAAGTGGAACAGCCTCTTCATGGCAGAAAATGATCTCTAGATTGTGCCTATACGGACCAGTTACAACCTTGATACCATATTCAATCATGCAACTGTGGCCAACAAGAGCATACGTATCAGAGGCTATGGCAGCACCCATCCAGGCTAATGAATTAAAAGGTTACTAAGCAACAAAAAAATTGGAATATGCTTACTATTACTGTATTTATATGCTATAATTATACTAAGCTCCTGTTGGTCGTTATATTGAAGCAATATATACAGTAATAATCGAAGTTTATTCACAGCAGGGTATCCAGCAGCATAGCGTCTCATGTATCGCCCCTCAGAGATGAAAATAAGAAGGGGATGATTTCATTGTCAAAACACTATGTCAAAGAGTTTAATGCGGATTCGGGAGAGCTCTCACTCAATCTAGCCGGTGAAAACCACTGGAGAAGGTTTCCTTCCCGAAATATTGTCTCCATTCACAACACCTTAGTAAAGAAAAAAGTCTTCTTTGTAGAAAAACCTGTAGAACGCATAGAAATCATGGTAAGTGGTGAGCCAAACGCTTTTATCATCGAAAAAGGCGCCATCAAGGATGATTTTTCCTGGATTCAAACTGTATTAAAACGCTTCGCTGAAAAAAATAAAATAGAATACAAAGAATAACAGAAATCCAGGCTATTTGCCTGGATTTTTAATTTATGTTAGAAAACCAAAGTTGTCTTTTATTTTGAGTATTTATTTGCAATGCTAGATGATGCATAGGAGTCAGGCTTGGTTTTACACTTAAACCCACATGCCCTGACCTACTCTCCAAACTGCAACCACCATTACAACCTTAGTAAAATCAAAATTTTGGGAATCAGTACCTACTGATATATGATATTGGCGGCTCCTGTCCTCCATAACATAATCTTTAATAAGGTTGAACATTTGTTCATAACTAACTTCCCCATACGTGATACTCTGCATAGTTCCCTCCAAGTTCAGCTTAGCAAAATTAACTATCTAAATTGTTCACTAATGCAAGTATTTAATACCTAGCGACAAGAAGTCCCCTACCTCTAAGCAACCTTGCTCTATTTTTACCTTATCCCACATACACCAGCGTTTACCTTTATTCAATGCTATCCAACGTAGTCACTTAAGACTTAAGCTAGTCAACTAGGGCTTAAAAGAATTTCTTCTCCAAGCCCCTACTTCTGCATTATCCTAACTAGCTTTTTACTTCTCCAACAAATGCTTCAGCTGCTGTTGTGACTTTATGGAATTCTCCCTTGCTAGTCCAATCAGGATTTACGAGGGAAGAACCAATTCCTAGGGCATAGGCCCCGTTTTTGATGAAGTCTGAAGCATTTTCCAGTGAGACTCCGCCCACAGGCATTATTTCCACCTGTGGAAGGGGTCCTTTTATATCCTTAATATATTTTGGTCCAAACACTCTTGCTGGAAATATCTTAACTAACTGTACTCCTGCCTCCCAGGCTGTTAGAATTTCTGTAGGTGTTAATACACCTGGCACTGCCAGTTTACTGTAACGATTGCAAGCCTCGATAACTCTAAGTGACAGCGTAGGTGAAAGAATGAAGTCTGCACCTGCTGTAATAGCATTGACTGCATTTTCGCTATCCAGCACAGTACCTGCCCCAATCATCATTTTATCTCCGAAAGAATCCTTAACTTTTTCTATCATGCGAAGTGCACCTGTAGTATTCATAGTGATTTCAATTGCACGAATACCACCTTGGTACAATGCTTCAGCTGTTTCTATTGCATCCTTCTCCTCCACCCCGCGAACTATGGAAACCAGCTTATGCTCTCCCAATGTTTTTAGAATATTAATTACCATTCAGATACCACTCCATCCTCAGCGCGCCATACCGGGTTTCTCCACCGATGGCCTTGCTCTGCCATTTCTTTTACTTTTTCCTCGTTAATTTCTATTCCCAATCCTGGTGCTTTTAATTTCTTTACATATCCATCTTTATATTCAAAAACTTTAGGATCGGCCAGATAGTCCAGCACATCTGAGCCCTGATTATAATGAATACCTAGACTTTGCTCCTGTATAAATGCATTTGGTGTACAAAAATCCAGTTGGAAACATGCTGATAGAGCAATAGGTCCTAACGGACAATGAGGAGCTACGGAAACATCATAAGCTTCTGCCATGGCCGCAATCTTTCTTGTTTCCCATATACCTCCAGCATGGCTTACATCAGGTTGAATAATGTCAACTGCTCCATCTTGAAGGATGCCTTTAAAGTCCCAACGGGTATACATTCTCTCTCCAGTAGCGATGGGAATAGTAGTATGAGTACGAAGTTCCTTAAGCGCTTCATTATTTTCAGATAATACTGGCTCTTCAACAAATAATGGTTTATAGGGCTCTAATTCCTTTATGAGAATTCTCGCCATGGTCTTATGGACTCGTCCATGAAAATCAATTCCAACATCAATACCATAACCGATTTCCTCTCGAATGGCAGCCAACCTTGCTACTGCAGCATCAATTTTGGCATAGGAGTCAATCCAGTTCATTTCATCTGTAGCATTCATTTTTAATGCTGTATAACCTGCTGCCATCTTCTCTCTAGCGTCAGCTACCACGTTGGAGGGTTTATCGCCACCAATCCAGCAATAAACTTGAAGCTTATCTCGGACAGCTCCTCCCAATAATTCATAGATGGGAACTCCCAGCTTCTTGCCTTTAATATCCCAAAGCGCCTGTTCTATACCTGAGATTGCACTTGTTAAAATAGGACCACCACGGTAGAAGCCACCACGATATAACACCTGCCAAATATCTTCGATGTTACCCGCTTCCTTCCCTATTAGGTAATCGCTCAACTCTTCCACAGCTGCTCGGACAGTATCAGCTCTACCTTCTACAATGGGTTCGCCCCATCCTACGATGCCGTCATCTGTAGTCACCTTGAGGAAAAGCCAGCGAGGTGGCACCTGATACAGCTTCATTTCCTTGATTTTCACTTGAAGTCCCCTCCTAACACTAAATCAATTCTAGTATATAATTCTTTATCAACATGAGTTATACCTTTATCAATTTTAGCATAGCACTGATGGATAATTACTCTTTCATGTGCTTCGGACTAACACCTGTAATTTCTTTGAAAAGCCTGCTAAAGTAATATACATTAGAAAAACCGGTTTCTTCAGCAACTTCGCTTACTGTATAAAGTCCGCTGCTGAGCAATTCACCAGCCTTCTTAATTTTTAAATTGTTAATATATTTTAACGGGGAAATACCAAAGTATTCATTAAATAACTTTCTAAAGTGTGAAACACTTAAATGAGATACATTTGCTAGATCTTCTAACTTCACATTTTCACTATAATGCTCCTCTATATATAAGATTGCTGGATAGATTTTTGAGTACTTGTTTGTGGCTAATTCGTTTTTGAATATATCTAAGGTAAGGTGGTGAAGCATTTCATAAACAAGAGCCTTACATTTTATGTTTGATGCCATTCCCACGGTCATAAATGCATTATTAATTTCACTAAATATGCTTCTATAATAAGGATTACTAGAATTTAAGATTACGCTTATATCATCTGTAAAAACCAAGTCAGATTTAGAATTATCTACAATGTCCATATTTACAATAATATAACTATAGCAATTTGAAGTGCTAGCTGTTGACTCATAAATACTGTTCTTGGGCATATAGACAATATCATGCTTTTTTACTTCAAGCTCTTTGTTATCTGCTAACATGTAGACTGCCTCACCATCATAAACATACAAAAACCCATGTCCTGGCCTTCCTTGTTCCTGTTTTAGGTGAAATCCAGGATGGCATCGTTTTTCTTTTGCATTAATGTTCAATATACCAATATCTAAGTCTTTTAAGGCACTGATACTATATTGATTCATAACAAGTATGCAAAAGTGTGCTAAACCACCCTTGCAGTGTACCTCCTTTTGAAAACGTCCTGATATATAGTGTATTACAATGCTTCCAACTGTTGTTTGAGGAGTACGGTCCGAAAAATGATAAGTTAATTATACCAAAATTTTGTATGAAGTGAAAGCCATCCAGATCACCTATATTATTTGCAGTGAAATGAATGGCCTAGACGTTGCTAAATAACTATCATTTTATCTCTTATTAAAAAGCTTCCGTGTTTACAAGAACCTGATCCATAACTTCATTACAATAGTTGCATTGATGGCACTTCTTATCACACCTAGAAGTAACCTCAAACCAATCATCTGGGAACTTTGTATTGTCTATTACATAAGGGATAACCGTCATTGGGATATACAAATAGGTCAATCCACCGTACCCCATTGCAGAATAATTACTAAAAAATGTACCTTCTTCAATCCCACGGAGCGAACCACGCATTACACGAAAACCCATTACTATCATCGATTTGGCCTTAGGCATTATAAATCGCGGATCCATTTGAGGTGGTGCACCTTCAAATCGATCCATGGATGCTATTCCTACAATGTCAGCTCCCAGCTCCCTTGCATATTCCTTGATTGTTTTTGCATCTAACATTTTGCTCATCCTTCCATCGATACTATGTTTAGTATATCAAGGAAAGCTTTAAGCTCAAATGTATAAAACAATCATTTTATTATACAAATCGCTTATAGCCTTTTACTCATCACAAAAAATAATAAAAAATCCAGACAATTGCCTGGATTTTACTATTAATCCCTATACTCTTCTAAAAACACTCCGTCTTCCTTTAATTGATTTCTGAGCATAACAATATCTACCTTTTGTACTGGAATGTTCATGGCAGCTGCCAAAGCTGCCGCCGTACCCACACCTTGGCTTATTCCCATCACTATAGGAGTCACTCTTATGGCTGCACAAGCTTCATGGGTGGCACTCAGGCACCGCCCTGTAACAAGAAGATTATCTACTTCATTAGTGATAACACTTCTATAAGGAATTGAGTACCAGCTGCCTGGTTTTAAAAAGCGATGATTTGTTTCCTCACCGTCGGGAGAGTGAATATCAACAGGATAACCTCCCATTGCAATTGCATCAGTAAACATACGGTTTCCTATGATATCATCCACTGTTAACTTATAAACCCCATTTATTTTTCTACTCTCTCGAATTCTGGGTCCAGTAGAAATCATATAACTATTTTCAAATCCCGGAAAGTATTTTTTAAGGAAGGCAACAATTTGATGTGCTTGCTTTCTGCCTTCTATCTCTGCCCGAGATAGTTGGAAGGGATCTAGAGCACTATGCTTTGTTATCCTACTAATGTTTACAATGAACTGTCCTTTTACATTAGTTTCAAAGCAAAGCACCATGTCCCTGTCTATATCAAAATCACCGGCTTCTTTAGCTAATTTGACAAGTGAATAGCCACCTAGTATTGCGCAGCGAGGTAGATCGTTTATGCGATCAAATGGAATAGACGAATACATATCATTCCTATTATTCTGTATGTATTCAATCACTCTGTTCCTGTCCACACCTTCTACCTTCAAGTTCATAGTCATAGGCTGAGCCAGGTTATCATTTTCCCTGCCATAAATGCTGGGCACACCTGCATGTGTTGCCAAATCAGCATCCCCTGAAGCATCGATAAAAACGCTTGCCTTCACATTAAACATACCGTTTTTGGAATAGAGAGCTATCGAATTTATCTTAGCATTAGAAACTGTACAGCCCATATATGTTGTATGATATAGTATAGTAACTCCAGCTTCTTCCGCAGTAGTTTCCAACACCAGCTTCAAACCTTCTGCATCAAAAGGAGTAATGCTGCTGGCATAACCCACTGCATCATCCATATGTCCCGGTGAGAACCCTAGCTCCATCATGCATTTAACGATTTCATCCGGTATCCCCTTTACTACTTGGGTTTTTCCAGCATGATAGGTCATTTGTGGACCAGTTCCGTATGCCGTTAAGGCACCTCCTAGGTAGCCATACTGCTCAACTAACAGGGTTTTGGCCCCTCGGCGTGCTGCAGCAATAGCCGCGATAGATCCAGCTGGGCCACCGCCGATAACAACAATATCATATGACATTTCTTTCTTCATTTAGCTGCCTCCAAATAAATTTGTCCTACTTAATATACCATAAATAAGCCAATCCTGTAATCCAGAATTGATATCTATTTTGTATAGCTTTGTTTCACCTTCAGACACATAGAATATAGCAAAATGTTATAGCTTTGGTATATGTACCATAATGTATCAGCTAAGTTCAGTTTGTATAGGACTTATAATTGTATTTCTTAGTATTGAATTACCTGGAGTGATTCTGTCTGCATCAAGAGGCATCGGAAATCTGACCGGACCACTGTCAATGATGATTATCGGTGTAATGCTCTCTAAGGTTAAGATAAAGAAATATTTACGTGATTGGACAGTCTTGCAGAAGCCTTCAACAAGGAAAAGGAATACGCAGCTGTTGTGGTATCTGCAACAACATTACTGTCGTTGTTTACAGTAACTCTACTCCTTAGATTTGTGTTATATAGTTCTGGCTTATAAGCTTACAAGATTCTCCAGCATCTCACCTGCTATGTAACGCTTTATATTGCTTTCAATTAATTTGTACATTCTCTGTTGCATTAAATCTCCATAGGCAGCCCTGTGTGGTGTTATGAAAAGATTCTTTGTTTTCCACAGAGGACTATTGGCAGGTAGTGGCTCTTGTTTACTTACATCTATAAATGCCCCACTAATAATGCCATTTTCAAGAGCATAAACTAACGCATCTTCATCCACAATGTCTCCTCGCGCCACATTTATAAAAAATGCACTTTTCTTCATTTGTGCTAAGGTTTTTTTATTAATTATATCTATAGTTTCGTTTGTTACAGGTAGGCACGTTACGATGAAATCACTTACTTTTAGCATCTCATCTAATCCGTCTTTATCATTATAGATTCTGTCAAAGCCAATTTGAGTTTTTAAATATGGATCATAACCTAGAACCTTCATGCCAAATGCCTTAGATCGAATTGCTATTTCACGACCTATATTGCCGGCACCTAAAATGCCTATAGTCCTGCCCTCAATATCAAGATTATGATTTGGTAACTGGGCATCATTAGGCCATAGGTTGTTTTGTTGGTCTTTCAGGTGAACTACATAATTTCTCGAGTAAAATAAGATCTTTGCGAACACATCTTCAGCAATCGTTTTACAGTACACACTTCGTGCATTTGTAAAGATTATGTCTCTTTCCTTCAATATATTTAGATCAACTTTTTCATAACCTGCATTTAGAAGCTGCAGCCACTTTATATTTGGAAACCTTTGCAAAAGCTCATTTACTTTTCCTTGCCGTGCAATTAAAATAGTTACGGATTCCGGGTCAGGAAATGTCTCATAAGATGATGGTTCTTCTGTGATTTTGTGCAACCTTACCCCTTCTATACCACGGGTAATAGAATCTGGTATTTCGTAAGTGTATACACCTTGTAATTCCTGCATACAAATGTCACCTTCCAATAATATAATCTCTAATTATATCTAAATACCTCTCTCGCAGCTTTATTACATACTTCTATTTCATTATGTTTTCGTGAGCCTTACACACCCTATCTAAGCTCTCACAAAACATTGATATTTCTGTGCCTACCCAGAATATATTTGCTCCCATATCGTAATAGCCTTGTATCATGGAAGAGTTATCCACAAATATACCAGATGAAGTGTTGTTATCTTTACAAGTAGAAAATACTCTATTTATGAAATCAAGCATCTTTTCACTTTTAATATTCAGAGGAGTTCCTAACATTATTGATGTGTCATATGGACCGATAATGACGCCATCTACTTCACTTTTGTATCGATTTAGAATTTCAGGAAGTACATTAAGACCTTCTTGTGATTCCATCTGTATAAAAATAATTCGATTATCGTTATACTTATCCACTAATGCTTCATCTTCTTTTCTAAAATTGGAGAAGCCACCGCAGCCTTTTCTCCCTCTTGGATAATATTTTCCTGCTCGTATTGCTGTCTCTACTTGTTCTAAGGTCTCTACTCGGGGCAAGAGAACACCATCCGCGCCCATGTCCAGTATCTTGGATATATAACTAGGCGTACAATCAGAAACTCTAACTATAGAAGGTAAGTCCGTCAACCTGCATATGCGTAGCGACTCTTCAACCGATTCTGTACTTAGTGTACCGTGTTCCAAATCAAACACAATAAAATCAAATGGATAGCCAGCGATTTTTTGTGCCAAACCCGACCACGCTATATTGGAAATTGTAGTACTTAAAATCGTCTCTCGGTTTGCTAACTTCTGCTTTAAGCTTTCTAAACGACCCATGTATTCCTTTCCCCCTTAACATTAATCTATCTACTGTAACTGTTTATCCTTTACCTTCGAATTTCCTGCTTTTCTCTAAAAATATTCTGATATTCTCTTTTTCCTTGTCTTCCCTCTCCTTTGTCATCTCTCCCCGACCCATTCTGTCGCAATATCCTAATAACGCTATTTCATCTACAGACACCTGTTGAACCATTTCCTCTGGCCTGGCAAAGGGCATATCCTTTACTACAAATAAGATTTGCATATGCCAACGAACCATTGCAGCTACCTTGGAAACAAACTCGGAACCCTCATTGAATTCCTTTAAGAAGTTTACCGCCAACTCCACCCCCATCTTGTCATGGTCGTAGGCTGTGATTCTACCCTTTCGCACTTTTGTAGCTGGAACCTTACCCAAATCATGGATTAAGGCAGACCACATAAACACCCTAGGTTCACGACTCTTCTCTTTGAGCCCAGCTGCTATGTCCAGAACCATCATGGTATGAATCCAAACATTTCCTTCAGGATGATGCTGGGGAGATTGTTCGACCTTTTTAAGATCGCTTAACATAGTGAAAGGATATTGCTGCAGCTTACCAGTGCCTAATAAACTATTCAGAAAAATAGAAGGTTTGTCATCTCTCATGATATGAAAATCAATCTGTTCGTATAAAGTATTTGCCATCTATTTCGCTCCTTTGGTCGTGTTAATATACCGTCATCCCAATCCATTTGGCATCTTGATGATACAACATTTCTATGCTAAACTTGAGTAACAAAAATAATCTTAAATAGAACTTATTATTAAGTAAACGGAGGAAACTTTACAAATGAAACGCAAAAATATTATAATTCTATTTATTTTAGTTCTTGCTCTTATTTTACCCACAGGCTGTTCCCTAATTCGCGAAAAGGAAATTGAAAATCCTGATGAAAACCCCATAGCTACACTGAATATTAAGAATTGGGGCAAGGTAAAAATTGAATTAAACCCTGGAGAAGCACCAAATACAGTCGCAAGCTTTATCGAATTGGCAAATAGCGGGTTTTATGACGGCCTTATTTTTCATCGTATCATTGAAGGATTTATGATTCAAGGCGGAGATCCTTCTGGTGATGGGACCGGCGGGCCTGGATATCGCATTAAGGGAGAAATGCCAAATAACAATTTTGATAACAAGCTTACTCATGAAGAAGGTGTCATATCAATGGCTAGAAGCCCCATAAGCTACGATTCTGCCGGCAGTCAGTTTTTTATAACTGTAGCTAAACATCAGAGCCTAGATGGTGATTATGCAGTTTTTGGTAAAGTGGTTGATGGAATGGACATTGTTATGGATATTTCCAAGGTTTCTACAAACCGAAGCGACCGCCCATTAGATGATGTAGTTATTAAATCCATCAAGGTTGACACCTTTGGACACGAGTATCCTGAAGCAGAAAAAATTAAATAATGGTTTTTCCGATTTTCGTAATAGTTTTATTAAAGATGGACATAATAGGATTAAACCCCCTATATTGCAGAACGAAGGTTACATACAAGCAACTCGTACCCTTCGTTCTTTTTTTGCTATAGCTTTATTTTTGATGTCATCCTTATCGATTGGGTCGAATCTTTCCCGTCCAGATTCCTCGATTGAAAAGAAAGACAGCGCCAACATAATGATATGGTAGATTTTAGCTTTTGAAAAATGTTCGTTTATGTTCAACAACGAACTTAGCCCTACTACAAAAAATATGTAGCCGATGATATCAGGCAAAATGTCGAAACCATTTAACCTGAAATCAATCATAACGAAAAGAAAACCAAAATAGAAATTACGAAATGCTTTTTGTATCATTTCCTAGCCCCCTATGTAATATATTGAAAGTACCCTGTAACCCTTGAATTATTCTAGATCTATATTATAATATTAATTGTATTACCATATTATGGAATCGAATTTTGGAAAGGATGATGATATTATGTCGATTTCTATCAACGAAATTAAAGAATATCTTATAAAAAATAAAGTCAAGCCTTCTTTTCCAAGGCTTAAGGTATTTGAGTATTTAGTATCACACCCATCTCATCCCACTGTAGATGATATTCATAAGTCTCTCGTGGTTGAGATGCCCACTCTTTCCAAAACCACGGTTTACAATACCATGGATTTATTTCTTGAATTTAATATAGTTCGATCCCTTGCCATAGAAAGCAACGAACTTCGCTATGATGTAGATGTCAGCAACCACGGTCATTTCAAATGCGAGCAATGCCATACCATCTTTGAGTTTGATATGGATCCCACGTTTATAAATCCAGGCAGCTTGAACGAATTTACTATTTCAGAAAGGAATGTATGCTATAAAGGCATTTGCCCAAATTGTCAACCAGCTAAAGAAGAAGCCTCATCAGCCTAATCTTTGTTCTATTAACTTAGCAAGCCTTACTGCTACCTCTTCAATCTGCCTTTGACTTGCACCCTCAATCATAACACGGACAACAGGTTCCGTACCTGAAGGCCGAATTAAAACCCTTCCTTCATCCTTAAATTGAGATTCGATTTTTTCAATTTCTTCCTGAATCATCTCATCATCCTGATAGCGATATTTATCCTGTTCAGATACCTTGGCATTTACCAATACCTGAGGATATTTTCGCATGCCTGCCGCAAGCTCCGATAATGTCTTGTCGTTGCGTTTCATTACCCCCAGGAGCTGTAATGCAGTTAAAATACCATCTCCAGTAGTATTATGATCCAAAAAGATTATGTGGCCTGATTGCTCTCCGCCGAAATTATAGCCATGCTCTTTCATATATTCCAGAACATATCTATCCCCTACTTTGGTCTTCTCAAGCTTACAGCCAGCCTTATTTAAAGCACGTTCCAAACCCAGGTTACTCATCACTGTGCCAACTACCGTGTTGTCCTTGAGCAAGCCCCTTTTCATTAGGTCTAATCCACAAATCAACATTATCTGGTCACCATCAACCAGGTTTCCATGTTCGCTGACTGCAATTAAGCGATCGGCGTCTCCATCGAAAGCAAGGCCTACATCAGCACCAGATTCCCGCACTAAATCCTGAAGCTTTCCTGGATTGGTAGAGCCACAATTGTCATTAATATTAACGCCATCAGGTGTATGATAGGTGGTTATAACCTCCGCTCCCAGGGAACCAAAAAGCATAGGAGCAACCTCATAGGAAGCGCCATTTGCACAGTCCAATACAATCTTCAAACCTTTTAAATCGATATCAATTGTTTTCTTTAAGAAACTAACATAGTCTCTGACAGCATTTCTGAACCGTACTCTACGACCTACTTCTATCCCCGCTGGTGCAGGCATGGATTCAGTTCCGTCAAGAATTATACTTTCGATGCGTTCTTCCAGCTCATCTGGCAGTTTATGCCCAATGCTGTCAAAATATTTAATACCATTATACTCCATTGTATTGTGAGAAGCGGATATCATGACACCTGCATCCGCTTCGTAATGTCTGGTTAAGTAAGCAACCGCTGGGGTAGGAATGACTCCTAAAACTACTGCTTCTGCTCCTACTGAGCATATACCTGCCATTAAGGCAGCTTGCAGCATATCGCCACTTAGACGTGTATCCTGGCCAATGAGAATTCTAGGCTTGTGCTTGGCCATGGTTAATACATAAGCTCCAGCCTGGCCTAGCTCAAATGCCAGCTTACATGTTAGGTCTGTATTTGCAAGACCCCTCACTCCATCAGTTCCAAATAGACGCCCCATCAGATGACTCCCTTCTTACGACCCAAATTCTTCAATAATGTATTTATTAGCAGAATAAAGCGAAACGGCACCATCAGCTGCTGCAGTTATCAATTGAAGCAAAGGCTTCTGTCTAAGGTCTCCGGCTGCAAAAACACCAGGTATGTTGGTTTTCATGTTTTCATCGGCTATTACATAGCCAGCTTCATTCATAGTTACCTTACCCTTGACAAGCTCGCTGTGAGGCTGTATTCCAATGGCTACAAAGGCTCCATCTACAGCAATATCTCGCTTTTCGCCTGTCTTTACATTGTTAACACGAATTCCGGTAACCTTATCATCGCCCAGGATGGCTTCCACTGTCGAATCCCAAACCTTTTCAATCTTCTCATTTTCAACCACTCTGTCAGCAATAATTTTCGTTGCTCTCAAAGAGTCCCGCCTATGAATTAAATAGACCTTATTGACGTATTGAGCAAGGAATAAAGCATCTTCAGCTGCAGTGTCACCACCACCAATAACAGCTACATCCTTATCCTTGTAAAAAGCTCCGTCGCATGTGGCACAATAGGAAACCCCTCGTCCGCGGAACATATCCTCTTTATCAAGTCCAAGTTTTTTAGCATCTGCACCCATAGCTAGAATAACAGCCTTAGCTTCATATACCTTATCTGCTGTGATGACCTTTTTTATCCTGCCATCAAGATCTAGGCTTATAATCTCATCGTATTGAATTTCCAGGCCGAATTTTCTTGCATGATTCTCTATTTTCATAGCAAAATCCGGTCCGCTGATAGGTTCATCCAGGCCCGGATAATTATCAATCAAATCTGTCGTAGCAGCCTGACCTCCAGTAAACATTTTTTCAAAGAGTAGAGTATCAAGCCCAGCTCGCATTGCGTACATTCCAGCTGTTAAACCTGCCAAACCCCCGCCAACAATAATAATATCTTTCATAAACTCAATCGCCTCCTGATACATAATAACCTTTATTTCGCTTCTATAAACAACATAAAATGAAGCTATGGTTATTATGCGCCTTACTCATTAGTATAACCTATTTAACTATTTTTGGGAATGCCTTTTGTATTTTAGTTGACAATTCATGTCACTGCTCATCGGGTCAAGTAAAATTGTAAATATACTCCACTATCTGATGCCTTAACGAATTAAACTAAAGCTCATATCATAAAAAAAGGTTCTAATAGTGCTTTTAAATATGTAATATTACGTATCAGCTAATTTAGTTTTATAGCAGCATTCGTTACTCCGATATGTTACCAAGCTATTTACAATAAACAAAAGGAGAAATCCTATGAGATTTTACACTAAGCAACCTAAACAAACATTCTACCTAACTTTAATTCTCTTAATTATTACCCTTAGCTTATACGCATTAAATGACAATACGCAACAAGCCAACGCACAGCTTAACTACGCACAGGAAGATAAACCGTCTACAATACACTACACCTATACCATCACCAACCCTTATGAAAATGTGGACTGGAATACTTACGGTCAGTTCAAAGCAAATCTTCATGCACATTCCTCAGATTCTGACGGCAGCAACACTACAAAGGAAATGGTGGAAGATCATTACTCAAAAGGTTATGATATTATAGCTATGACAGACCATAATTACCTTACTGCAAGTTGGGACAAGACTGTAATAGGACAAATTGCAGCAGGAAGAAAAGCTGAAATCGAGGCAGGGATCGGCCGAAATGGAAGAGGTATGATAGGTGTCGACAACACCAATGAGCACTCATATTCGGATCATATCAATTCCTTTTTTGCCAACTTCAACAGTACAGGCAGCACATCCATGGAAGATACCATTCAATCAGTTGAAGAATTAGGTGGGATTACTCATATCAATCATCCAGGCAGATATACCGGAGGTTCAAAAGGCGGCATGAAAGGAAGGGCAGCCTCCAGCAACCCCAATACTGTAAAGAAATATGTAGATCTTTTCAGCGCATACAAATCCTGCGTAGGCATGGAAATAGTTAATAAACTCGATAATGTGACCAGAAGTGATAGGATTTTATGGGACAACATCCTGAAAGAAACGATGCCCAGTGGGCGCTTAGTATGGGGCTTTGCAAATGATGATACCCACAGTCTTAATGCTACCGGTTATGCATGGAATGTCATGCTGATGCCTTCACTTTCTCAATCAGAGATTAGAACCTCAATGGAAACAGGCGCATTTTATGCTGTCAGCCGTGTTTCCCGCCCCGATGGAATCAATGCATCACTACCCAACAGAAAAAATATGCCGGGCAGCGGTCGCCCAAGCACTTTATACTTACTTGAACAGTCAACTCCCAGCATTTCAAATATCACAGTAAGTCAGTCAGATGACAAGATATCAATCACCATTAACGGTGCAGACTATGACCTAATAGAGTGGATCGCTGATGGTAAAGTCATTGCCACCGGAAACACCTTTAATATCAATAAATATCATGATCAAATCAACAGCTATGTCCGCGCTCAGCTTAAGAGCGAAACAGGCATTGCCTTCACTCAGCCTTTCGGTATCAAAGAAAGGATACTGTTATCTCCTTGAATCTAATTCCTGATTAGTATAACACTATGATAATAAGTACAAAAAAGAGCCACCTTTTGGTAGCTCTGATTTTTGAAAATATAACAATTATCTCTTTGAGAACTGTGGAGCTCTACGGGCACCTTTAAGACCGTATTTCTTTCTCTCCTTCATTCTTGGGTCACGGGTTAGGTAACCTGCCTTCTTGAGGGCTGGACGAAGCTCGTCGTCTACCTTAAGCAGTGCACGGGAGATACCATGACGGATTGCGCCTGCCTGACCTGTGAATCCGCCGCCATGTACATTGACCATAACATCGAACTTGCTCAATGTATCCGTTAGCACCAATGGCTGACGGGAAATAACTTTCAAGGTCTCCAAACCAAAATAGTTGTCAATGTCTCTATTGTTAATGATGAACTTTCCATCTCCGGGTAATAGTCGGACCCTGGCAATGGATTTCTTTCTTCTTCCTGTTCCAAAATATTGTACTTTGGCCATTATGTTTTTCCTCCTTTCGTGCACTTTACAGTTCTAGCAGTTCCGGCTGTTGTGCTTCATGGTTATGGGCCGATCCTGCATAAACTTTTAATTTTTTCAGCATTTGTCTGCCTAAGCTATTTTTGGGAAGCATGCCTTTAACTGCTTGCATAATTGCTTCAGTAGGCTTCTTGTCCATAAGCTGGTCGAAGGTAATTTCCTTCAATCCACCTGGATATTTAGAATGGCTTCTATATAGTTTTTGTTCTGCTTTATTGCCGGTAATAGCGACCTGCTCGGCATTGATTACGATTACAAAATCACCTGTGTCCACATGGGGAGTATAGGTAGGTTTGTGTTTTCCTCTAAGGATTTTTGCAATTTCAGATGAAAGCCGTCCAAGGGTTTTCCCTTTGGCGTCCACTACATACCATTTGCGTTCAACGGTATTGGAATTGGCCATATAGGTCTTCATCGTTGTTCCCTCCAATCAAGTTCAAAATAGGGTAATACTGTTACGTTTTTATCTTCAAAGATCCGGGGCTAGTGGATCTTATTTGACACTAAGATTCATTTTAATACATGCAGCCCGGCGTGTCAAGCCGTTTTTTATTGACTTCTTCGCCGTTTGTAGCATGTTGTTCATTGATAGAAGATCCTTCACTTCGTTCTGGATGACAGGTTTATATAAGATCCTTCACTTCGTTCTGTATGATAAATTAAGGTCGTTGAGTCACATTGTCATAATAAACTTCCTCAAGAAACAATCCATTAGCAGGAGCTGTAGCACCTGCCTTTTCTCTTTCCCTAGAAGTTATTATATTCGGGATTTCATTAGCGATAATTTTTCCCTTTCCCACATCTATCAGGGTGCCTGCCATAATCCTAACCATGTTATATAGAAAACCGTTTCCAATGACTATAAAATGTATAAGGCTTTCTTCCTGTATCAGCTTAGACTCGTAAATACTGCGCACAGTTGAGTGGACTGGCGAACCGGTTGCCATAAAACCTGCAAAATCATGAGTACCTATAAATTCTTTTGCCGCTTCACTCATGGCTTGTATATCCAGTGGCAAGTTAATATGGTGCAAGTATTGCCACCCAATAGCAGTACCATGAGTGTTGTTTATTATAGAATACCGATATTTCTTGCCAGTAGCAGAAAAACGAGCATGAAAGTCCATAGGAACTGCTTCAGACCGGTTGATTTTTATATCGCAGGGCAACATAGAATTTAGTGCATAGCTGAATCTTTCTGGTGGAATAGTTGAGATGGTCTTAAAATTGGCTGCCTGACCTTTTGCATGAACACCGCTATCCGTCCGCCCTGACCCAATCAAATTAATAGGTTCACCACAAAGCTTATATAAAGCCTCCTCCAGTTTCTGCTGGACTGTCATCGCATTATCCTGCCTTTGCCACCCAGCATAGCGAGATCCATCATATTCAATAGTGAGCTTGATATTCTTCATCAGTGATTGCCCCTATAGATAAGTATTTAAGAGGACTGATGCTATTAACAGTGCTGCTATTCCAAAGGCAATAAAGTCCAAATGTCCCATAGTAAATACCTTCATTCGGGTTCTACTATCTCCACCTCTATAACAACGAGCTTCCATGGCCATGGCCAAATCATCTGCTCGGCGAAAGGCACTTACAAATAAAGGAACCAATAAAGGAATTAGAGATTTGGCTCTCTGTATTAGATTACCGCTTTCAAAGTCCGCTCCCCTTGCCATCTGTGCCTTCATAATCTTATCGGTTTCTTCCAGCAAGGTGGGGATAAAACGAAGGGCAATTGTCATCATCATAGCGAGCTCATGAGAAGGAAATCTGATCGCCTTCAATGGCTTCAGTAACATCTCTATGCCGTCAGTTAAGGCTATCGGAGAAGTAGTTAAGGTGAGAATAGAAGTACCAGTAACCAGGAATAGCAAACGTAATGTCATAAATATTGCCTGATACAAGCCTTCCTTGGTAATTTTCAAAATCCAGAATTCAAAAAGAATGGTCTCACCCTGGGTAAAGAAAACATTTATAAAAAATGTTAGCAGTATAATAAACAGAATAGGCCTTAGACCCTTCAGTATGAATTTTACAGGTATTTTTGACAGCAGAATGGTAAGTGCCATAAAGGCTACAATAAATAAGTAACCGGTATAATAGCGAACAAAAAATATAATAATGATGAACAAAAAGGTAATTACTAGTTTTGTTCTTGGGTCCAGCCGATGGACGGGAGAATCCGACGGATAGTATTGCCCTATGGTTATATCCTTAAGCATTACGTCGTCCCCCTTCCAAAATCTTTTTCAGTACAGCCTTTGCCTGGTCAACTGTATAAATATCAGTCGGGACATCTAATCCTTTATCCCGAAGAGCCAGCATTAAGTTGGTAATTTGCGGAACATCCAGACCCATTTCCTTAAGCTCACTAGAATGTGCAAATACTTCGCTAGGTGTTCCGGTTAAAGCCACATTCCCCTGATTCATCACAATAATTCTATCGACTAGTCTGGCAACATCCTCCATACTGTGAGAAACTAAAATAATCGTATAGCCCTTTTCACGATGAAGAGTGGATATTTCATCAAATATTTCATCACGGCCTCTGGGATCCAGACCAGCTGTAGGTTCGTCAAGAATCAGGATATCCGGTTTCATAGCCAATACCCCTGCTATGGCTACTCTGCGTCGTTGCCCGCCGCTAAGTTCAAAGGGAGATCTATCCTTTATCTCGTCAAAGGGCAGCCCCACCAAATGTGCTGCTTCTAATACGCGAGCATTAATTTCCTCTTGAGATAAACCCAGGTTCTTAGGTCCAAAGGCAATATCTAAAGCTACGGTTTCTTCAAAAAGCTGATGCTCAGGATACTGAAATACCAAGCCAACTTTCTGACGTAGTTCCCTTAGATTTTTACTATCCTTATGAATACGAATTTCATTTACTATAACTGTACCCTCAGTGGGTTTTAGCAAACCGTTCATATGTTGGATTAATGTAGATTTACCAGAGCCTGTGTGACCAATTAAGCCAACAAACTCCCCATCATTAATTTCAAGATCTATATTCCCTATGGCTGTGGCCTCAAATGGCCCTCCCTCCATGTATGTATGGGAGACATTCTCCATTCTTATGGGCATAATATGTTCACCATCTCTTCTATACTTAATGGTTCTCCAGGTATGGAAAAGCCCTCTTTATTTAGATCATAGCTTAGCTCTACAATTTGAGGTACGTCCAAGCCAATTCCCTTAAGGGTATCCACTTGCTGAAATATTTCCCTTGGTGGTCCGTCCAATACGATTTTCCCTTCCTCCATTACTATTACCCGGTCAGCCTTAGTGGCTTCTATCATATAATGAGTGATATGGATTATGGTAATATCTTCTTCTTTGTTTAGATAATGAACGGTATCCATAACTTCCTTACGTCCAGAAGGGTCTAGCATGGCAGTAGGCTCGTCTAAAATTATGATTTCGGGACGCATAGCAATAACACCAGCTATGGCTACACGTTGTTTCTGGCCGCCAGATAAATAATGAGGAGCTGTTTTGGCAAACTTAGACATGCCAACCACACTTAAGGCGTTATCAACCCGCTGTCGAATCTCGGTCGATGGCACTGAAAGGTTCTCCGGGCCGAAAGCTACATCTTCTTCGACAATGGTGGCTACCATCTGATTATCAGGATTTTGAAACACCATACCCGCAACCTGGCGAATATTCCAAATCAAATCTTCATCCTTGGTGTTCATACCCTTCACAATTACATCGCCAGAACTCGGACGAAGTAGTGCGTTTAAATGCTTTGCCAATGTGGATTTACCTGATCCATTATGGCCGATAATAGCAACAAATTCCCCTTTATTAATATCGAGAGACACGTCATTCAGCGCTACCGTTTGTTCGCCCTCATGGTTACTATATTCGAAATTTACATTCTTAACTTGAATTATGGGTTCCATATTGGCTGCCGTTCCTCTCTAATTCTTATTGTTTACCTTAAATTCATCTAACATCATACTCTTTATTCACAGATTTATCAACATTTTTACCATAATTAAACCTATTCTTCACTGCGTTCTGAAAGACGACCTCATGTCATCCTGAGTATAACGAAGGATCTTAAGCCATAGATTCTTCCATGATACTACTTGTTGCTTGAGAATAATAAATTATATGAAACGAGCCTTTGCGGGAACGATTAACATTCTTAGCGAAGAACAGCAGAAAAGCCGTTAAACACCGACCCATGTTTGAACGCAGTGAGTTCGGAAGG
>CAYFSR010000014.1:2806-32085 GCA_964345785.1 uncultured Eubacteriales bacterium | reverse complement strand
TCTACAACAGTCTCTACAGTTTCAATTTTTCTCTCAGTAGTCTCTACGGTTTCGGTTTCGTTATCGTCAGTTATCCTATCATTAACATCATTTTCATGTTCTACCGCACCGACTGCACTTGCTTCCTCAGACATTCCAGCGGCTTCCATTTCATCAGCTGGAGACTGTTTTCTACGATAGATGAACATCGCTATAGCCCCAACAAACAAGATAGCGCTAAGCAATTGAGATACTCGAATGTTGCCTATGTACAAGCTGTCAGTACGAAGCCCTTCAATAAAGAAGCGACCTACAGAATAGAGGATTAAGTATAATAGGAAAACCTCACCAGTTTTCTTCCTGTGTTTTCGATATGACATCAAAATGAAGAATACTATAAAGTTCCAAAATGACTCATAAAAGAAGGTAGCAAGATGCCAACGTTGATTAGCTTCTATAAACACAGCAGCTGGAAACCATTGCCATTCAGGATTTCTTACAGCATATCCATAGGCTTCCTGATTTATGTAATTACCCCAGCGCCCAATTGCCTGGCCTAGAATTATGCTGGGTGCACATATATCTGCAAGATTCCAAAAGTCTTGTTTTTTCCATTTGGCATAGATGAGGCCAGCTATAACCCCTCCAATAACTCCACCATAAATAGCAAGGCCGCCTTTGCGGATATTGAAAACATCTAATAGATTGCCTTTATATTGATCCCATTCAAATATTACATAATATAAACGGGCTCCTACTATAGCAAGGGGAATAACCAACAAGGCTAAATCGACAATAGCGTCTTGATCTAAATCGAAGACTTTGGCATTGCGCATAGCAAGTATAATACCTAATAATATTCCAACAGAAATAAGTATTCCATACCAATAAATATTCTGACCGAATACTTGAAAGGCAACTGGATCTGGATTCATTCTATCACTCCTAGTAAAAATATTGTAATTATGATTACTTCCAATTATAGGTTTCCCTTGTCCTGTAGTCAAGAAAAATTATGGGATAATTACAAAACAAAACAGAGAGATGGCTCTCCCTGCTTTGTTTTTATCATTTTATTCTTATTTAGGATTGATTCGGTTGATCATTTCATTTATTTCATCCGCAAAGCCGGATAAAGGCTTTCCTTTACCGATATCATTAAACATTTCTTCAATTCTGCTAACAAGGTCAGGGTCAGCTGTTACTACAACACGTTTTATCCTGTTGTCAGCATCACGAACTTTCCTGTCAACCTGTTTCTTGATATCATCAGTCAGGTCACCTTTATACTGCCTGTTGAACTGAAGACCAACCATAGCAGTATCGCCTGTAATCAAACAGGATGCAGACTCTACTTCTCGCTGTTCAGCTGCTACATCGGCAAGCCTTTTAGCTCTGTTCTGCATATTGTTACCCATTTGGTTGGTAGCGTTGTTAGGCATTGTGTTGTTGGGCCGTGTATTGTTGGGTCGTGTATTATCGATTCCTGGTGCGTTCTGGCCTTGGATTCCCTGCCTCGGTGCAACATTTGGTCTCATGTCATTGTTAGGCGGTGCAGGAGAATTTCTTGGTAAGAATCGGGTTTGCCTGGTATTTCTTTGAGTATTAGGATTACCCGGTGTTCTGTTGACAGTACAAGATACAACCAACATTGCAACTACCATGATAGCCAGAATAGAGAATAAAAGACGTCTCTTTTTCATTATATCGCCTCCTTTGACCCTATTTTGGCTCACTTCTATTGTTTTATGAAATGTAATTCAATACACCTATGGCTATTTTTGGATTGTGATTTGTAAATTTGCTTGTAGTAACTTAAGATAGTGTTAACAAGAACTGTTTTCCATAAACATCAATAATATGGCAGGCAATTACATTTTTTTCATCCTCCATATCAACACGAGCAATCAGCACATTCTTCAAGTACGGATTATCAACAGTTCGATATGCCTCCTGGCAGGAAAAATATTCATTTTCTTTGATGTAACCTATAGACCAATAGTCGATATAGTCATAAAATTTAAAGTCAAACTCAGGTAAGTGCTTGCAACGATAGTTTAATAACTGCACTTCAATTGTATTTTCACTGGCATGGGTGATTTTTATTTCTACATCATTATTATCTTCATACCTTTGTGTTTTCAGCCCGGGATCAGAAAAACACAAGATTTTAGCCTCAGAAGACTGCAACAATCTCTTTCTACAGACATGGATTGAAAAATCACTCATATCCATGGTAATCCATTTTCTTCCGTTTTTTTGTGCAGCTGAAGCTGTAGTGCCGGAACCGGCAAAAAAGTCTCCAACCCAGTCACCTGACTGGGAAGTAGACAGTAGAATTCGTTCTAATAAAGCTTCTGGTTTTTGAGTATCGTATCCAGTTCGTTCTGGATCTTTCTGTTGTAAATGAGATATGTCATCCCAGACGTCACTAGGGTATATCTTGGAATCCTCATAATAACGGTATTCTTTACCATGGGAACGAATGGACCAGAAAACTCTTCCATCCTCCCCCACCTGTTTCTTCATATTGTTGCGCTTAGCTGTGCCTCTAGGCCTACCTACCTCTTCTATGTTAAAATAGTGTTTGTCACTTTTTCGATAGAACAAAATGGTATCATGCTTCCTGCTAAAATACTTTTTAGCCCGTCCACCAGATTGATAAGCCCAAATAATTTCATTTAGAAAATTATCTTCTCCAAATATTTCATCCATTAACAACTTGGCATAAGCACTAAAGCGATAATCCAAATGAAGGAATAATGAACCTTCGGGTTTTAATAGCTGATGAGTCGTAGTCAAAACCTGCCGCAGCATAGCAAGAAAATTTTCCTTGTTATCCCAAATGTCTGAGTATGCTTGGTGGCTTATAACATGTTTTGAATTGCCCTGCCAAGCTTCATTTCCTACTCTTTGTCGAAAGGAGAAATTCTTACCCGTGAAAAATGGCGGGTCCAAATATATGACCTGTATTTTTTCTTTCCATTTATCCAGCATGAGAGGTAGTGATTCCTGGGCATCAGCCTTTAAATAAATTCCTTCTGGCTTGCTGGATTCACTCTCCGTCTGTTTTCTACCATACCACAGAATCATTGGGGCCCCCCTCTCCTTCAACAAGTAATATGTGTATTATCTTAAGATTACCTTCAATGATACTTTTAGTCTACATCATAGTAATTGATTTGGTAGGACATTTTTCAACGCAAACTCCACAATTGGTGCATTTATCATAATTTATTTTAGCTAGATTGTCTTCAAATCCAATGGCATCAAAGGGACATGCTTTGACACAAATCTGGCAACCAATACAACCGATTGAACAGTTGCTTTTAACTACTCTTCCTTTATCATTTGAATTGCAGGCTATTTGTACTTGACTAGACATAGGAATGAGCTCTATTACATTTTTCGGGCATTCTGTAACGCAAATGTTGCAGGCCGTACATTTATCTCTGTCAACTTCTGCCAAGCCTTTTTCGTTAACATGAATAGCATCAAATGGGCAAGCCCGTTCGCAGGTACCCAAACCAATACAAGAAGCTTTACAAGCCTTTTGTCCGTCTGCCACCATAGATGCGGCAATACAATCTTTGATTCCTTCATACTTAAACTTATCTATAGCTTTATCACAGTCACCCTGGCAAAGAACCCTGGCAACCATTTTTTCCTTATCCTTAACTTCAATACCAAGTATAGCTCCAATATTGTTAGCTGCTTCAACACCACCTACAGGACAAGCGTCCACTGGAACCTTTCCTTCAACTATAGCCTTAGCAAGGGCATCGCAGCCAGGATAACCGCAAGCACCACAATTGATACCAGGCAACGCTTCTCTGACCTCATCAAGACTTGAATCTTTTTCCACCATAAATTTCTTGGAAGCCACGGAAAGACCGACCCCGAAAATCAAACTCATTCCCCCGAGACTAAGCACTGGAAGCAAAAGCTGTTCCCACATTAGTATCTCCCCTTATTTTAATAGTCCTTGAAAACCTAAGAAGGCAACTGACATTAAACCTGCTGTTATCATAGCAATTGGAAAGCCCTTGAAAGACTCTGGAATATCAGACAATTCCAATCTTTCTCTGATGCCAGCAAACAGTACGATTGCCAGAGTAAAACCTAAAGCACCACCAGTTCCATTGATCAGTGTTTGCAGCAGGTCATATTTTTCTTCAATATTCAAAATAGCAACACCAAGTACTGCACAATTGGTAGTAATCAAAGGTAGATAAACACCGAGAGCCTGGTATAGGGATGGGCTCATTTTTTGAATTACCATCTCAATAAATTGAACCAAAGCGGCAATGATTAAAATAAATGCCATAGTTTGCATGTATTCCATATGCAAGGGCTCTAAAATGAAATAATAAGCCAAGTAAGTTATAACCGAAGCCATAGCCATGACAAAGGTTACTGCCGCTCCCATGCCTACTGCTGTAGACACACGTTTGGATACGCCCAGGAAGGGACAGATTCCAAGGAAGCGAGACATGATAAAATTATTTACCAGTATAGAACTTAATAAAATTATAAACAAACTACTAAAATACTCCATATCCTTACCTCCTTATGCTTCTTTAACAACTTTGTTCTTCTGTTTCTTATCCACCTTGTTTAATAGAGCCAGAAGTAATCCAAGTGTAAAAAAGGCTCCAGGAGGAAGTATCATAATTGTTGCCGGCTCAAATCCCTGACTAAACAAATTTATACCAAATAAAGAACCAGCACCCAGTATTTCCCGAATGGTTCCTAGAAGAGTTAAAGCTATGGTAAACCCAAGACCCATTCCGACTCCGTCCATCAATGATTGAAAAGGAGTATTTTTTGAAGCAAAGGCCTCTGCTCTAGCCAGAATAATACAGTTTACAACTATCAAAGGGATATACAATCCTAGAGCATCAAACAATGCTGGTACAAAGGCTTCCATTAACATGCCTACAATGGTTACAAAAGCTGCTATTATGACAACAAATGCAGGAATACGAACCTTGTCAGGTATAAAATTTCTAAGGAGGGAAATAACGAAGTTGGATGCTGCTAAGACAAACACTACAGCCAGTCCCATGGCTATACCATTGATAGCAGCTGTAGAAACCGCTAAGGTAGGACACATTCCTAAAACCAATCGGAAGGTGGGATTCTCCGTTATAATTCCATTCTTTAGTATGTCTTTCGTCTTCATTGATTTCCACCTCCTGTGCTGAGTTCAGCTTGATAATAATCAATAGCAATATTGACTGCATCTGTCACTGCGTTGGATGAAACAGTTGCACCTGACACAGCAGACAAGGCATTTTCATCTATCGGTTTTTCAGCTGATTTTCCATTGTATTGCTCGTAAAATCTGGGATCAGCTACCTTTGCCCCTAAGCCTGGCGTTTCGGTTTGCTCGGCAATACGCACCCCGCTAAGCCTTCCGCTATCATCTATACCGACAATAATAACGATGTTGCCGCCATATCCTCGACTAGTTGTCTTGAAGGTATAGCCTATAACGTCGTTACCCAAACGTCCCTCATGGGCTTCCAAAATGCCTGGATAGCTATCCTCAGGGACTTCTAAGGAAACAAATTCCTGTACATTTTTTAGAACCAATGCTCTGGCTTCATCACTAGCCTTTTGAGCCTGTATCTTAATGGGTTCTTCTGTAATCATCTGAGTTAAAGCAAGAGCAAAAGTTGCAATTGCAGTAATTAGTAATAGCTTAAGACCTGTTAACAGGTTATCAGACATTATTGCGCACCTCCCCATATATTCTAGGTTGAGTATATTTATCAATTAATGGAGTAGCTACATTCATCAGCAAAATGGCATAGGTGACACCTTCCGGATATCCACCGAAAATTCTAATAACAGCTGTGAGTATGCCACAGCCTATACCCATTATTATCTGACCTACCGGAGTAACAGGAGATGATGAATAGTCAGTTGCCATGTAGAAAGAACCTAACATAAGACCTCCCAGGAACAGCTGATAAAATGCATCATATATTTCTACTCCTCCAAAGATTAGGGTACATAAGAAGGTGGTTGCAATATAAGTGAAGGGAATTCTCCAATTGATAACCCCCCGTATTAATAAGTATGCAGCTCCCAGTAATAAAGCAATAGATGAAACCTCACCAATGGTTCCCGGTATTTTACCTAAAAAAGCGTCCAATAAAGACGGCAGCTCCATAACAACTGTTGCTCCACTAGTAGCTCCGCTGGTTGCATCTGCTAGGTTTGCTATAGCCAAAGGTGTAGCAGTAGTAATAGCATCTGTACCTGGTTCTGTCCACCTTGTCATATATGCCGGCCATGAAGCCAATAGGATGGCACGAGCTGCAAGAGCAGGATTCATGAAATTATGACCTATTCCACCAAAGATTTGCTTTACCAAAGCAATTGCAATAACCGAGCCTATGACCACCATCCACCAAGGTGCACTTGGCGGCATGTTATAAGCCAATAGCATACCAGTAACCACCGCACTAAGATCCCTAATGGTTATGTGTCTTTTCATAAATTTTTGAATTAAAAATTCAGTCAGTACTGCCGTTGCAACTCCTAATAAAATTAACCAAAGTACCTTAACCCCATGTAGCCAGATGGAAACAAGCCCAGCTGGAATTAAAGCAATAATAACATCCAACATAATTCTGGATGTTGTGTCCTTTGCTTTCAAATGGGGAGATGATGAAACTGTAAACAAACTCATATACAAACCCTCCAAGAACCTTTACTACTTGCTTATTTTCTATACTATTTCGTCTGCGCTTGGCGCTTTCTAGTTGCAATAATTTCCTTCTTTGCTACCTGGATCGATGGTAGTAATGGCCTGTATGCTGGACATATATAAGAACAGCAACCGCATTCAATACAATCCATGGCATTAAGTTTTTCAGCTTCCTCCATATTTCCCTTTAGAGAATGAGCACTGATATACAAGGGAGCTAAACGAATGGGGCAAACCTCTACACAGCGCGAGCATCTAATACAGTTTGAAGGTTCCTCAAAGACTGCTTCCGCTCCTGTGAAAAGCAGAATTCCAGAGGTTCCCTTTACTACTGGTACATCAAGCGTGTGCTGAGCATGTCCCATCATTGGTCCGCCGGCAATTACTTTATCTGGTTTTTCTATCCAGCCTCCACAAAAATCAATTACATCCTGGAAGGAGGTGCCCAAGCGCACTAGCAGGTTTTTAGGTTCTCGAACAGCTCCACCAGAAACAGTTACAATGCGCTGATATATAGGCATTCCTGTCTTAACTGCACTGGCGATAGCTGCTGCTGTACCCACGTTATTTACCTCTGTACCTACATCCATAGGAAGTCCACCAGATGGTACCTCACGCCCAAGGATGACTTGTATCATCTGTTTTTCTGCACCTTGTGGATATTTGGTGTGCAGCTTAACCACTTGGATGCCACTTTCGTTGCCTATTGCAGAAGTAATAGCTTCTATTGCATCAGTTTTATCATCTTCTATGCCGATATAAGCTTTTGATACATCCAGTATTTTCATTATTACCTTTAATCCATATATTACATCACCTGGATTTTCCAGCATTAGTCGATAATCGGAAGTTAGATAAGGTTCACATTCCGAACCATTTAGGATAACTGTATCTATTGTCCTGTCACTTGGCGGGGAAAGCTTGACATGGGTAGGAAAAGTAGCCCCCCCCATACCAACGACACCGGACTCCATAACGATATTGTTCAATTCTTCCCTGGTATAATCCTCTATTTTACCCTGCTTAATTGAGGGGTCTATAGTATCTTTTCCATCATTTTCTATTATTATAGCCTCAGATGTAATACCATTGGGTAGATCCACTGTTTCTATGGACTTAACAACACCAGAAACACTTGAGTGCACAGGAGCTCTAACATAACCTCTAGGCTCACCGATTTTCTGACCTAGAAATACCTTGTCCCCTTTATTGACTAAAGATTGACAAGGTGCTCCTATATGCTGTTGCAATGGAATAGTAACAAACTGAGGTACCTTGCAGATCTCAGTAGCTTTTTCTTTAGTAAGCCCTTTAGAATAAGGAGGGTGTATGCCTCCGGTAAAGGACGATCTCTTTTTGAACAAATAATACACCTCTTTCCAATTAATGGGGATGAATGGTAATTATATTAATTAGACTAGCTTTATAATAACACTTTTATACGTGTCTTTGTTAAAATTGTTAAAAATATATCATCACCTTAACATGAAAATAACCCTCGGAAAGCTATGGCTCCTTCAGGTTATGTAGGGAGATATAAATATATCAGGGTAAGAACCGTAGTTCTTGCTTCATCAACAGTATTTATTATAACATATCTTTTTAAATAATGGAACAGCTAGAACACATTTTTTCTCCATGTTTTCGTCAAATTTATACTATATTTTTAGTGCGCATTACTTGGTATCCTTTTTCTCTTTGCGTACTAACTCATATATGCCCATTACTAATAAAAAACCACCAAATAGCTTCCTCAGCAAAGAAACTGAAATATAAGAAGCCATAAACGAACCTAATATTGCACCTATAGCACCTGCAAGAATCAAATGAAAGGCTGTTTTGAATTGGATATGCTTATTTTTACTATGTATAAAGATTGCGAATATAGAAGTAGGAATAAAGGAGATAAGATTTACACCTTGAGCAACATGCTGTGAGACACCTATGACAAAGACCAACGATGGAATCAATATTGTACCACCGCCTATTCCCATACCTCCAATAATACCTGACAATAGTCCTATGATAAACAAAAGCATCTAAAAAATCATCCTAACTGCAGCAGCAATCATAAACATACCAAAAATCCTGTGAAGCCATTTAGATGGAATTTTGCTCAATAAAGTTGCACCTAAAGCACCTCCAATGGCACCTCCTATTGCAACTGGCCAAGCAGTTTTAAAGTCTAGAAATCCATTCCTGAAATAGATATAGCTGCTGACTAACACCAGTGGCAGAATAATTGCTATAGCTGTTGCATGAGCATCATGTTCATCCAACTTAAGAATATGCACCATGGCTGGAACAGCAACCATTCCTCCACCTGCTCCAAAAAGCCCGTTACACAGCCCAGTAGCTAAACCTATACCTATGATTTTAAGGACATAAGCTTGTTTTTCCAAATCCTCACCCAGCAATCTTCTAGAGTTACTCAAGCTTATGTTGTCCTCGGGTAGTTGAAAGAATTCATATTTACTATCTGTTTCTAAACCTTACTCAATTGCTAAAAACTACCTTGTCCTGTCCTGTCACAGAACGCCTTGAAGATATCCCATGAGAAAGCTTTCCATTGACAAAACATTTTTTGACCGTAGACTTTGAAACCGCTCACCTGTATAATGGTTAATGATTTAGAATGTTACCAATTACTGATGACTAGAGAGATAATATATGAAGCAATTTAAGAAAGTATATATAGAGATTACCAACATATGCAATCTTCGGTGCGATTTTTGTCCTCAAACAAGCCGGAAATTAGAATTTATGCAAGTGGATACGTTTGGTAAGATACTAGAACAGATCAAACCTCATACCAATTACATTTATCTTCATGTCAAGGGGGAGCCTTTACTTCACCCCTCATTAGATAAACTATTGGATTTGAGCCATGAAGAAGGTTTTAATGTAAACATCACCACTAACGGGACACTCATCAATAATGCCAGGGAGATGCTGCTGAGAAAAGCAGCTGTGCGTCAAATAAACTTTTCTTTGCACAGCTTGGATGGCAACAGAGAGTTTGATAATAAAGACAATTATATTCAAAACATTTTGTCATTTACAAAAGAAGCTATTCAAACAACAAAAATGCTCGTGTCATTACGCTTATGGAATTTATACGAGAATAGTCAAGTCCTTCTCGAGAATCGAAAAAATGAAGCTATTTTGGCATTAATAGAGCAAGAGTTCGACTTGAGTTACAAAATCCAAGAAGCTGTTGGATTAAACAGAGGGATAAAAATCTCCGACAGAGTGTATCTAAACCAGGACCATCAATTCAAGTGGCCTGACCTAAAAGAGCAAGACAGAAACCTCATTGGTTTTTGTTATGGGCTGTGCAATCAGGCTGCCATATTGGTGGGCGGTACGGTTATACCCTGCTGTTTAGATGGTGAGGGCATTATCAGCTTGGGCAATATACATCAGACAAGTTTTTCCGAGATTATAGACAGCTCGCGTGCGAAGGATATGGTGAATGGGTTTTCCAAGCATAAAGTGGTAGAAAAACTTTGCCAAAAATGTGGCTACATGAAAAGGTTCAAATATAACGAGACAGAGTTTTCTGATGGGTACCTTTCCAACTCCAAGAAAAAGTGATAGAATCAGAACGTAAAAAAGAGGATTAAAAGAACATTAAGTATACAAGGGAGAAATATAATGGAAATAATAATGAATTTACTGCTTATGTTAGGTGGAGTCGCTGTATTTATGTTTGGTATGAAGCAGATGAGCTCTGGTTTGGAACAAAGCGCAGGATCAGGAATACGAAATCTTTTCAAAAAGATGGATAAAAACAGAATTGTTAATTATGGAATCGGAATCGGAGGTACCGCGCTTGTGCAATCTTCTTCAGCCTCGTCGATTATGACAGTTGGGCTTGCTCATGCGAATATTGTAACAGTTAAGCAAGGCTCAGGTTTTATCTTAGGCGCAAAAGTGGGTACCACTCTTACAGCATTTATTTTCGCTCTTTCAGGTATCAGCAAAGGCGGCTTTAGCATAAGCTCTGTTTTTGCAGCGGTGGCATTTGTCGGTGTCTTGATTGTTTTTACCACTAGTAACGAATTCCTTAATAAAATTGCACCATTTTTAATCGGATTCGGAATGCTGTTTATCGGGCTGGAAGTGATGGAATTCGCAATTGGTGGGCCGGACTCAACATTGAGCATTGAACTCTCCAAAGTCTTCAAATATGAAATCATGCAAAATCCTGTCTTGCTTGTAATATTAGGTATTCTTTTTACAGCCATCATACAGTCATCTTCGGCAGCAACTGGTGTTTTTATCGCTTTTTTGGCTACGGGAGTTATACAAAGTATAGATCAATCGTTTTTCTTAGTAATGGGAGCAAATATAGGAACCTGTAGCGATGGGATTATGGCTTCCCTGACCACGAACGCCAACGGGAAACGTATCGCATTATTCCATCTGATTACCAGCGTAATTGGTGCAACAGCATTTACAATTATCCTGATCATTTTCAGAACACCCATTACCAGCATGTTTGAAAGTCTATTCCCTGGAAAACCCCAGTTTAGTCTTGCAACATTTAACTTGACCTATAATACTCTTTATACCTTGGTATTGCTCATATTTATTGATCCGTTAGTGGGTTTAGTGACAAATTTGGTGAAAGATAAGGAAAAAAGTCTGGAAGAAGTATCATATATTGATGATCGCTTCTTGCAGACCCCGGCGATTGCTATTGAACAAGCATTAAAGGAATTGTACGACATGCTGATTCTCGCAAAGGTGAACATTGATCGTTCATTTGCTTCACTGGTCAATGAAGACATGAGTGAAAGCAAAAAAATCGCCGAGACTGAAGATCGTATTGATTTCTTAACAAATAAGCTTACAAGCTTTTTCATTAAAATTTCTTCAGTTACTAAATTACCTGGAGACGAAGTGTTGATCGGAGGCTTGCATCATGTAACAAACGATATTGAGCGGCTGGGAGATTATGCGGTACTTATAGTAAAAGAAACCAACTACATGAAGCAAAATGATGTTAAGTTCTTAGATCAGACCAAAGCTGAGTTTGACCAAATCTATAGAAATATATCAAAGATGTACGACTTAGGGTTTGAAGCGTTTACAAAGCGCACAACCAAGAATTTGAAGAAAATTTCAGACATGCAAAAGGAAATTAACATACTAATATCCTCCACCCGTGACGAACATGTGGTACGTCTAAGCTCCGGGATGTATCCTGTTGAGGTGTCAAATAGCATTTATTCCGTTTTGTTTTCATTTCAAAGAATATCGGATCATATTGTAAACGTTGCTTTCTCGATTCGTTCCACCACAGGAAGTAAAGCAGAAGCATTCCAAGTCATTGAAAGAGAAGAGAGAAAAACAGAAAGTTCAGATCATAAGGCTTCTCGAAAAACGAATGTGAAAAAGTGATAAACCTTTATGTATAAGGCTTTCAGAGTACAAAAAAAACCGCAGAAAGATAGCTCGTACCAATCTGCGGTATTTTGTTTTGGTGCGGAAGGCGGGACTCGAACCCGCATGAGCATTGCCCACTACCCCCTCAAGATAGCGCGTCTGCCAGTTTCGCCACTTCCGCAAAATGTGACCTTAGCTTTTCCTTGAAAAAGTCACAATTATTATTATAGCTATGTCGGATACAATTGTCAACTAAAAAAGTAGTGATGCGCGAGTGTTTTGCAGGATAGGAATGTCTATTCAACCAAGTACAAGTCCTTAACGTTTCTGTATATGTTCCATTCGCCTATGTGGTCTATTCCTCGGATTCGGTTGTCATATAGCATAGAGCCAGTACGGAAATACAAGCTGATTATCGGCATTTCCTGAATGAGATACTTTTGAATTTCCTGATAGGCTTCCCACCTAGCTTCTTCTGTAGCAGCTCTGGCTGCATTGTCTAGCAATTGATCCATATCCGGCTCATTATAAGCCATGAAATTACCTAATCCTTCACCGATTTGACTTGAGTGTAGGAAAAATCTAAAGTCATGAGTCATATCTAAGTTGTAACCAGTAAGAATCGCGTCAAATTCCCCCTTTGGTATGCTTTCCGTTTGCATTATGTCCCATGGAACAATTTCAACTTCTATTCGTATACCTATTGCCTCCATCTGTTTTGCAATCAAATCAACAGTGTCTCTACGAAAGTCATTTTCGCTGTTGGTCATAAGTGAAAAAGATAAATCCACTTTCTTTTCATTTATTATTTTGTCCAGTATACCATCCCTGTCAGTATCCCCCCAGCCTTCCTCTTGCAATAAACGCAATGCTTTTTTGGGATCGTAATCATAGATTCGATATCTACTATCATAAAGCCAGCTATTGGATTGAATCGGTACATCAACGGTTTCTGCATTATTAAGATATACTTTAGATATTATGTCCTTACGATTCAAGGCATAGGCAATAGCCTTTTTGATTGTATTATTCTGTAACAAAGTATTGCTTCGGTTGATTGCCAGAAATTCAAAGTAAGGGGTTAAATATTTGTAGTGACCAGAATTGTTTCGACTTAATCGCGTGTTAGCATATATTATACTAGTATCTACCAAGTCTACCTCTTCATTTTGAAAGGCTAATCGAGCTTCATCATTGGTGTTGTAAGTTTTACCCACAACGCTGCTAATATAGGGTTCATCACCCCACCAGTTCCTATTTTGAATTAAGCGAATACTTGATTCATCTGAGTGATCTGTATCTACTAAATAAGGACCTGTACCAATAGGAAGCTGACCTCTGCTAATTTTCGCTATATTGTCTACAGACTGATACATACTCTTTGATAATACTGGAAAGGTAAGGATATCTAAAATTAAAAAAGAAGGTTCACCTAAGCGAATATAGAATGTATAGGGATCTCCTCCACGTAAGTTGGCCTCCACTATATTGGTATTCTCAAATATATTTTTCTGATAAAAGGAATCCAAAACTCCACTTTGAAGGGCTTCCAAAGTGAATAAAATATCCTCGCCAGTCATACTTTCGCCGTTATGCCATTTTACATCCTTTCGAACATCAAAGATCCAAAGTCTGCCATCTGATGAGGTCTCCCATGATGTAACTAGAGATGGAATCGGTTTTCGATTGGAATCAAAGGCAATTGGGCTTTCAAATACTAAACCAAGAAAATTCAACATATCCCTGGACTGAGTTAAATGAGGATTCAGGACATCCGGCGCAGTCAAAGCTACCCTTAATTCCCCTCCTTTGCGAGGAGGTGGTTCTGTGGGTTGTGGGGTGGGTTCCGGGGTGGCTGATGGAGTGGGTTCATATTCTGTTAGAGGGGCCTCTGGAATAGTTATCAACCCACAACCTGGTATTAATAAAAATAGTAGAATAGCCATTAATAGGGCTAAGCAATTTCTCATTTGCTAACGAAATCCTTTCAAAATATATGCAGTTAATTTATTGTTGAAGGTTCAAATATGGATACACCTCTTCATATATTTCATATGCTTCCTGTACCCTTATTACATAATTCCTGGTTTCTTTAAAAGGAATATGGTCTAACTTCATTCCATCCTTGCTGTATTCCTTGTTGTCAAGCCACTTCTTGACATTACCAATTCCTCCATTATAGGATGCGAGAACCAGTTCTCTGCTGTCTGGAAATTGAGACTCTAAGAAACCAAGATACCAGCATCCCATTTGAATATTAACCTCTGGATTAAACAGCTGGTCTTCTGCATAACCATCTAATTTAATTCTTTCTGCAGCCCATTCTCCTGTGCTTGGAAGTATCTGCATCAAGCCTTTAGCATCCTTGGGAGATACAGCGTCTGAAATATATCTACTCTCAACGAATATAACTGAAGCAACCAGGAAGGGATCTACTGAATACTGGTCTGCATATTTAATAATCAGATCTGCATACTTCAATGGATATTGTCTCTGCTTCAACCAGGGGCTGTCATTTATATAGTAAACTAAAGCCAATAATATCGCTAGAAGCACGAAAAGCCGAATTGTGCTTTCCCTTCTCCTTGGTTTTCTCCTTGCCTTCGGTTTTCTCATTCGGTCACCTTCACAGGTAAAAATGCATTTAACAAGCCCTGAACCTGAAGTCTAGTTTGCTGTATAGATCCAGAATTATCAATAACCACATCTGACAGTTCCTTCTTCTCTTCCAGGCTCATCTGACTATGTATTCTGGAAAGAGCCTGTTCAAAGCTTAGCTTATCTCTTAGCATAAGCCTGTCTAGTTGCATCTGCTCAGGTATGGCTACAACCCAAACCTCATCCATCCATTGATCCCACTTGGACTCAAATAATAAGGGCACATCTAGTACAACGAGATGAGGATTTTGTTCTTCCTCTATTTGCTTTAATCTTCTCGTCATTTCATCCTTCACTAATGGATGGGTCACCTGATTTAATTTTTCCCTAGCCAAGCTGTCTGAAAAAATGAGCCCTCCTAGTTTTCCGCGGTCTATTTCTCCATCAGGCAGAAAGTATTCTTTCCCAAAAGCTTCATATACAGCCTCCCAAACAGGGTTGCCCTTAGAAGCCAAATCGCTATAGACTACGTCAGCATCGATAATGGGAACCTCGAACTCCATCAGCATTCGGGAAACTGTAGATTTACCTGATGCAATTCCCCCGGTCAATCCTATTATTTTCATTTTACCACCCTAAATAACGTCACACCAGTTTTTACCGGTTCCAATATCTACTACTAAAGGAACTGCCAGTTCTATGGCATTTTCCATTTGATTCTGCAAAAGCTGCTTTACCTCTTCCAATTCAGGCAACCAGGCATCGATTATCAATTCGTCATGAACCTGCAATATCAGTCTGGATTTTAAGTTCCTTTCTTTCAGTTCTCCATGCACACGTATCATTGCCAGCTTTATAATATCTGCTGCTGTCCCTTGGATAGGTGTGTTTAAGGCGATGCGTTCACCCGAACTTCTGATGTTATGATTCCTGGAATTTAACTCGGGAATCTCTCTCCTTCGATTAAACAAGGTGGACACATAGCCATTTTTCTTACCGTCCAATACAATTTGAGTCATATATTCCTGAACCATAGGAAAGCGGTGCAAATAACTATCTATATATTTCTTCGCTTTAGCCCTGGTAATACCAAGGTTCTTTGCCAAACCAAAGTCACTTATACCATATATAATGCCAAAGTTAACAGCCTTAGCACTGCTCCTTTGCTCCTCTGAGACTTCATCCATAGTTATTCCAAAGATATCAGCGGCTGTACGGCGGTGGATGTCCTGCTGTTGCTGAAAGGCTTCTATTAAATTCGGATCACCAGATATATGGGCAAGAACACGAAGCTCAATTTGAGAGTAGTCTGCGTCTACTAAAATGTGTTCATCATCACTGGCAGTAAATACCTTCCGTATTCTTCTACCCATTTCATCACGAATAGGAATGTTCTGCAAATTGGGATCCGTACTACTGATACGGCCAGTTGCTGTAACGGTTTGATGAAAGCTGGAGTGTATCTTTCCATCTAATGTATGAATCAAAGGCAGCAATCCATCAATATAGGTAGACTTAAGCTTCATTACCGAACGGTATTCAATTACTTTTTCTACAATTGGGTGCATACCAGAAAGTCGTTCCAAAACTTCGATGTCCGTGGAATACCCAGTTTTCGTTTTCTTTTGAACTGGCAATTCCAATTTATCAAATAGGATTTCCCCTAACTGTTTTGGCGAGTTAATATTAAATGACTCCCCTGCCAACTGGGTAATTTCTTCCGTTAGACGATTTACATGGGCGGTAAACTCGACATCCAACCGCTGAAGCATTTCCTTATCTACCTTAAAGCCTTCCATCTCCATATCTAGAAGTACGGTAATAAGAGGATGTTCAATTTGATTATATAGGCTTTCCATATCTGCTTCATTCAAACGTTTTTTCATTTCACGAATCAGGATTAGCAAATCAGATGCATCGGCTTCCGAGACATCTAAACGGACATAATCATATAAAAGCTGTTGTATTTCATATTTGCTCCTTGTTGGCTCTAGAAGGTAAGCAGCTACTTGTACATCGAATTCCAGAGCTTCTATGGATATACCTAACTTTTTCAGCCCAAATATTACACTTTTAGCATCATTGCTAAACTTGCGAATCTTCTCATTTTCAAAGAAAGGCTTCAAAACTTCCCAAGTCTCTTCTTCGTTTAAGCCTTCGCTTAATAAATCTTCCTTCCACATTAATCGATATACCTTATCTTCATTCCATGAAAAGCTAATATAGGGCTGAATTAGGAATACTACATCTTCCTGTTCCATAAGCAACTGAAACATGGAATGCAGGTCTTCTGTCTTTCTTATATCGACAATGGTTTTGTCCCTAGCGATAACCTCTTCTAGTTCCACATCTTCAAATCCCAATCTATCGATTAGGGTATTTAACTCTAAGTCCATCAAAAATTCTTTTAACTCAGGGGTGGTTGTAATTTCCAGTGGCTGAGATAAAATATTGCAATCAATAGGAACATCGCAACGAATGGTAGCTAAGTCCTTACTAAGGAGCGCATGTTGTCTGTATATGGTCAGGTTTTCCTTGAGCTTGTTACCCTTCACGTTTTCTGTATTGTCCAAAACATTTTCCAGCGTATCGTATTCCTTTAATAACTTGATTGCTGTTTTCGGACCGATACCCGGAACTCCAGGTATGTTATCAGAAGTATCACCCATTAAGCCTTTCATGTCAATGAACTGCTTTGGTGTCAAACCGTATTCCTCTGCCAGTTCGTCCGCATCGTACCTTTGCATGACAGAAATTCCTTTTTTAGTTAAAAGAACCTCAGTGTGATCTGAAATCAATTGAAGAGCGTCTTTATCACCAGTAACTAGAAGCACATGATTATCTTCATTGCCACAAGACTGAGATACAGTTCCAAGTATGTCATCGGCTTCATATCCATCCAGCTCATAAATAGGAATGCACATTAACTGCAGCAATTCCCTTATCAGCTCAAACTGAGGTACTAATTCCTCGGGTGCTTTTTGGCGAGTTCCTTTATAGTCTTCATAGGCTAGGTGGCGAAAAGTAGGAGCTTTTCTGTCAAAAGCAACTGCCAAAGAATAGGGTTCATAGTCTTGTATAACCTTAAGGAGCATATTCATGAAGCCATACACTGCATTTGTGAAGACCCCCTTCTTGTTGGACAAGACTGGGATTGCATAAAAAGCTCTATGTAAAAGGCTGTTACCATCAATCACCATTATCGTTTTATTCATAAACAACAGAGTTCAGTAAATTATATAGCTTTAAGCGAACTCTGTCACACCGCCTTTCATTGGGAAAATTTATAAAAAAGACCTCTAATGTTACTAATTAAGTTCTTGTTTACAATTGACTTTATCATATTTTTTCTTATATTACAATGAAGGGTTTTGGCATAAAGTGCTGAACACGGCAGGGTTAAAGGACGAGAGGCTCGGCTAGATTAAGTCCCAGGATAAGATAGGAAAAAAACAAAGGTGAAGTTTAACTTCACCTTTTCCTTTTAAATATTTGGAATAAAAGTATTGCCATCAGTACTGCACCAGTAAAACCTATTCCATATTTTATACCCTTATTGATTGGAGCTTTGCTATTCTCTTCAGATCCGCTTGTAGTAACTGGGTCATCTGGTAATCCACCAGGTTCATCCAATTCCTTACCTTCAAATCCACTATTAAAATCATCTGAACCCTTTTCATTAGCAACACTTTCTGGTTCATTATCGCTGCCAGGGGGAGCCTCTTTTTCCTGTCTAGTTTTCCCATCTGTCAGATTCTCCTTAGTGACACCCTCATCCTTAAGCGCTTTGCCTGCTGTTAAGGCTTTGTTATCGTCTACTTCATGAGTTGCCATCGCAACAGGCTCCTGTAATGCATCTTCAGGCATTGACTCTATACTTTTAAAGAGGCCTGAGAAACCATCCAAGCCGTATTTGCCAGCTATGAAAATTAATAAGGCAGCTGCTAGTGGAACCGCGAATCGCTGTATCCAGGTATAATTTCGTGCATGCTTTTTCGGAATCTTAATCTGGTAAAGAATTCGTTGATGAAGTCCATGGGGCAATTCCTCTTCAGGGAGTATGGCGCACAGCTTTTTGAGCCTTTTAAGCTCTTCCCATTCCTCTTTACAGCTATGACAGAGGTGTAGGTGTTCTTCCACCTGACTTTCCTGAAGGGGGTTCAATCGATTATCCAAGTAGTCCGATAAATACTTTTTGTATTCACATTGTCTCAATCCTTAATCTCCCCCTTTCATATATTAAGATAGACGATGGGGAAATTAAATTGTTGCAGATACATTACAAAAAATTCAACAAGTTTTTCAAACCGGTACCTTTGCACTTCTTCTCATATTATAAGGATGAAACATTTCTGTTTCAGGATTTAACTCCTTATCAAATTGTATTGTTCCATGATGCATGTATCTATTATTTACATAATAACGCAAATCCGTCATAGTTACCCTTATTTTGCCATTTTCCAACTTTTTAAATGAAATATGATATTCCTTGGTAAATTCATGAAAAAATTGTCCAAGGTGGGTATTCATTACTAAATCCTCCACCCAGGATTCTGATTGATCCATCCGTTCTCGTAACTCTATTTTCTTTGCAAACATGCTACTCTTACCTGTTGCAATTTCCTTTTCACCGTATGCGACAAACTCCCAGCTGAACAGACTTACCATGGATGGAAATAGGACCAGACGTTTAACTGGAAAATCAATCATTTGGGTTAAGAGCGTTCGAACACGCATTTTCCTATACTGTCGAAACAACAGGTACAGGCCAAATGCAACTAAACCAAGTACTGCATATATTGGACTAACAGCACGCAAGACATATACAAGTGTAGCTATCACAATTAAAAATGGATCAAAGGAAAGCATTAATCCGCTTCCAACTTTTTTGTCCAAAAATGGCCAAAACAACTTAGCTCCATAAGAGTTAAAGATGTCCAGACCTACATGGGTCAAACAGCCTATATATGTCCATAGTAATATGCTAAGAAAACTACTTCCTGGAAATAAAAACTGAACCAGTAAAGAAACAGCAGTTGAGATTGCTGCCATTCCTAAAAACGAATGACTTGCTCCCCTATGATGCTTAAGGTATGCATAATCTCCCCAGTATTGCATTATAATATCAGCATCTGGTGCTACCGAACCGATTAAACAGCCTAGTGCCAATGGATTAGATAAAACACTTCCACCGCCACTAAAGCTACCAGTGGCCAGACCTACTAGAGCATGGGTAATTGGATCCATATGATCTCGTCCCCCTAGTTTACATAATTAAAAACAAAATCCTTTTCAGTATAACACAGAATGTATACTAGGGGAAGAGAAAAAAATCTTCAAATATATTAACAAATTCTTACTTCGCTGCTGCTCCGCACTCTGAACAGAATTTTTTACCTACAGCTAGTAAACTGCCACAAGAAGTGCAGTAACTTGGCTTTAATTCAACCACTACCTTAGGTGCCTCAACAATTGGAGCTGGAGGAGGAATTGGTGTTCCGCAGTCAGGGCAGAACTTCTTACCTAATTTTACTTTAGTACCACAGGCAGGACAGCTAGCTATTTCCTCATTTACAACAGCTGATGCTCCCACTACTGGGGAGCTGGATTGAGCTTGTACAGGAGCTTCTGCTGGTGGCTCCTCTTTAATTTTGACGATTTCCAGGTTGAAGTTCTCAATTGCTGTATTAGATTCCTGGATTGCTGCACAGTATTCCATAGCTTCAGTATCTAAGGTTTCGCCGCACTCAAACTTTGCCCAGTAGTATTCTGCCAATTTTGTTTTATTGGCAGCTATTTTAGACTTCTCATCATTTATCTTACCGTTAAACTTGGATATTTCGAGCAAATCGTTAGTTTTATCCTTTAACTTTTCAAAAAAAGCCATTTTTTAGTCCACCCTTCATTAATGTGATTTAAGTACTAATTAAATTCTGCCAACGCTTCAAATAGAGGTACTAGAGCGCTGGATAAGGTAACCGATAGTGTTATTGTAATAACAATGAGAATTAGCGCCATAACAAGAACTGCCCGACTGTAGTTCTTCCTTGCCTTGTTGGTATTTTCACCAAAGGCCCATACAAAGACCAGTACTATACCTACAATAGGAATCATAAGCGCTAACATGGTTAATACATAACCAAACACACTAAGGGTTTCGTTGCTGCTGGCAGCTTGAGACGGCGCAGCATATTGCTGCTGCATTTGTCTTTCTTGCTGTTGTGACACTGGTGCTTGGGTTTGCTGCTGCACTTTAGGTTGAACTGGTTCTTCCTGTTGTCCTTTGTCTGATTGGGGTAGTGGAACGGTAGCACCGCAGTTGGCACAGAACTTCGCTCCCTGTTCCAGCTCAGTTCCACAGTCTGTACAAAAAGCTTTTGCCATTTTTACTCATCCTCCTTTTAATAAATATTAGGTTTCACAAGGGTGGGACTGATTTTTGCTCATAGTATTTCCGTATGATTAATTTATGCTATATATATGCTGTTGTGTCTATTAACTAACTCACATGAAAGTATAAATCAACCCTTCATTAGTTCTAATGAGACCTGATTTTAGCTATTTTAAAAATAAAACTCCGCAATCAGACTTATGCGCTGAATGCGGAGTTTTTGGTGCCGAAGGTGGGACTTGAACCCACACGTTGTTGCCAACACTGGATTTTGAATCCAGCGCGTCTGCCATTCCACCACTTCGGCTTATCAATTGAATCATTAAAGAGAAATAGCTCTTAACGAACAATTGATATCATAACACAAGAAAACTAAGATTGCAACAATTTTTCAAAAAAAGACCTCAGCAGAGCTGAAGTCTTTCTTTGGTTGTTCCTATTCCTCGGTAGATTCCTCTTCCAGGGCTCTGGCTCTACCTTTTTTCCTATCCAGAACATCTTCTAGTTGTGGCGGGAACAGAGGTAAACTAAAGATATCATCGCAAACCGACTCTGCGAACTCTTCGCAGGGAGGGATTTCGCAGAAACCAAAGGCAGGAACTAATAACTCTACCTTGGTTCTGACTCTAGCAAAGTTTTCACGATCAGGAAGACGGTCAATGCGGGTGCCTACCAGCTTACCCTTGGTTGTAGTGCTTCTGCAGCTGACAAAGGTAAAGGGAGGGACAAAATTGGTGCGGCTCTTGCACACTTCGGTTAGTACGATTCTTACATCGCTTAAAGTTTCTTGTTGTAAGCAGGAATCATAAACTTTATTGACTTGAATGCAAACCTTCTCGTGTATCTTTCTCAATCCGTCAAACCCAATTCTTTCCGGACAACGAGGATTACCTTCATTTTTATAGGAATAAAAAGACATCAATTAACCCCCTTTTCCTAATGAAATAGTTAAGAGAACTTTGTTCTCATTAGCATGATATGTGCTAAGTATCTTGATTGTGTCACCCGATGTGATATTTAAGCTGATTTTTTCATATGTTTGTAGTGAGTGAAGTGGGCGTCTTTACGAGGATCAAGGTGCAAGGAGTGAAGTTAAAATGATTCATACCGGTAATTCTTACTTGTTGGAAGAGTCTCTTGGTAAGCAGTGGTATTTTGCTATGACTGATCAGCAGATTATAGAGTATAGCTGGAAGGTAGATAAAACATGGACGAAGCCTGTTCCAGTTGATAACCAATCCATTAGGCAATTCAGTGTCACAATTGACAGAAATGACACTATATATTTACTGGCTTACAATACATCAAAACAACTGATCTATTATGAGTGGAAGGAATATCAATGGTATCAACGTCTGTTATTACCTATTTCGTCTAGATTTGAAAATATATCATTTCTAGAAATACTTTCCACCCAACACCATATTCACTTATTCTATTATATTGAAAACTCTTTAAAAAGAGCACAGGAATCCTTAATTCATTCTTATCTTAAAGGTGGAAAGTGGAACAGTGAAGTTTTGATGAATTTCCTCACGGATCAGATAGTTACCCCACAGTTGATACGCAGTGATGATAAGGGAAATATATTTTTAGTTTATACAAGAAGGATTCAAAATCAGTCTCGCTGCTATTACGTATACAATGACAACGATAATAATGCATGGATGAAGTCCAAAATAGCATGGACGAGGTCTATAATGCCTTAAATGGGTTGCAGGACTATATTAGGCAAAAGGATAAAGGTTCTTTTCAAAGAGAAGCACAAATGCGTAAGCTAAGCTTTGAATTGGAACAACTTCGTTCTATGATATCTAAAATTCCACACACTAGAGCTCTTAATCCGGATAATATTTTATGTTCAGAATCCAGCGTCAGTATTTCTGAGAAAGAAAAGCAGAATATCCAAGAACAGAAGATAAAAACAGAACAAAATCAAGAAGAAATGCCTATGGAAGATCATAATGAGGAAGAAAGGTCAAGACCATTGGCGAATGTAGATACTGGTAGTGGTAAAATTCATCTAGGGGATGTTAGTATTCTAATCAACCCCGAAGATGAATCAGATAATATTTAACTAGATAATTGGAGAATCCAATTCAGGTAAGTAGGCGTCCAGTTGTTCCAGAAGTTCTTCTAATCCTTGCTTGGATACAACGGAACAAGGAACAATTGGTACTTGATTTGAGAACCCCATTTGCTTTCGCAATTGAGCAACCTGGGGTTTTATTCTTGTTTTGCCCAATTTATCAGCTTTTGAAGCTACTAGAATAACTGGTACCTGATAGTATTTAATCCATTCTGCCATTTGCTTGTCTTCTGCTGTCGGGTTGTGCCTGATATCCACAATCATGATGATGCAATTTAGTGTGAGAGCCTTTTTGAAATACTCGTTCATCATCTCTCCCCAGCTCTCTTTTTCCACTTTGGACACCCGGGCAAAACCGTAGCCTGGCAAGTCTACCAAATAAAAACTATCATTTAAAAGGAAAAAGTTTACCAGCCTGGTCTTCCCTGGCTGTCCGCTTACCCTTGCCAGCTTGTTTTGACGGGTCATGGCATTTATGAGAGAGGATTTACCTACATTGGACTTCCCCACCATTGCAATCTGAGGAAGCCCGTCATGCGGGTATCCGCTAGCATTAACAGCGCTTGTTACAAACTCAGCTTTCTTTATCTCCATTATTTCCTACCCCCGGTTTCGGTTCCGGCATCTCAGTAAATGTATGAGCCAACACTTCATCCATAGTATCTACCAGAACAATCTCTATTTTTTTCTTAACATTGTCGGTTATTTCATCCAAGTCCCTACCATTTTCTTTTGGTATAAGAACCTTCTTTATTCCAGCCCGGTGGGCAGCAAGAATTTTCTCCTTTAACCCCCCAATTGGAAGAATTCTCCCTCTTAAGGTGATTTCTCCCGTCATGGCCACATCACTTCTTGCAGGAATTTTGGTTAAGGCAGATAGTACTGCTGTGGCCATGGTGATGCCTGCAGAAGGACCATCCTTCGGAATAGCGCCTTCAGGAATATGGATATGGATATCCAGTTTATCGTAAAAATCATCATCTAGACCATAGTCAGCTGCTTTTGACCTGATATAGCTGACTCCAGCTCTAGCAGATTCCTTCATAACATCACCTAGTTGGCCTGTAAGCACCAGTTTTCCCGTTCCTGACATTGGAGTAACCTCTATGGATAAGGTGTCTCCTCCTACAGAAGTCCAGGCTAGTCCAGTTACAATGCCCACTTCGTTATGATCAGTTACCTTATCATAATGGAAGCGCCGTGCTCCCAGGTATTTTTCAAGATTGCGTTCTGTAACACGAACTGCTGACTTGCCAGACTCCAGTAGTTTTCTTGCTGCCCGACGACAAATTGTTGCAATCTGACGCTCCAAATTTCGCACTCCAGCTTCTCGGGTGTAATAGTTAATAACATTGCCAATGTTAGCATCCGATAGCAAAAGGCCATTTTCCGGAATACCATGCTCCTTCATCTGTTTGGGTATCAAATATTTAGAAGCTATATTTCGTTTCTCTTCTTCCGTATACCCAGAAATCTGAATAACTTCCATTCTATCCAACAGTGGACGCGGAATGGTATCCAGTGTATTAGCTGTGGTTAAAAACATCACCTTAGAAAGGTCAAAAGGCAGCTCCATATAATGATCCCGGAAAGAATGGTTTTGCTCAGAATCCAAGACTTCCAACAAAGCGGCAGCAGGGTCTCCTCTGAAATCATTGCTCATTTTATCAATCTCATCCAGAAGAAAAACCGGGTTTTTTGAACCAGCTTGTTTTATGGATGCAATGATTCTTCCAGGGATAGCCCCTACATATGTACGGCGATGACCTCTGATTTCAGCTTCATCTCTAACTCCTCCAACAGACATACGGACAAAGTTTCTATTTAAGGATCGGGCAACGGATTTGGCTATAGAGGTCTTTCCAACTCCTGGCGGCCCTACAAAGCATAGAATGGGGCCTCTCATGGTTTGCTTCAGCTGTCTAACAGCAAGGTATTCTATGACCCTTTCCTTTACCTTTTCCAGTCCGTAATGATCCTCATCCAAAATGCGGGCTGCATTCTTTAAATCCAGATTGTCCTCTGTCTCTTCATTCCATGGTAAGTCTACAATCCAATCCAAATATGTACGAATTACCGAGCCTTCAGCTGAACCTTGCATCATCTTGGAAAGGCGGTTCAACTCTTTGCTGGCTTTCTCCTTAGCTTCCTCTGGTAAATTAGCCTCTTCTATCTTTACTTCATACTCCTCTATTTCACCAGCAAGGCCTTCACTTTCACCTAATTCCTTTTGTATAGCTTTCAGCTGTTCTTTAAGATAGTATTCTCGCTGTACCTTGTCTACCTGCTTTTTTACCCGAAGGTTTATCTTGTTTTCTATCTGCAGAATTTCAATTTCACGAATTAATATGTCATATAAGGTTTCCAGCCTTTCTACAGGATGAAATGCCTCTAAAACCTTCTGTTTGTCTTCAGATCTTACCAAAATATTAGCAGCAACAAGGTCCGCTAATTGGTTTTGATCTTCCAGATTATTAACGGTTAGTAAGGTTTCAGGTGAAATTTTATTGCTTAATTTTACATAGTCTTCAAAGCTGGAAAGAACACTTCTTGAGATAGCTTCCAGTTGCAGTTCTATTTCCTCACCTTCATATTTTTGAGGGGTGGTTATCTCCACCTCGTAATAGGGTTCTTCCTTGGTATACTGAAGTATTTTACCTCTTTCAAGGCCTTCTACAAGTACCCGTATGGTTTCACCAGGCAACTTAAGTAATTGCTTGATCTTAGACACAGTTCCAATTTCAAAAATATCGTCTGTTTCTGGCTCATCTATTTTTGTGTCCTTTTGAGTAACCAAAATAATTTCCTGATCATTGACCATAGCAGCTTCCAAAGCAGCAATTGAACGAGCCCTTCCTACATCAAAATGGAGGACCATATACGGGAATATTGTTAAGCCTCGCAAGGGAAGCAAAGGTAAACTTCTCGTGTTTTTGTCGCTCATTAGGGTTTTCACTCCTTATCGCATTAGTATATAAGCGCATTCTCATTATACTGAATTTTGTCGATATGTGCAATCATAGCTCTTTTTGCTGGAGTCTGAAGCTATAAGAACGCTAGTATCTGAAGTAACCTTTGCTGTCACACTTTCTTCATCTGCCAGGTTAAAAGAAAGGTCAATTACCTCCTTCACTGTTTTCACAGGAATTATCCTTGTCTTTTCCTCTGCAAAGATTTTTTGCCAATTATCTGCTGGAATAAGAACCCTTTCGATACCTGCTTTAACTGCAGCTTCAATTTTCGCTGGCACTCCCCCTACAGGTTTTATATCACCTCGAATTGAAATTTCACCTGTCATAGCAAGCTTGTTATCTATAGTTGTCCCGGTTATTGCAGAATAGATAGCTGCCATAATAGCAACACCTGCAGAAGGACCGTCAATCGGAGTTCCACCTGGGAAATTCAAGTGAATATCGTAGTCTCGAGTATCAACTTTTAAGTATGTACGAATAACGGTTAACACATTATCTACAGAACCTTTAGCAGTGCTCTTTCTTCTCATTCTCTTACCTTCCCCGCCGATTTCCTCTTCGTCTACAATCCCCGTAACGGTAACAACTCCCTTACCCTTTGCAGCATGAACCGCCGAAACTTCTATATCCATAACAGCTCCCAAATTCGGCCCATAAACAGCCAAGCCATTTACACAGCCTATTTGAGGACTATCAAATATTTTCTTTTGTAATCTTGGAGAATAGTTTCCGTTATTGGCAACCCATTCTACATCTTGAGTGGTAATCGTGTTACGCTCTTCTGTTAAGGCGATTCCACCAGCTAACTGAATCATATTAACTGCCTCACGCCCGTTATTTGCATAGTCACTGACCACTGAAACTGCATTTTTTTCAATAGTAAAATTACCTTTTTCGCTGCACTCTCGGCAATCCATGCAATCTCATCCTGTGTAAGGGGGCGAAAGAATATTTCCAGACAACGGGAGCGAATGGCAGGTGAAATTTCAGAGGGACTTCGAGTAGTGGCACCAACTAATCGGAAATCTGCAGGAAGACCATTTTGGAAGATTTCATGAATATGCCTAGGAATATTACTATCCTGAGAGTTGTAATAAGCACTTTCTAAAAACACCTTGCGATCTTCCAGGACTTTCAACAATTTATTCATCTGAGTAGGATGCAGCTCACCTATTTCATCGAGAAATAGTATTCCGCCATGAGCTTTTGTTACAGCACCAGGCTTAGGTTGAGGAATTCCAGCTACACCAAGGGGACCTGCTCCTTGATAGATTGGGTCATGTACTGATCCAATCAACGGATCGCCTATACTTCGTTCATCAAAACGAACAGAAGTAGCATCCATCTCGATAAATTTGGCATTCATCTTAAAAGGCGATCTTCCATTCTTTTTTGCCTCTTCCAATACCAGTCTGGCTGCGCAGGTTTTTCCCACCCCTGGAGGCCCGTATATAATTATATGCTGTGGATTTGGTCCGCATAGAGCAGCTTTTAAGGTTTTAATCCCATTCTCCTGCCCTATTATGTCATGAAAGGTTTTTGGACGAGTCTTTTCTGATAAAGGTTCACTTAAAGTAATCTCTCTTAGTCTTTGGAGCTTCTCAAGTTCTAGTCTAGATTCCTTTTCTACCGCCGATTTGTTTCCCTGCTGCCCTCTCAACAGATTTAAAAAATACAATCCTATAACAATAGCAAAGAAGAATTGTATGATAATAATGATCTCAGTCACAGAATCACTACCTACCTTTCCTACCATTTTCATAATGCAAGCTAAAATTATTATGTGGTATGGGAAGGGTTTTTATCCAATTTCAAGGAAGGAAATGGAACAAAAAAAAGAAGAGCGGATAAACTTGTAAGTTTACTCTACGCTCTTCCTTATAGTTTATTTATTTCCTATAACCTCAGGATGCCGTTTCCTTCTTATCCTTAGCCCTTTTCAATTGCTTTTTCGGTTTTTGACCGTCGGCAATGATCAGCATAGGCTCCTGATGATTCAAGATTGTTTCCTTGGTGATAATGCATTTTTCAACATCGTCTCGAGAAGGAATGTCATACATAACATTTAGCATGATGTCTTCCAATATAGCCCGTAATCCACGAGCACCTGTTTTTCTCTCGATGGCCAGTTTGGCAATCTCGCCAAGGGCTTCGTCATCAAATTCCAGAGCTACATCATCCATCTCAAAGAGCTTCTGGTACTGCTTAACCAATGCATTCTTAGGCTCTTTCAGAATTCTAATTAGGGATTCCTCGTTTAAGGTCTGCAATGTAGCAATTATTGGCAACCTGCCGACGAACTCGGGAATTAATCCAAACTTAAGCAGATCTTCAGGGAGAACATTCTTAAGAATCTCACCAACGTCCTCACTGGTTTTGCTGCGCACGTCTGCTCCAAAACCGATGGATTTCTTACCGGTACGGTTTTGAATAAGCTTATCTATACCATCAAAGGCACCACCACAAATAAACAGGATATTGGTGGTATCTATCTGAATGAATTCTTGATGTGGATGCTTGCGTCCGCCTTGGGGAGGAACACTGGCAACTGTTCCTTCAAGAATCTTCAGTAATGCCTGCTGAACACCTTCCCCTGATACATCACGGGTTATGGAAGGATTTTCAGATTTTCTGGCAATCTTGTCTATTTCATCGATGTAGATGATGCCCTTCTCCGCTTTTTCAATGTCATAATCTGACGCTTGAATCAACTTTAACAGGATGTTTTCTACATCTTCCCCTACATAACCAGCCTCAGTTAAGGAAGTGGCATCGGCTACTGCAAAGGGAACATTTAATATCTTAGCCAAAGTTTGGGCTAGTAATGTTTTACCAGAACCCGTTGGCCCCATCATTACAATATTACTTTTTTGGAGCTCCACATTATCGGTACTTTTTATATCACTATTGATACGCTTGTAGTGGTTGTATACTGCAACGGATAGAGTCCTTTTAGCACGCTCCTGGCCAATAACATATTGATCCAGTACCTGTTTGATTTCGGCAGGTTTTGGTATGTCTTTTAATTCCAGTTCAGAAGCATCTTCAAATTCCTCTTCAATAATTTCCTGGCAAAGCTCAATACACTCATCGCAGATATAAACCCCAGGGCCGGCTACCAAACGTCTAACCTGG
>CAYFSR010000014.1:0-2796 GCA_964345785.1 uncultured Eubacteriales bacterium | reverse complement strand
CTGGTCCTGTGTTTTTCCGCAAAAAGAGCACTTTAATTGTTTTTTATTTTTTTTTCTTGCCATCATTTCACCTCTTATAAGCTATTTACGGGGAGCTATTACCTCATCTATTAAACCATATTCCTTAGCTTCCAGGGCAGACATAAAGTTATCCCGGTCGGTGTCTCTTTCGATCTTTTCAAGAGGCTGACCAGTACGCTCGGACAAGATGTTGTTTAATGTCTTTTTCATCTTGATAATGTGCTCCGCATGTATAGCTATGTCGGAGGCTTGACCCCTTGCTCCACCCATTGGTTGGTGTATCATAATTTCACTGTTGGGCAATGCAAAGCGTTTCCCCTTGGTACCCGCCGCTAATAGAAAGGCTCCCATAGAAGCAGCCATTCCGATACAAATGGTGGATACATCGCTCTTAATATACTGCATAGTATCATAAATAGCAAATCCTGAAGAAACAGAACCACCAGGACTATTTATGTAAAGTTTGATTTCCTTGTCCGGATCAACGGATTCTAGGAATAGAAGCTGTGCTACCACCAAACTGGCAGTTACATCATTTATCTCCTCACCTAAAAATATAATTCTTTCCTGTAACAAACGGGAGAAAATATCATATGACCTTTCGCCTCGGTTTGTTTGTTCTACCACAATTGGTACAAGGCTCATTTCGACTCCTCCTTATTCTCCTTGACTTCTTGTTTATCTAATTACTCTTCGCCATGATCGTGGTCGTGATCATGGTCGTGATCGTGATTATGGGCGTCGCTGTCCTCTGAAGGTTCAACTAATACAGCTGATTCCATAAGCATATCAACGGTCTTTTGTACCAGAATGCTGTTGTCCATGTAGGATGCGTTGGCTGAAAAAGTTTTCTTAATCTGATCAACATCCTGCTTATACTGCTCAGCCAGCTTCTGGTATTCTGCTTCACGATCTTCATCGTTTACAGTTATTTCTTCTGCCTTGGTAATAGCTTCCAGCACTAATTGGGTCTTAACTCTATTGTATGCACTATCCTTATATTGTGCCCTTAAATCCTCCATGGATGTATTAGTCATCTGGAGGTAATTTTGTAAATCCATTCCACTATAGCGCATTTGCATATCCATATCCCGTAGCATATTGTCAATTTCACCTTCCAGCATTACATCCGGAATGTCGACATTGGCATTATCAGAAATTTTACTTAGTAACTGATTCTCCATTTGGTTCTTTGCATTTTGTTCAGCGCTTTCTTGAAGTTTACTCCTTAAATCGGCCTTGTATTCATCCAGTGTGGAAAATTCGCTGACATCTTTTGCAAAGTCGTCATCCAGTTCAGGAAGCTCCTTTTCTTTAATTTCATGAATTTTTACATGAAATACTGCTTCCTTACCTTTTAATTCTTCAGCATGGTATTCTTCAGGGAAGGTTACGTTGATATCCCGTTCTTCTTCTAGATTCATACCCTCAAGCTGCTCTTCGAAACCTGGAATAAAGCTGCCTGAACCAATTTCCAAGGTTTGCTGTTCAGCAGTTCCTCCTGCAAATGCAACGCCATCAACACTGCCTGCATAGTCTAAAATAACCATGTCACCTTTTTGAACGCTGCGATCTTCTATGCTAATCCAGCGGGCATTGTCTTCTTGTAGATGCTCCAACTGGTGATCTACTTCATGATCCGAAATGGTGGCTTCGACTTTTTCAACTTCGATGCCTTTATATTCTCCTAACTCTACATCAGGCTTTACATCAACCTCTGCAGATAGGATTAAATCCTGGCCCTCGCCAATTTGAACAATGTCAACATCTGGTCTGTCAACAGGCTCGATACCTGTTTCCTTTACTGCTTCGTCATATACATCGGGGAAGATTTCATTAATGGCATCTTCATAAAGAATTGCCTCACCATAGTATCTTTCAAGTACTTTTCTTGGCACCTTGCCCTTACGGAATCCTGGAATAGCAATATTTTTCCGATTTTTCAGATAGGATGTTTGCATTCCCTTTTCAAATGTCTCTGGATCAACTTTTATCTCTAATTTGACTTTCTTGTTTTCCAAGACCTCTTTTGTTACATTCACCAATATGTCCTCCTTAACAATCATCCGAAAACCTGTTATCTGTTAGGTTCAATAGTATATATCATAACCCAAATATGACTTTTTCTAACCTTAATAATATACAAATAACGGGAAACGAATACTAAAATTTCCTAACATGAATCTTAACATATTTGAAAATTGAATGCAATAGCAGGATTTCCATTGCTCTTTCGTACTATAGTATTATATAATGATTTAGGTGTCAAAACTACTTTATCTTGAAAACTATACAGCATATAGGTTATAAACCAGTTGAAGAACACTATATACAGTACTAAAGTTCATCATTAAGACCTTTTGACAATCTAATCATATAATGGTAAAAATTCATATGCTATTATCTATATTATAGAAATTACTTCGAAAACGAGTGGAAAGGACTGAAATGATGAAAGAATTACTAAAAGACAAAAACATACTTATCATGGGAGTAGCCAACAAATGGAGTATAGCCTGGGGGATTGCAGAATCCTGTGCCAAAGCCGGTGCCAGGTTGATCCTTACATACCAGAATGAGCGTTCAAAGTCTGCCGTGTCTCAACTGTCAGCTGCTTTACCTGATGTTACACTTTACCCCTGTGACGTAACTTCAGATGAGGAAATAACACAGCTATTTGATTCAATTAAGAGAGATTTTGGTACACTGCATGGCGCAGCTCATTGTCTAGCCTTTGCAAAAGGAGAAGAGCTTAACGGGCATTATTACGACACC
>CAYFSR010000013.1:0-32091 GCA_964345785.1 uncultured Eubacteriales bacterium | reverse complement strand
TACTATAACAAATATAACATGGTGCATACGGCGTGGGAATGCCTGAGTAGTAACCTTTTTTCTACTATATTTGCCTTCAGCGAGTTATATTAGCTACGCCAGTGATATTGCTACTCAGAGATATTGGCTTTCATCATAAAATAATTACAAAGATTATTTGTCAATTACGAAAGATATGTGAGGGATATGGGGAAAACAAAAATACTGTCAAATAACATTAAAAACCAAAAAACTGAATGGATTGCTATATCTTTATTAATACTACTTGGGGTAGTAGTCAGAGCTTATAAATTTGGAGCAATCCCAACTGGATTCAATCAGGATGAGGCATTTGCAGGTTACGAAGCTTTTTCCTTATTGAATTATGGAGTAGATTCTGCCGGATACCATAATCCTTGCTACTTTGTCTCCTGGGGTAGTGGTATGAATGTTTTGGAAAGCTACCTGGCGATACCCTTCATGAAACTATTTAGCTCTACGGTTATTACGCTCCGATTGCCTCAACTTATCCTTGCTTGCATTTCCTTATTTGTATTCTATTTGTTATTGCGTACAGTGTTTTCTGAAAAAACAGCATTGTTGGGATTGGGGCTGCTGGTCATTTCACCTTGGCACATCATATTAAGCAGGTGGGGATTAGAATCCAATTTAGCACCATCCTTCTTGCTATTTGGCTTATACTTCTTCATACTAGGAATTAACAATAATAGATATTGGATTATTTCCGCCATAATGTATGGACTATCTCTTTATGCATATTCCATCACTTGGCTAGTTGTACCGTTAACATTATTTTGCTTTATCACCTATATAATTGTATCTAAGCAGAAAATACAATATAGATATGCACTTATATCTTCCGCTGTTTTGTTCATTTTAGCACTGCCTCTTATACTTTTTGTACTTGTAAACAGGGGATATATACCGGAAATTACTACGAATATTTTATCAATTCCTAAATTGTTGGTTATGAGAGATTCTGAGATATCGCTTAGCAATTTATTTTCCTGGAAATCTTATTATAATTTACTGAAGATAATATGGCATCAAAATGATGGATTAATCTGGAATGCAAGCTCAAATTATGGACTTTTTTATAAATTTAGCTTGCCATTTATCTTGTTAGGTGGAGTAAAGCTCATTAGAAAAGCTATTAAAAATTATAGGCACAAAGCGTTTAGTTACGAGGGAATTTTACTCTTGGGCATATTCAGTTCTACATTAACCTGTCTTATAATATCAAGGTTAAATATCAACAAAGCCAATTCGCTGCATTTTTATTTACTCGTTCTGTTGACGCTTGGTATAGAAGAGACTTTTATAATATTTCAAAAGTATTCGTTGATAAGCAAAGCTATCATAGCAGGCTATGCTATCATGTTTATATTCTTTCTATCCTATTACTTTGGCGGATACAACGACCATATTTCATATGCATTCAGAGGAGGTGTCGAAAATGCAGTTACCTACGTAAATAAAGAGAGATTTACAGATGTCGGTGTGGATTCAAGTATCTATTATCCTCAAATACTTTTCTTTGATCAGACACCTCATGTTGAATATATGGAAACCGTAGAGTACACATACTATCCATCAGCTTTTTTGGATGTTGAGCAATTCGGGAAATACAAGTTTGGAATAGACTATGATAACTTGGAACAGCGTGAAGCCTATATAATTGACAGTAACCGAGAAGAAATATTCACTAAACTAGGATATCATGTAGTCAGGTTTGATAATTATTCAGTTGTACATAAAGGTAATTGACTATTGACTAAAAGTAAGAAGGCTTGAAGTTAAGAATTGTAACAGAGACAATTTAGAAGAAAGGTGGTTCAAAAGGGGTTCTCTTCATGAGACTTATGTCACGGGTCTCCGAACTCTGATGCTTATGAACGAAAAATCTATAGAAATAAATCAAGCAATTAACGTAAGAAAAGAGAATAATTTGGGTCTGGAAATTAGTTTGCCTGCAAAAATATTTGGGGTTGTCAATCGCGAGCTAAATATATACTTCAGCACAATCGTAAATAAAAGGTTAACAAACTATCACTTGAAAGTGAAATCAGAAAAAGGTAAACATGAATCAAGACGTTGGACATACATACCATCGGAAGCGGAGATATTTGAAATCTCCATAGAGCTGTATGACGACAACGGGGAATTCATAACCAGTAAGTCCAGCTTGGTTATTATTCAAGCAGAGACAGTTGGTAGGGGCATCACAAAAACAGCAGTAGTTATTGGTGACAGCACAGTTAATGCTAGTAAAATTACCAAACGAATGCTAAACAATTTCTCTACGGATCCAATGAACCTGGAGTTAATTGGGTCGCGTGGATCTGCGCCAAATTTACATGAAGGCCGCGGGGGATGGGCAGCAGCAACCTATCGAACAGACCATGTATGTGATGGGAAGATCAATCCATTTTATGATGAAGAAACATCTGATTTTGATTTTACTTATTATATAAACTCAAATGGATATAAGGTTCCGGATTATGTGTTTATACATTTGGGCATAAATGATACATTTTTAGAAGAATCAGATAGTGCCATTAATGAGAAAGTAGAGAAGATGCTATTAGATTACGACTTTATTATCGCCAATATCAAATCATACGATTCAAATATAAAAATCGCTCTGGACGTGACTACACCACCTAATGTAAATCAAGATGCGTTTGGAGCTAACTATGGATGTTTACAAACTCAGTGGAGATACAAGCGCAATAACTTCATCTGGGTAAAACGTATGATCGACTGTTATGATGGCAGGGAAGAGGAGAGCATCTATATTGTTCCTACCCATCTTAATATAGATCCTGTGTCAGGTTATCCTTTAGATAATGCCGTTCATCCGAATGACCACGGCTATAATCAGATCGGTGATACTATGTACTATTTCATTAAGTCGTTTGAGGAATGATGTAATATAAAAGAATCTGGTTATCCGGATCCTATTCCCTCTCAACTTTAATATTTTTGTTCTCTTTTTCTGCATCAGCCAGCACTCGTAATAGTGTTTCACCATATTTCCCAAGGTTGCCTGTTATGGATGCGGGATACCTGATACGTAAGCAAGTTGGCTCACCATATGAGGTCAACACATCATACAGAGCATCAAGGTTTTTACTGTAATAACTTGGAAAGCTTAGCTTTTCCGCTAGATATTCGTGAGCTCGTTCCTTGGTTTTGAAGCGTCTTCCATCGATTATAATGGTAGTCATGAATTTTCCTCCCCGTATAGTAAAGTGAAAGATTCATAGTGATCATCTGTGTAATAGATGAGACCATCATTTGAAAAGACGATTCGTTTCGCGCCGCGAGAAGATTTACCAAGGGTGTCAATATCACATTCGGTAAATCTTCTACCTTTCTTCTCGGGAAGAAGGCCTTCATAATTACCGAATCGATCTCCACCAATACATTTACCTGGTGCATATTTTTCCAGGCCGCCGCCACTCCAGCCTAGTTTTCTTGCCTCAGATTTAGTTATGAAGTTATCGGGCAGCCGGCTGTAGATGTGTAAATATAATGCGACATCTTCTTTAGTTGTATAAGAGCCTGACTCATCAAGTACAACAGGAGACTCAGATGGGTCCTCTACACTACTTGTTCCCTCAGTCGGTTGAGGCGGCAGGATATCACCTTCGTGTATATCACACGAGGTTAGCAGCCCAATCATAGAAACAAGTATTAGTATCAGCATTAATAATTTTGTTAGTTTTTTCATCGGTTCACCTTCATTCGCAGCAATGAAATCATTATATTGAATTTCCACCTTTGTTTCAAGTAATTCATAGCTACTCTTTTAGAGCTTACAACAGATACCATTTGACTAAGTCGCTGTAGGTTTCTATAATGAAATGGATTTAAAATTAGCAGGCTTGAAGATAAATTAGTAGACTAGAAGATAAATTAGTAGACTAGAAGATAAATTAGTAGACTAGAAGATAAACTAGTAGATTAATAGATATAGGTGATACAGATAGATAAAATCAGGTTGGTGAAAACTGAAGTATGAGGTACAACGATATAGTATCAGGTATTTTTCTAAAACGGCCGAATCGCTTTATTGCTCATGTGATGATAGATGGAAGAGAAGAGATTGTTCATGTAAAGAACACTGGAAGGTGCAGGGAGTTATTGATTCCTGGTGTTACCGTGTATCTGCAGCAGCATGACAACCCTAAAAGGAAGACTCGATTTTCACTTATTGCAGTGCAAAAGGGTGAGCTTTTAGTGAACATGGATAGCCAAGCTCCTAATAAAGTTATGCTGGAAGCCTTGTCGCAGGGACTTTCTTTACCCGGTTTGATGAGCCCTTTAACTAAGATTCAGCAGGAATCCACATATGGCAACTCACGTTTTGATTTTTATGTTGAAGCAGGTAAACAACACGCTTATCTTGAAATCAAAGGAGTCACTTTGGAAGAGGGGGGAGTAGCTAAGTTTCCAGATGCACCTACCGAACGCGGCTTAAAGCATATTCGAGAGCTAATAGAAGCTACAAGCGCAGGTTTTTTAGCATATGTCATATTCGTGGTACAGATGAAAGGAATATCCTACATGACAACTAATGATGAAACACACGAAGCATTTGGAGATGCACTGCGTGAAGCTCATAATGCTGGTGTAACAATACTTGCCTATGACTGTCTAGTTACTCCAGATACACTGCAAATAGATAAAGTTGTGCCTGTGATGCTATAGTTAAATCTATCAAAATTATTCATAAAAAATTTACCATTGTACACTCTTCTAGGTCTTCTATTATGTTATAATAAATACCAATAGGAAATAAAGGCAAAAGCCTTTGTACCCGAGTAAAGTGTGAAATGACTGTTTGAAGAAAAAAACAATATGAAGTTACTCGTAAAAGTAACAATACAATAGATGTTTGTATAATTAACTGAGGTGAAGAAAGTGTATTATAACGAAAATGATTTTACAGAGATTAAAGGCCAGCTCAGGAAGATCATAATACTAGTTTTGTTTATTGCTCTTGTTTTTATTATCACAGCTATCGCTTTCCTGTTGCGTAAGCCACAATGGATGGGAGCGACATTTCTGTCTGTTGGTGTGTGCCTGTCTATTTTTGTATGGGGAGTGTATGGAACCCCGATCTATAGCTACTATCGCTTTATAAAAGACATCAAGGAAGGACGCACACGAGAAATTAGTGGCAAGGTAACAAATATTACTGATGAGCCACTCTACAAGGATAACAGACTTCTATATTATGAAGTTACCCTTAACGATGATAAGGATGGGGTTGAAAGAGTTCTTCTGTACGATGGCAACATGGGAAAACCACCTTTTGAAGTAGGCAGTAATTATTATTTTCGCACCCATCAAAACTACATTATACAGTCAGGGGACAATTAGTCTTCTATGTTAGGATTTTCATATATGGGCAGCTCGGTATCCAGCGTATTCTGACCCAGTATTTTGCCATCCTGAGTTATATATACCACGGTACAGTGTCCGTAGGGATCCTGTTTTGATTCATCCATTTGATACAGGCGTATCTCCAAGTATTCTCCAGGATATTCTAACGTTTTTCCATCCTCCACAGGGATGTGGGCAGTTGTAGCACCAGCATCATGATACTCAATATAGGTTTCCTGAAAGCTTACAGTTTCTCCTTGTTCCTTTAAGTAGTTAGCAGCAATATTTATGGCCTTCAGATCGTCCATATGAGTGAGCCGAGACTGGGTTTCTACTGTGGGTACAGGTGAACTGCAAGAGGGTAATAATATTAACACAGATATCATTATGGTAATTACAACTATTAATTTACGATTCATATACAACACTCCAATCCTTTACTGTTAAGAGTATATGCATCAGCCTGGTGTAAGAATTCCTTTGTTATCGCTTATCAAAACAAAAAAGGCATCTATGGAAGTTTGTTTCTTCCGATAGATGCTTTTTATTATGGAGGAGTTAACATTGAAAAACAATCAACATATTATAGATGTACCATAAAGGCAGAAGTACTACAGCTATTCTTCTGTAGCAGTCTCTACCATCAATTCGATTTTTCTTTCCAGCTTCTTGTCCCAGTCAAAAGTATCTTTATCGAGAAAGTATAGCATGGGGCAAAATCGAGTCACTCCTTCTGCCACCTTCATGGAGCCTAGAAATGAAATCATTTTTGAAGAACTCATGATTCCTATTCCTAGAAGAGTCAAACCACCTGCAATCCGGCAATAGGCATCGAGTTCACCAACATTTTTTTGCATTGAGTCACACGTCCTTTCATTGAGCAATCAGAGTCTAAGTCTTTACTCTATTTTACCCAATGATAGCTGTGATATTCGCTTAGGTTCGGAACTATAATGACAGCTTTTGGACCATTTTGCAGCTAGTGACCTTTTAACGAAGCTATGGCCTTTTGTTTTGCTCGTGCTCAGGCGCATCTGTTTGGTAGAGAACAGTGGTGGATTTGCGATGATTAAGATAGTATACAGAGGTATTGGAAGAACCTAATCTATAAGCCTCCAGCTTTAAACGTCGCGGATCATCAGAATAGTCAAAGCTTTCGCGGTTCACAGGCTCAAGCCCTTTAGGTGTATAACTATCGTATAGGTTGGTCTCCAATACTAAGTCCGACATACTAAGTTGATTCAGTGCCTTTTCCTTATATTCTTCAGCTTGTTGAACTAGAAGTTGGTTAGTTTCTTCTATGGGAAAGCCTGTAATTGCATCATAAATATGGTCGCCAATATAGGTATAGAAAGTGGAAATCATGTCACCATTTCGCAATGCTACTATTTTATCTCTTTCTGGAGATAGCAGGTCTTGGCCCATTAGGATTTGTGATTTAGTATCGATTCCCAACAAGTGAAGAACAGTAGGCAGGATGTCTATCTGACCGCCTAACTCTCTGTCAATATGACCATTACCGAATCCTGGGATATGTATAATTAGAGGTACCTTTTTCATGTTCACATCATCAAACTCTGTCCAGGTTTCCGGGCTTCGTCCCAATAAGGGGGCCAGATCCTTATTACGGTTCTCTGAAATGCCGTAATGGTCACCATAGAGAACGATTATAGAATTATCATAGATACCAGACAACTTTAAATAATTAAAGAACTCCTCTAAGGCTTGATCAGCATAATTGGAGCTTGGGAAATATCCATTCACCGAATCATCTGTTGTGTCAGCCTGGGGAAAGTCATTGTTCTCATCCTCAGGAAAAGGATGATGGTTGGACAAAGTGATGAATTTGGCATAAAAGGGTTGCTGTAATTGCTCTAGATATTGTACTGATTGCTGGAAAAACAGCTTGTCCTTCAAGCCATAGTCAGAAGAATTCTCCTCAGTCACGTGAAAGTCTTCTGCATCAAAGAAGTAGTCGTATCCCAGCCCCGGATACATATCGTTTCGATTCCAGAAAGAACCCATGTTACCGTGAAATACAGCGCTGGTGTAGTCAGCCTTGTTGCGCAAAATTTGTGGAAGGGCATAGTAAGTATTTTCAGCATACTTGATAAAGGCTGGACCTTTTGCAAGCCCAAACAGTGAGGCCTCTGTCATTAACTCCGCGTCGCTGCTTTTTCCCTGACCTATCTGTGCATAGATATTTGAGAAAGAAATACTGTCTCTACTACGATAGAGTTTATTTAAAAAGGGAAGAACCTCCCAACTCTTTCCGTTTTCGTCTGTATATTTGAAATCTATCAAAAATTGCTGGATGCTCTCCATGTGTATCATAATAAGGTTTCTGTCTTTAGCAACACCAAACATCTCTCTATTAGGTGTTGCTCGATGTTGATTGATATAAGAGGCTACCTTTTGAATATCACTATCTTCCAAAGTTACTGTTGCGGATTGGAATGTTTGTATGCTGTCGTAGATGGTAAAGCCTCCGATACCCAGATACTTTACAATATAATTACGATCAAAGGTTCTGGTCAACAGCATGGGTCGGCTGATTTCTGCTAAGCCCAGGTTAAAAAGGAATAAAGTAAAGGCTATTATAATAGCTCTTTTTCCGCAGGGTTGAGTGTAGAATTTTTTTTCGTCTGCTTTGACCAATAGGGAATTCCTTCGGCGGATAAGCAAAAAAAGGCAGATGACATCCATCGAGTACAAAAAATCGTACCACTTCATTAAAGCTATGGTTGAAGTTATAAGATTACCAGCTCCGTTAAATATACTGGTGGATTCAAAAATGGTAGTAAGAGTTAAAAAATCAGTAAACTCACGATAATACAATATATTTGCATAGAGCAGGATGGAATTAAAAATATAGAGGATAAAAAGTATTCTATGACCTCTCTTAACATTCTTAGCGAAAAGACTTAATGACAACAGAAAAACTGTGCCGGCAACTGGGTTGATAAGCAAAATAATGTGCTGAAACAAGCCCTTTACACCAAGATTAAAATCTATATGATAGCTGATATAGGTCTTACCCCACATAAGAAGGATAGCTAGGAATAAGATACAGCCATATTTACGATAGAAGTCAATTAATCTTTGTTTCATAAACTATGGTTCCCTTCAATGTTACACTTCAATGTTTGTAGTTAAATAATCTACACATTGAATCGAAATAATACTACATCTCCATCTTTCATCACATATTCTTTACCTTCAGAACGAATCAGGCCCTTTTCTCTAGCAGCAGCATAAGAACCTTGTTCTATCAAAGTATCAAAATGAATCACTTCAGCTCGGATAAAACCTTTTTCAAAGTCAGTGTGAATGCGTCCTGCTGCTTGGGGAGCGCGGGTGCCATCTGTAATAGTCCAGGCTCTAACTTCAGTAGGACCGGAGGTGAGAAAGCTGATTAAGCCTAACAGATGATAGCAACGCTTCACAAGGCGGTCCAAACCGGATTCTGGTATGCCCAATTCTTCAAGAAACAGCCTTTTCTCCTCTGAGCCCAACTGGGCAATTTCTTCTTCCACCTTAGCACTGATTACCAATACCTCAGAATTTTCTTTCCCTGCATACTCTATGACGGTTTTTACCAGAGAAAGTTCCATGGGATCGTCTTGCAGGGAATCTTCTGATATATTCGCTGCATATATAACCGGTTTTGAGGTAAGGAGAAACATCTGTTTCATTAAAGCAGATTCTTCTTGAGTTACATCCTGATTTCGGGCGGGTATTCCTTTTTCCAGCTCTTCCTTGATTTTTTCCATTAGGTCTAATTCAAACTGATATTTCTTATCACCCTTCAGCAGTTTGCGAGTACGATCCATACGCCGTTCTAGACTTTCCAGATCTGAAAAGATCAATTCCAGGTTGATGGTTTCTATATCTCTTATGGGATCAATGCTTTCATCCACATGGGTAATATTATCATCTTCAAAGCAGCGTACTACTTGTACAATGGCGTCAACTTCGCGGATATGAGCAAGAAATTTATTACCCACTCCTTCACCGCGACTTGCCCCTCTAACCAGCCCTGCAATATCCACAAACTCTATTACGGTAGGAGTTACCTTCTTAGGATGCTCCATCTCGACCAGCTTGTCCAACCGTTCATCTGGAACAGCAACCATGCCTACATTAGGCTCTATTGTACAAAACGGGTAGTTTGCCGATTCAGCTCCCGCTTTGGTTATTGCATTAAATAATGTGCTTTTGCCCACATTGGGCAGTCCTACGATTCCTAATTTCATTCTTTGTTATGCCTCCTGTATCTTCCTTGCTAACATTTAATTATATACTAGAATGGTCACATAATCAACCGAGGATGAGGCTTTTTCAGATCAATTGAAGCAATGCAGAGGCAATGATTCCTGTAAGTATTGTCAGTAACAAATTCTTAGTCTTAACTGCAACCAGTACGCAGGGTAGGGCAGCCATCAAGGCAGTATTATCCAATGAGAGGGATAAGTTACGATCTGGCATCAATAAGCTGGGGAAGAGTAGTGCAGATAATACAGCTACTGGAATCTGTTTCAGCCAACGAATAACCAGGGGCGGTAAATTCAGACGTGACAGCACCACTAAGGGAAGAAGCCTGGGAAGCTGGGTAACAATACTCATTCCTACGATTATAAAAAACATATTATCTGATCTCATTTGTCCAACCACGCTCCTAACATAGCCGCCAACACAGTAGCAATAATTATATTAAAATTATCCTTGAGAAGAAATGCAAATACCACGGACAATATGCCTGCAGTCAGGGATACCAGGATGTTAGATTTGCCTTTCAGTTGAGTGAATATAAGTCCTATAAACATGGCAGGAAGAGCAAAATCCAGCCCCCATTTTTGAGGGTCAGAAATTGAGTTGCCCAATAAACAGCCTAAAACTGTACAAATAATCCAGCTAAAATGAGCGAGATTGTTTAATGCGAAATAAAACCATTTAGACGCCTTCCCGGTTGAAGCCTCCGGATAACCAGCAGCATATGTCTCATCGGTAATCTCAAGGCTTATAAGAGCGAGAGAGGGAGTGGATAAGTGCTTTAAGTGAGGTGATAGAGAGGCAGTCATAAGCAGATGCCTCAGGTTCACAAGAAAGGTTGTTCCTATAATTGCTATGGCAGAAGCGTTGGCAGCTATCATAGCAGATGCGATAAATTGTGCAGAGCCTGCGTACACTAGCAGAGATAAAAAGAAGACATCAACCCAAGTTAAGCCCTGTTGAGCAGCCATTATTCCAAAGGCCAGTCCTAGTGGAATATAGCCTAGAGCAACTGGGGTTGCTGCCTTCCATCCCTTTAATATTTCCTTTTTCAATGGTATCTTCTCCTACTACAGTAATAATCAATAGATTCTATCATAATCCAAAATAGAGGAGAAGGCAATGTATAGATTTATAAACGTATATTATAACCAGGTAAATAGTACTATTCCCAAAACTGCGCTGATAATAATCATTAGGGCTGGGTGAACTTTGAGCTTGGTGATTCCCAATAGGCTTAGAGCAAATACAACAATAGCTCTCCAGTCAATAGCGGATATCATATTAGCCCAGCCATCCCATCCTTTTATATAGAAAGCATTTTGCGCAATCATAAGGGTGGAGGAGGCTATAAGGCCAATAACAGCAGGTCGCAATCCTGAAAGGACACCTTGCACAATGGGATGGTCCTTCATTTTCATAAAATACTTCGCAACGAGTACCACGATGATAAAGGAGGGGGTAGCAACCCCTAAAGTTGCAAATATACCGCCAATAAGTCCTGCCTGTTGTATGCCGATAAAGGTTGCAGAGTTAACTGCAAAGGGTCCAGGTGTCATTTCTGAAATTGCTATAATGTCAATGACTCCTTCAAGAGTGAGCCAATTGCGTTGGGTAATCTCCTGGGTTATCAAGGGTATCATGGCATAGCCACCGCCAAAGGTGAACAGACCAATTTTTGCGTAAACCAGGAATAGCTCTATTAATATCCTCATTATTCAGCCTCCCTGTTATTTTTTATTACATTAAGATTACTTGCTACCAGGCCGATTACTCCCGCTACAAGAAGTACTCCAATTGCAGGTGCACCAAAGATTACAAGTGCTAGAAAGGCTGCTATGGCCAAAGCTATGCTTATTACACCTTTTATGCTTTTCTTGCTCAGTTTGTACACTACATGGCACATGAGAGCAGCAACTCCGGCTTGAATTCCATAAAATGCTTCATTAACATAAGGATAATGCCTGAAATTATAAAAGAACAGGGCGATAATGGCAATGATGAGGTATGAAGGCAGGATGACACCTAAGGTTGCTGCAAAAGCGCCTGTTAAGCCTGCTACTCGATAACCGACAAAGGTTGAGGAGTTAACAGCTATAACACCGGGAAGAGATTGTACAATAGCAAAGATGTCGATAATATCTTCGCTTTCAATCCACTGGTTCTTTTCTACAATTTCTTTTTCTATGTAGGGAATCATTGCATAGCCGCCACCGAAGGTGAACATGCCAATGCGAAAAAACACTGTAAAAAGTCTTAGAGACTTTTTCAAATTCTTAGTATTCATATAACAACTCCTTAGTTTATTTTTCTAATATAGTATGATTAGATTGTCAAAAGGTCTTAATGATGAACTTTAGTACTGTATATAGTGTTCTTCAACTGGTTTATAACCTATATGCTGTATAGTTTTCAAGATAAAGTAGTTTTGACACCTAAATCATAGTATAATTATAAATTGAAGATTTAGCAAGTATAAGAGGAGTGTAAGTACATTTCATAAGAAAAAAGCGACAAGTGAAGAAAATCACTTGTCGCTATTAGATCTTACTATGCCTTAATCATAAAGCTTATCATTCAAGTGCTTTAGCAGTTGATCCAGGGAAGAGAACCAGTCTTCGTTATATACCATAACGTTCTTTGGTACCTTTAATTGGACTGGTGCAAAGTTCCAAATAGCCATGATACCACTTTTAACAAGTATATCGCAAATTTCTTGGGCTGAAGGGGGAGGTACAGATATTATACCAATCCGCACTTTCATTCTCTCACATAGATTACTTAACTTGTCTACTGAGAAAATTTGCTTGCCATTAACACTTTCACCTACAACAGACTCATCTGTATCAAAAGCTGCTACTATATTCATCCCATGCTTGGAAAACCCCTTGTAATGGAGTAATATCTGACCGATATTTCCAGCACCGACTAGTACTGCACTTTCCGTGTCGCGATAACCAAGAAACTGTTCTATGGTAAACACAAGGTCCTGAGTTATATATCCAATTCGAGGTCGCCCACCTGCACTGACAGAAGCCAAATCCTTTCTAACGAGAACATCATTTAAGTCTAAGGCCTCTGCAATGGCTGTTGCAGATACATTTGTTGGACCGTCACTGGGCAATGATCTAAGGTAATTCAGATACAACGGTAGACGCTGTATGGTTTGTCGGGAGACGGTCTTATAAGCCATTTTTATTCTCATTTACTTGAGATGAACTTATCGATTGCAGCCGCTGCATCTTTTCCTGCTCCCATAGCAAGTATTACTGTAGCAGCACCTGTAACGGCATCTCCGCCAGCGTAAACGCCTTCACGGGATGTAAGTCCGGTATCCTCCTCAACAATGATTCCACCCCATTTATGGGTTTCAAGTCCTTTAGTTGTGGACTTAATCAAAGGATTGGGGGAAGTACCTATGGACATTATTACGCTGTCTACATCCAAATCAAATTCACTGTTTGGAATTGGAACAGGTCTGGCTCTACCCGAGTCATCCGGCTCGCTAAGCTCCATTTGTTCACATCTGATCTTTTTGGTCCAGCCTTTTTCATCACCTAAGATTTCAGTGGGGCTAGTCAGGAACTTAAATTCTATACCTTCTTCCTTGGCATGTTCAATTTCCTCTAGCCTTGCTGGTAACTCTTTTTCTGTTCGACGGTAAATAATTGTTACATCAGCACCAAGTCGTTTTGCACATCTTGCTGCGTCCATAGCAACGTTTCCACCACCCACTACTGCAACCTTATTTCCTGTGTGGATAGGGGTGGAGCTGTTTTCCTTATATGCCTTCATCAGATTTACACGGGTAAGGAACTCGTTAGCAGAATAAACACCATTCAAGTTTTCTCCTGGTATGTTCATGAACCTAGGTAGACCGGCTCCTGAACCGATAAATACTGCTTCGAAATTATATTCAACAATTAACTCATCAATAGATAAGACCTTTCCAATGACCATGTTGGTTGCGATTGTTACGCCAAGGTCCTTCAATGTATCAATTTCCTTTTGAACAATTGCTTTTGGAAGACGGAATTCTGGAATCCCATATATTAAAACGCCGCCTGCTACATGTAAGGCTTCAAATATAGTTACTTCATAGCCTTTTTTAGCAAGTACTCCAGCGCAGGCAAGACCAGCAGGTCCAGAACCAACTACAGCAACTTTGTGACCGTTTGAAGCCGGTTTTTCTATTTTTTCATTATTATTCTCCATATGGTAGTCTGCTACAAAACGCTCTAATCTACCAATTCCTACAGATTCACCCTTAATTCCGCGAACACATACCTGCTCACATTGGGATTCCTGAGGGCAGACTCTTCCACATACTGCTGGTAGAGAGTTTGATTCGCTAATAATCTCGTAGGCACACTCAAAATTGCCTTCTCCTGTTTCTTTTATAAATGCAGGAATATCTATTCCTACAGGACATCCATTGACACAAGGCTTATGTTTACACTGCAGACAGCGCTTTGCTTCATCTATAGCTTGTTCTGAGGAGTATCCCAGTGCAACCTCAAGGAAGTTCTTGTTTCGCACGTTGGGATCTTGTGCAGGCATTTCATTCTTCTTCATAGACATATTACATTTTGCCATGTTATTCAACCTCCTTGTTGTACAAATTGCAGACTTCTTCATGGGCTTTTCTTTCAAAAGGTTTATATGTGGCAGCACGGGCGATTGCTTCATCAAAGTCAACTTCGTGAGCGTTAAAGTCCGGGCCATCTACACATGCAAATTTCGTTTTTCCCCCTACAGAAAGACGACAACCACCGCACATACCGGTACCATCGATCATGACAGGATTCATGCTGGCTACGGTTTTTACTCCATACTCTTGTGTCAGTGCACTTACAAACTTCATCATTATAAGAGGACCAATGGTAATAACCTGGTCATATTTTTCGCCGCTATCAAGCAATTCTTTCAGTGCATTGGTGACAACTCCTTTTTCACCATAGCTGCCGTCGTCTGTCATAATAATAAGCTTGCTGCTTGCTTGCTTGAACTCGTCTTCCAGTATTAACAAGTCCTTGTTGCGGAAACCAATGATGGCATGAACTTCGCAACCTTGTTCATGAAGCTTCTTCGCAACAGGGTAGGCTATGGCACAACCAACACCGCCGCCTACAACAGCTACTTTCTTTAAACCTTCTGTTTCTGTTGCTTTGCCTAGAGGGCCAACAAAGTCATGAAGGGAGTCGCCTTCATTTAAGTGATTAAGCGCTACTGTAGATCCGCCGACGATTTGAAATATAATAGAAACCGTGCCATTCTCGATATCGGTATCAGCAATGGTCAGGGGCATCCTTTCTCCATCTTCGTCAACGCGAAGAATGATAAACTGACCTGGTTGTGCTTTTTTAGCAATAAGTGGTGCTGATATTTCCATCCTTGTAACGGTTGGATTCAGCTCAGTTTTCTTAACTATCTGATACATAAAATTTCCTCCTTAATAAGTAATATGTCTGCTTCCAATTAGGAAGACATATTCAGTAAGCATATATAGTACTTATACAATTAGTTACTGATATAATTTTAACAAAGTTTTTCGACAAAATCAAGAGCTTTATGAAAATATCGATTGAAACTTATCGATAACTAATATAAAGTTATATACTGTAAAACTAGATGCCAAAACACTGTGTTATAACAGTTTATTCTTGTTATATAACTCTTCTTAAAGCTCAAAAAAGTATCAACTAACTTATATTGATATTATAATCCAGTATGCATTTCAAGTCAATACATTGACAAAAATGCTGAAAAATGTGATTAAAAAAGAAAAATAAAATAGTTTTCAAAAGATGATTGACAAAAATATAACAATAGACTAATATATGGACTGAAAGTAATGATAATAAATTATAATTTTTTTATACCAATAGGAGGAGACTTAAAATGGCAATTAAAAATTTATTCGATTTAACAGGAAGGGTAGCAGTTATAACAGGTGCATCTTCAGGACTGGGAGTTCAAATGGCAAAAGCATATGCTAGACAGGGTGCAAATATTGCTATCATGGCACGTCGGAAGGAAAAGCTTGAAGCTGTCGCAACAGAAATTCGTGCTCTTGGGGTAAAATGTTTGCCTGTTCCATGTGATGTAACTGATACAAATGCTATTATAGAGGCTGTTGAAACAATTGAAAAAGAATATGGTAAGGTAGATATAGTAGTGAACAATGCAGGTACAGGATATGTTGGACCAGCAGTAGAGATGAAAGACGAAGATTGGAACTGGAATGTAGAATTGGATCTGAACAGTGTATTCAAAGTATCCAGAGAATTCGCAAAGGGTATGATGAAAAACAACTATGGACGCATAATTAACATTTCTTCAATGTATGGCTTAGTTGGAAACATGGCTCTTCCAAGCGCTGGCTACCATGCAGCCAAAGGTGGCGTTGTCAACTTGACCAGAGCATTAGCTGCTGAGTGGGCACCAAATGGAATTACTGTAAACTGCATCTGCCCCGGTTATTTTGAAACTGAGTTAACAGCAGATACATTAAAGACAGATTCTTTCTCTGAATATATGAAAACTACAGTACCACTAGGACGCTATGGAAACGAAGGAGAATTAGACTCTACAGCAGTATACTTAGCATCCGAAGCATCCTCTTATGTAACAGGTGTTATCATCCCAGTTGATGGTGGATACACTTGCGTATAATTTAATACACCCCTTTATTCAAGACCTATTATTAATATGGACAGCTCATTGAGCTGTCTTTTTTTACCTTTAAACTGCTTGACAGTATAATAAAGGGTTTATAGAATATAATAGTAAATGCAAGTGATATGCATTTAGAAGCGGAGGATTGTTATGAGTCATATACACTTACCCGATGGTGTACTATCACCTTTTTTGTGGATATCAGGTTTTGTTTTTTGTTTTTTACTGTTATGGTTTTTTGCAAGAAGGATACAAGGAGACGAAGCGCGTAAGAAAATACCTTTTGTAGGGGTTATCGGCGCATTAATGTTGATCTTCATGTCTATCCCTTTGGGGTTTCTGCCTGTTCATCTCAATCTGGCGGTGTTATGTGGTATCTTGGCTGGTCCTAGTCTAAGCTTCATAGCCGTATTTGTAGTAAACACCATTTTAGCTTTAATGGGTCATGGGGGCTTTACTACAATAGGAATAAATACACTGCTAATGGGAGGGGAGGCCATTGTCGGCTATTACCTTTTCAAAGCTGTATCAATCAAAATGAATTATTCATTTTCCGCTATAACAGCCAACGTAATAGCATTGCTTTTATCTACTGTCTTAATGGTGCTTATAGTAGGTTCAGCAGCTGGCTTAATGGATGCATTGCCCATTCATGATCACCATCACCAAAATGCCAGTCATAACTATGAGGATATAAGTGAAGATATTTTTCATCATGAAGACCATACAGACGATGAATTAGAAAGTATTAAATTTCTCTCCTTTACTGGATGGAGTGCAGTACTTATTATTATACTATCTGGAATTTTAATAGAGTCTTTGGTTACCGGGCTTATTGTTAGATTCTTCTCCAAGGTTAGACCGGATTTTCTTAATTCCGCTCATTCAACGTAAAGGAGCTCAAGTAAAATGCATATAGCTGCTGTAGATCATATGGCCAACAATGGGAATAGCTTTATTCACCAAGCTCAACCGGTTACTAAGGTATGGGTAGCATTTTCGTTTTTGGCTGCTCTGATTTTCTCCAACCATATATATAAGGCAATCTTACTTTTATTGATACCTATCTTTTTTATTTTTTTATCCAGAGTGGATTTTAGAGAAATATTTCATCTGGCTCTATATCCTGTGGTTTTTAGCTTGCTCTTTGCACTAATTCAGTTGCAGCAATCCTGGGTTGCTGCGGTGCTTGTTATGATAAAGGCTTTAGGGGCCGCATTAAACATGCTGGTATTAATTACGACGACCCCATATACAGACATATTTGCTGTATTTTCTTATGTTCTACCAGGGGTAATCGTTGATGTGTTTGTTTTCACCTATCGTTCACTCTTTATATTATTAGACAATATAGAAAATATGGTTAAGAGTGTTCGTCTGCGCGGTGGATTTCATCCCATGAGGCTTTTATTCAATTTGAAAAACATCGCTGGTGCATTAGGTGTAATGATTATTCATGCCTTTGAAATGAGCGAAAGACTATATCGAATTTATTCCCTTAGGGGATACAACGGGAAAATGCCAATATCTCGTGAACGGGCTCCATTGCAAAGAGCTGATATATTGTTGCTTATTTTTTCATTGATTGTATTGACAGGAGTGTTGATTCCATGGAACATTTAATTCAAGTACACTGTATTAAACATATTTATCCCGACAAAACAGAGGTGAGTCTCTGTGGTTTGGATTTTGTTGTAAATTCCGGTGACAGAGTGGTGATTCTGGGCCCGAATGGAGCTGGTAAGACCACGCTGATATCCCACATATTAGGCTTGCTATCACCAGTAGATGGACAGGTTGAAGTTATGGGTATGAAGCCTGATAAAAAATTTAACCAAATCCGTAAGCATATTGGTGTGGTCTTTCAAAATGTAGACGAGCAGATAATCGGACCTCGAGTTTATGATGATATTGCTTTTTCTCTCAGGAATGAGAGGTTTTCCAGTCAGGAAACAGATGAAAGGGTAAATAAAATAGCTTCTATGTTGGGAATAGAGGAACTTTTAGATAAAATACCTCACTATCTCAGTGGCGGTCAGAAGAAAAAGGTTGCTTTGGCCGGGGCAATTTCCATGATGCCTGAGATACTGATTTTAGACGAACCCTTCGATGGACTAGACCCTAAATCCAAAGCAGAGATGATCACACTGTTAAATCGCTTGAACCAGGAAAATGGAATTACCCTGGTGACTACCACCCACGATATCAACATTGTGCCGCAAATATCAGATTTAATTTATGTAATAAACAAGGGTTTGATTGTAACAAAAGGCAGCCCGAATGAAGTGTTCGAGCAGGTAGAACTGTTGCGCGAGGCTAACCTGGAGCCACCGATTTTAATGGATTTATTCGACCGTCTAAGAAAAAGGGGATATCCTCTAAAACCCATTGATAGCATGGAAAATGCCATGGAGCAACTGGAAAAAGTCCTAATAGATCCTAAAGAATCCTAAATGATGCATTGCCTTTTCTTCAATTCTTTAGTAGAATGTCTATTAAATTATTAATGCATGGGGAAGTTAATCATCCTCGTGTTGTCGTAGTCAGTAAATGAGGGGGATTATTTTTATGAATGTTATTTTATTGGGGCCTCCAGGGTCAGGAAAAGGAACCCAGGGAGCCCTTTTGGCCGATAAATTGCAAGCTCGGCCTTTGTCAACTGGAGATTTGTTTAGAGAGATTTTAAAAGATCCTGATCATCCCTTGTATCCACAGGTACAAGTAATACAGCAGGGTGTGTTGGTAACAGATGATGTGACAAATCAAGTTGTAGAACATGGGATTAAAAAGCCTGAATACAAAAATGGCGTATTGTTTGATGGTTATCCAAGAACTATAGGTCAAGCAGAAGCTCTTGATGGAATTCTGGCAGCTGTTGGGAGTAAGGTGGATCTTATCATTGATTTGGACGTTACCAAAGAAGTTCTATTCTATCGTATATTGGGGAGAATGCTTTGCTCCAACTGTAAGAAGATTTATCATGAGGACCAGGGATTAAGCCATTGTACAGACTGCGGCGGTGACTTAATTAGGCGAAGTGATGATAATGAAGAGACTATAGTACAGCGATTGAAGGAATATAGAACTAAAACACAACCGTTAGAAGACTATTATAAAAAGAATAAGGCAACCTTTGTCACTGTAACTATTGATGATTATACTTTGTCAGCACAGGAAGTAAACCAACAGGTTGTTAAGTTATTGAAAGAAAAAAAGGCAATTTAAGGGAGGTTGTTAATGAAAACTTCCGTTTTTGCCATTGGTGACTTACACCTTGCCGGTGCAGTTGACAAGCCTATGGATATATTCGGTAAGCACTGGGAGAACCATTGGGAGCGAATTCAAAAAGATTGGGAAGAGAGAGTCTCCAGCCAGGATATTGTTTTGATTCCAGGGGATATCAGCTGGGCTATGAAGCTTTCTGATGCCAAAATTGATTTGGAGAATATCGCTAAGCTGCCTGGAAAGAAAATTTTAATTAAGGGGAACCACGATTATTGGTGGTCTTCAGTATCCAAGGTTCGAAGTGTTCTGCCATCATCCATACGTGTATTGCAAAATGACAGCGTATTGGAGTCTGGCTATACATTCTGTGGAACCAGAGGTTGGATAAACCCTGAGATGAAGGATTTCACCCAGCAGGATGCTAAGGTTTACAATAGGGAGGTTCAGCGATTGAAGCTTTCCCTAGACAGTGCCAATTTGCAACAGCAGGTATGGGGAGATACGGATAATGGCAAAACTTTAATTGTGATGCTGCATTATCCTCCCTTTGATGATAAAGGCCAACCAACAGAAATGGTTAATACCTTAACTCAATACAAGCCACACCATGTAGTATATGGTCATCTTCACGGAGAGGGTTGCCGTATAGCTTTCGAAGGTGAGTACGAAGGTACAGAATACCACCTGGTTTCCTGTGATTACCTAAACTTTCAATTGAAACAGATTTTATGATGCTTTAAGAAATAAGCAACAAGAGGTTACTTTCACAGCTGTGAATAGCAGAAATAAATATAGAAGTTTTAAAAAGAGTATACCGAGAAAATTCGGTGTACTCTTTTTTTATTTTTGGGAACTTTTTTCAATTCTTTAGCAGGAATTCATTAATTCATATAGAATAACAGATAAGAGTGGTGCAAAGTGGTTTAAAGTGGTGTATAATACCCATAGCATCCTATACATATGAAATTTGAGGTGAAAGGAGGCGTAGATTTTGTTCATTGGTGAATATCAACATTCGATTGACCCTAAAGGCAGAGTATTCATGCCGGCAAAGTTTCGAGAAGATCTGGGTGAAAAGTTTGTTGTCACCAAGGGCTTGGATAATTGTCTTTTTGTATATCCAAACGAAGAATGGAAGAGCCTGGAGCAAAAACTTCGCACACTTCCTCTCACCAGTAAGGAAGCTCGAGCTTTTATTCGTTTTTTCTTTGCAGGAGCTGCTGAATGTGAGGCTGATAAGCAAGGAAGAATTCTGCTGCCAGCCAATCTCAGAGATTATGCAGGCCTCGAAAAGGATTTATCCATTATTGGTGTATCTACACGAGTTGAGATTTGGAATAGAGATGCTTGGGAAAGCTACAATGGAGAATCCAGTATGGATCAAGAGGCAATTATAGAAAAGATGGCAGAATTGGGCATTTAATTCGCGACCAGGAAAGGGAACCCGACCAATGAATTTTCATCACATCCCTGTTTTATTACAGGAAACAATAGAATATCTAAAACCAGTCCCCGGAGAAACTTATGTAGATGGCACTCTAGGCGGCGGAGGACATTCATTGGAAATTTTGAAGGAGATTTACCCCACTGGACGGCTAATTGGTATTGACCGGGATACTGCAGCTATCAAAGCTGCTACTAACAGGTTGTCGGACTACTCCGATTCCTTTCAAGGAGTTCACGGGAACTACGTTGATATTAAGATCTTACTATCTGAACTGAGTATATCTGAAGTGGACGGAATCCTGTTGGATCTGGGTGTTTCCTCATATCAGCTGGATACTCCAGAAAGAGGCTTCTCTTACCATGAAGATGCTCCACTAGACATGCGTATGGACACAACCCAGGACCTCAGTGCTTATGACCTGGTAAATCAGTCCTCTCAGGAAGAATTGGCACAGATTATTTGGGATTACGGTGAAGAACGTTGGGGGAAGCGTATAGCTGAATTTATAGTTAAGAACCGTCCAGTTGAAACCACTACACAACTGGTGGAAGTCATTAAAATGGCGGTACCCTCTTCAGCAAGACGGGGAGGACCTCATCCAGCAAGGCGTACCTTTCAGGCCCTTAGAATTGCAGTGAACCAGGAGCTTAGCCTGCTTGAAGAAGCAATTCGCAATGCAGTAGAGGTATTAAAACCGGAAGGTAGACTGTGCATCATTACCTTTCATTCTCTTGAGGACAGGATTGTTAAGAACACTTTTCGCAGTTTGAAAGATCCATGCACCTGTCCACCTAACGCACCGATATGCGTTTGTGGTTTGAAACCAGTAATAGATATTGTTACTAGAAAACCTGTTATACCGAGCCAGGAAGAATTAGACGCCAATTTAAGGGCTCGAAGCGCAAAATTACGAGTATGCCAAAAACGATAATGGCATTTGAATACATAAACAGCTGGGAGGCTGAATAAAAATGTTAGCAGAGAAATATTCATATTTAGAAGATAGGGTTCCGGTAATGGAACCAGTGAGAAAAGAGGAGCCGAAGCGGCAGGAAGAAACTCGGCAGCTTCCCGTTAGAAAGCCTCAGACCTTAAGGAAGGTTCTGACCATCGGAATGGTCTTGGTTTGTTTTGCGACAGCCTGTTTTACAATTTTCCGCTATTCTCAAATAACGGAAAACCATAGGGAGATTCTGGCTCTTGAAAAGACACTGGAGAAGGAAAACCTGCGGATGGAAAACTTGAAAGTGGAACTAGCTTATCGTAAGGACCTAAATACTATTGAGTTTTCAGCAACGGAAATGGGCATGAAGTATCCTGAAGAAGGCCAAGTGGAATATGTTAACCTTCCTGAAGTGAATAAAGTTATGGAGCAAGCTGTTGATTCTTCCGCTCAGAATGAGCCAAGTTTGTGGAGCAGATTTTTGAGGTCATCCAATTAAAGGCTGTTTCTCACTTTTGGGAAGGGGGGATTGCTGGTGTCTGCACCAGCAGTGACAAATAGAAGAAGGCTTCTGGCACTATTATTAGGTATTTTTCTGCTATTATTTGCTTTAATTATAAGAAGTGGATATATACAATTGGTATGGGGTCAGGAACTTCAAGATAAGGCACTAAATCAATGGACACGATCTCTTGATGTTTATCCTCAGAGAGGAATTATTTATGATCGTAATAAGGAAATTCTGGCACAAAGTGCAACCGCCGACAGTATAGCCGTACGGCCAAGACAGCTGGCGGATGCTAAAGATACAGCTGTCAAACTTGCTGAAATTTTGGATATGAATGCAGATGAGCTTTATGAAAAGGTAGCAGACAAAACCAAGTCAGAGATCTGGATTAAGCGTCAATTGACACGAGAGCAATCTGTGGCAATCCGAGGTTTGAATATTAAGGGTATTTATTTTACCGAAGAACCCAAACGCTATTATCCAAACGGAAATCTTGCATCTCATATTTTGGGTTTCACAATGAAGTATGCCGAGCCTGCAGAGGGAATTGTTGGTCAGGAAGGAATAGAGTTATACTACGATAAGTATCTGAAGGGTTTACCAGGTAAGCTTATAATGGAAACCGATGCTCAGGGGAAGGAAACACCTACAAATGTAGAGAGGATGGTTCCTCCAATTGATGGCTGGAATGTTATCCTTACCATTGACCAAGTCATTCAGCATTTTGCAGAGAAGGCTGTTTCTGATGCTATGGAGCAGTATCAAGCTGATAAGGTATATTGCATTGTAATGGACCCCAAAACTGGTGATATTCTTGCAATGGCTAATCGTCCAGATTTCGATCCTAATGAACCGCCTCGAGAATTGGGATATGAAGGTATGGAAGCCTTTATAAAGAATATTGCTGTTAAAGATAATATGGATCCGGGATCTACCTTTAAAATTATAACTTCAGCTGCAGCACTGGAAGCAGGGGTTGCAAGTGTAAATTCCACATATAATGATCCTGGCTATAGAATAGTAGATGGGCAGCGGATTAGGTGTTGGAAACCCGGGGGGCATGGTCATCAGACCTTTCACGAGACAGTGCAGAATTCCTGTAATCCTGCATTTATGGATATGGCTTTAGGTATGGGAACAACGAAATTCTATGATTACCTGGAAGCCTTTGGTTTTGGCTCCAGGACGGGAATTGATATAAATGGAGAAGAAAGAGGCGTTATGATTAGTGAAGCCTCTGTAAAAAATGTTGACCTGGCTCGCATCGGTTTTGGTCAGTCAATAGCAGTTACTCCAATTCAGTTGATTAATGCAACTGCTGCTGTAATAAACGGTGGCAATTTGATGGAGCCCAGGCTGGTAAAAGCTATGGAGTTTGATGATGGCAACAAACAAATATATGAGGAGTTACCACCGGTAACGGTTAGAAGAGTCGTATCTGAAAACACATCCAGCATTATGCGTGATGTACTGGAAAGTGTTGTAAGCGAAGGCAGTGGAAAAAATGCCCGTATCCCAGGTTATGCTGTTGGTGGAAAAACTGGTACTGCCCAGAAATACAGCCCTGGGGGAGGTATTAAGCAGGGTGCAGTAATAGCTTCTTTTATCGGATTTGCACCTGCAGATGATCCTCAACTATTAGTTTTATTCATGGTTGATGAACCTAAGGTAGCTGTGGATTTTGGAAGTGTAGTAGCAGCTCCCTATGTAAAAATGATACTGGAAGATTCTTTGAATTATCTGGAAGTTGAACCGGCTTTTGATGAAAATTCAAAGGAAGAAACAAAGATGGTTATCGTACCAGATGTTACTGGAAAGTCCCTGACAGATGCCGCCAAGGAGCTGCGTAACGCAGGATTGGATTACCTTGCGGAACAAACTGGGACCGAGGTGGCAAGGCAGATGCCCTTAGCTGATGCGGAAGTTATGGTTGGTACAACAGTACTTCTTTATACAGGATCAGGGGATGCGGAACCAGGCTCGGAAAACGACCAGCTAGTAGAAGTGCCGGATGTAAGAAACAAATCCATTCGGGAAGTCAACAATATATTGACATCTAAAGGACTTTCGTTAAAAATGGTGGGAACAGGTCTGGCTGTCAGTCAGAATCCTGAAGCTGGAACTATGGTGGAACCGGATACTCGCATTACCGTCACCTTTGAGGCACCTTAGTGAACTCGTTTTGCTTCCAGCAAAACATCGGGGATTCAGATGGAGACTACTCCACCTGAATTGTTAAGAGTGAACGCACCACTTATAGAAGTGGGCGTCTTGAGGGCAAGGGCAAGTGAAGCCCTCATGCACGGGGTCTCTGAAAGGTATGATTTGGTAATGTTATGTATATACTTACAAGAGAGATAAACAGCCTGCTGAGGCTGGTATTCGGGAGGAATTGGGAATGAAACTCAGAGAGTTATTGAAAGGAATTGAAGTTCTTCGCACAGAGGGGTCTTTAGACGTCCCCATCAGTGGGATTCATTATGATTCAAGACAGGTGACCCCCGGGTCCTTGTTTTTTTGTATAGAAGGTTATAAGGTGGATGGCCACAATTATGCTGCCATGGCAGTAGAGAAAGGTGCTGTAGCTGTTTTACTGAGAAAAGACATTCAATTACCCGAAGGAGTAACTAAGATATTTGTGTCGGAAACCCGAGAGTATATGGGGCTTCTCTCATCTAGCTTCTATGGCAATCCTACAGAGAATCTGATATTATTTGGAGTAACTGGGACTAATGGAAAAACTACTACTACCTATATGATCAGGTCCATTTTGGAACAAGCGGGAAAGAAGACTGGGCTCATTGGTACCATCACCAATTTAATTGGCGATAGAATGATACCAACAGAACATACCACGCCGGAATCCCCTGATTTACAGCAATTGCTCCACCAGATGGTACAAGAAAATGTGGATACGGCTGTTATGGAGGTTTCCTCTCATTCATTGGCATTAAGTCGCGTTGCAGGCTGTACATTTCAAGTTGGAATCTTTACAAACTTGACTCAGGACCATTTGGATTTTCATGGAACTCTGGAAAATTATAGGGAAGCCAAGGCGAAATTGTTTGAACAAAGTCAATTAGCTATTATCAATGTAGATGATGAAAGCGGACGTATTATTCTGGAGGGTTTAGAGAGTCCATCCTTTACCTATGGAATTTATAAGCCAGCAGATATTTTTGCTAGAGATATTGAGATTATGGCTGAGGGAGTTTCCTTTAATCTACATATTTTAGGTGGCAAGATTAGCATCAATCTTCAAATACCAGGAATTTTCAGTGTATACAATGCATTGGCGGCAGCGTCCGCCTGCTATGCAGCAGGGATCTCGTTAAAAGATATTCAGCTTGGCTTGGAAGCAATACGCGGGGTTAGCGGCCGTTTTGAACTATTGGATACTAATACGGATTATTCGGTGATCATTGACTATGCTCATACGCCTGATGGCTTAAAGAATATACTGACAACAGCCAGAGACCTGACTGATGGAAGAATTGTTACCTTGTTTGGTTGTGGTGGAGATCGGGATTCTGCCAAACGTCCTTTAATGGGTGAGGTTTGTGGAGAATATTCAGATTTTTGTATAGTGACTTCAGACAATCCCCGTAATGAAGAACCTATGGATATCATTAATGACATTTTACCAGGGCTGATTAAAACTGACTGCCCATATGAGCTTATAGTTGATCGCAAAGAAGCCATAAAATATGCTCTGGATAATGCAAGAACCGGAGATGTGATTATTCTGGCTGGAAAAGGTCATGAAACTTATCAACTACTAAAAGGGCAAACCATTCCATTTGATGAAAAGCAAATTGTTGCTCAAATACTAGGAAGGGAGAAGGTTTGATGAAGCCACTATCCATAAAAGAGGTGACAGATGCTGTTGGAGGCCATATCATTGGTACGGGGCCAGCTACTGTTATTACTGGTGTATCTACTGACAGTCGGACAATCCAACCTGGAGATCTTTTTGTACCCTTAGTAGGTGAAAACTTTGATGGTCACGATTATTTAATGCAGGCAGCTGAAAAAGGAGCTGTCGCTGTTTTGACACATAATCTTAACAAAACTTTGCCCCAGGGAGTACATAAAATAGTTACTGGGAACACACTTAAAGCCTTACAGGAGCTGGCAGCTTGGTATTTAAGAAGCCTGCCGATTCCCATCATAGCAGTAACTGGTAGTACTGGAAAAACCACCACTAAGGACTTTATTAGCCTTGTTCTTTCAAAAAAATATCAAGTACTAAAAACCCAGGGAAATTTTAACAATGAAATTGGCTTACCCATGACTCTTTTCCAATTAGAACCTCATCATGAAATCGGGGTACTAGAAATGGGTATGAGCGGTTTCGATGAGATTAGCACTTTGGCTGCTATTGCCCCGCCTAAGGCAGTTGTCTTTACAAATATTGGAGTATCTCACATAGAAAACCTAGGAAGTCGAGACAATATATGGAAGGCGAAGTCGGAGGTTCTGGAACAGCTGCATGATGGCTGTACCGTCTTTTTAAATGATGATAACGATATACTCCACCATGAAGGGAAGATGATGTTAGACAGTTCAACTCCTTATAATGTAGTTCGATACGGAACGACAGATGAAGCGGATTATCGGGCAGAAAACATTCAACTGTTAGGTGAAGCGGGTATCACATATGATTTATTAGCTGAGGGGAAAATCTGGCCTATACATCTAAAGGTGCCTGGTAGACATAATGTACTTAACAGCCTTGCTGCCATTGCAGCAGGTAGGGCTTTTGGAGTAGAAATGGAAGATATTCAAGAAGCTCTTCCATCTTACACAGGCGGTAATATGCGTCTGGATATATTCTCTGCACCTGGCTTTGATAATGTTAAGATAATTGACGATGCCTATAATGCCAGCCCAGATTCTGTTCAGGCAGCCTTGAAAATATTGGAGGATATGAAGGGATCGCGCAAAATTGCCATCCTTGGTGATATGCTGGAGTTGGGTGAATATACTAATGATGCCCATAAATTGGTAGGGAAATGGGTAGCCGACTGCGGAGTAAATGTTTTAATAACAGTAGGCAAAGCAGGTATCTGGACTACAGAAGCTGCAATAAAGTCAGGAATGGATTCAAACGCTGTTTTTCACAAAAATAGCAATAGAGAAATTGCTCATTGGTTGAAAGATAATTTACAGCAAGGAGATTGTGTGCTAGTGAAAGGTTCAAGAGGATTGAAAATGGAAGAGATTGTATCATATCTAAGACAGGGGAGGGACATAAATTGAGATCTTATGCATTCATAGTCATTATTTCCTTTTTAGCTACCCTTCTTCTGGGAATTACACTTATACCTTGGCTTAAGAAGCTAAAATTCGGACAGACGGTAAGAGACGATGGCCCTAAAACACATCTAAAAAAAACCGGTACACCTACTATGGGGGGAATTATTTTTATAATTCCTTTAATATTGGTTAGTCTGCTTCAAACCAGAGGAAGAGGAGAATATGTAATAGTTGCAGTACTTTCAACCTTGGGCTTTGGACTTATTGGATTTTTGGATGATTATATTAAAGTTGTTAAAAAACGTTCCTTGGGATTGCGAGCCTACCAGAAGATTATCAGTCAACTGGTCATTGCTGTAACTCTGGCTTTTTATGCATATTTAAATCCCTATATTGGAAGTAGTGTAATAGTTCCTTTAATAGGAGCAGAATGGGACTTGGGTGTTTTCTATATTCCCATAGTTGTTTTTATAATTTTAGGCACTGTTAACAGCGTCAACCTTACCGATGGCTTAGATGGGCTTTGTTCCGGAGTCACTCTTGTAATTACTGCCACACTTAGCATTATTCTTACCTTTGCAGCCAAGCTTGCCAATGCGGGAGGTCAAGCCTGGTTGACTAATAATTATCAAGATTTGATTGTATTTTCTGCCGCATTGACAGGTGCACTATTAGGATTTTTGCGTTACAACGCCTATCCTGCACAAGTGTTTATGGGAGATACTGGGTCGCTAGGCTTGGGTGGTGCTATTTCTGCCCTGTCCATACTCCTTCGAATACCCCTGTGGATACCTATTTTTGGCGGAATCTATATGGCAGAGGCTATTTCAGTAATCCTGCAGGTAGGTTCCTTTAAGCTTAGGGGTAAGAGGATATTTAAAATGGCACCTCTGCATCATCATTTTGAATTGAAAGGCATGCCTGAGACCAAGGTAGTTTCAATGTTTATGATTGCTACTGTGTTTCTTTGCCTGATTACACTTTTAAACATCTAGGAGGATTTTGGGGATGGAAGTCAAAGGAAAAACCGTGCTGGTAGCAGGCATGGCACGCAGTGGCTTATCCGCTGCTAAATTGCTGTACAGGCTTGGAGCACGAGTCATAGTTTATGATAAAAAAGCATATAACGAGGTTAGCCACCTAGTAGAAGATTTGGAGAGAGTCATTCGCTGTGAGTTCTGTCTCGGTGAAGAACCCGACAAATTTCTGAAACAAACAGATCTTATAGTAATGAGTCCTGGCATACCTACTGATGTTCCTTTTATTGTCAAGGCAAAAGCTATGGGAATAAAAGTTATAAGTGAAGTTGAGTTGGCGTATCAATATTGTAAGGCTCCAATTTTAGCTGTCACAGGTACAAATGGAAAAACCACTACAACAACATTACTAGGTGAAATAGTAAAGGCATCAGGGGTAACTACCCATGTGGTAGGTAATATCGGAGTGCCATTTACAGCTAAGGCAGAAGAAACAGAATCTTCTCATATGGCAGTGGTAGAAATAAGCAGCTTTCAGCTGCAAACTGTAGAGGAATTTCATCCATGGATTTCCCTTATGCTTAACCTTACTCCAGATCATCTGGACCGCCACAAAACCATGAAGGGATACTTAGCTACCAAAGCACGGATATTTGAAAATCAGGGAGAGGGAGACTTCCTAATCCTTAACGGGGATGATCCTCTAGTAAAGGAATTGAAGCCTAATAATGGAAGCAAGGTATTTTTCTTTAGCCGCTTACAGATTATGGAGGAAGGCGCTTGGGTAGAAAATGACCATATCATGATTAATATAGGCAAAGGCGCTTTGTCTATATGTCCAGTAGAGCAGGTTGGTATACCAGGCTCACATAATTTGGAGAATGCATTAGCTGCTGCCTTGGCTGCTGCACTTGCTGGGGTAGAGCCAACAATTATAGCCAGGGTGCTAAAGGAGTTTCCCGGAGTTGAGCATCGAATTGAGAAGGTAGACATTATAGACGGAGTTGCCTATTATAATGATTCCAAGGGAACCAATCCAGAATCCTCAATAAAGGCTATTGAGGCCATGAAAGGCTCAGTAGTTCTAATTGCAGGGGGATATGACAAAAAGGCCAGCTATGCAAATTTTATAGATGCTTTTGGCAACAAAGTTAAAGAATTGGTTTTACTAGGAGAAACTGCCGATGCCATTGCTGCAACTGCTAAAGAAGTGGGCTTTAACAATATTCATATGACAAAAACTATTGAAGAAGCTGTGGAGAAAGCCTGCGAACTTTCGTATCCAGGATGGAATGTACTACTTTCACCAGCATGTGCCAGTTGGGATATGTTTAAGGATTTTGAGGAGAGAGGTCAAGTATTCAAGGAAGCAGTCAAGGCATTGAGGAGGTAGGGGGACGTGGTGAAGAAAAGACCGATTGATTTTCCGGTTTTATTAACTACTGTCATACTAGTCGCCATCGGTATAGTTATGGTATTTAGCGCTAGTTACTATAGCGCTGCCGAAGCCTGGGGTGATGGTTTGTTTTTTTTCAAGAGACAATGTCTCTGGGCGGCACTTGGGTTCACAGGTATGTTTGTGTCATCTAGGATTGATTACTCGAAGCTTCAGAGATATTCTAGATTGTTCATCATAATTAGTATTGCAATGTTAATATTGGTGTTGCTAATAGGTGAACCGCGAAATAATGCGAAAAGATGGTTGAGTATCGGTAATTTGAGCATTCAACCCGCGGAGATAGCAAAGTTTGCAATGATGTTTTTCATTGCTGACACCATTGCAAGGGACAGGGATCGGGTAAAAAAGTTTTTTACTGGACTACTTCCTATCTTAATGGTAGCCGGTACTGTTTTCTTATTGATACTTGCACAACCTAATTTAAGCACAGCAGGCAGCATATTGATACTCAGCCTAGTTATGCTCTTTGTAGGTGGAGCAAAGCTATCGTATTTTGGTATGCTTATAGGTGCAGGTGCTGCAGCAGCGGTGGTATTAACTATGTCAGCACCTTACCGACTTAAACGGTTTACGGCATTTATGGACCCATGGGCAAATCCATTGGAAGACGGTTGGCAGTTGATACAGTCCTTGTATTCTATTGGGTCTGGGGGGCTTTTTGGTTTAGGTCTGGCACAAAGCCGACAGAAGTACTTTTATTTGCCCTACCCAGAAACGGACTTTATATTTGCAATTATAGGAGAGGAACTGGGTTTTATAGGAGTTGTCTTATTAATTTCACTCTTTATGATTTTAATTTGGCGGGGTATTCGAATTGCTCTTACTGCTCCGGATTTATTTGGCTGCCTTTTGGCTACTGGAATTATCTCTATGATAGCCATTCAGGTGGTTATCAATATTGCAGTTGTTACAGTATCCATGCCAACAACAGGAGTGCCCTTACCCTTTATCAGTTATGGAGGTTCTTCCATAGCCATGTTTTTGACCAGCATCGGTGTACTGTTGAATATCTCAAAGCACTGCAAGGCAACGTGATAGAACTTCGTCATGGTCTTGTAATGTAACACCTGTATTTTCTTCGAATAGTATGATATTGAATCGGGATTTGAATGCCCATTTCCACATGCTATTTAAAGCCGAAGAAAGAGGTGTGAGTGTATGGCAAAATATCGAGTTCGGGGAGGAAGAAAGCTGGAAGGAGAAATTCGGGTTATTGGAGCTAAAAATGCTATTTTACCTGTTCTGGCAGCAGTAATCCTAACTCAGAAACCGGTAGTGCTTTATGATTTCCCCAGTCTGGCAGACGTTGAAAATATGTTGCTGATCCTGCAATCCATAGGATGTCAAGTGACCAGAGAAAACTCTACTCTGATTTTGGATCCCTCAGGCATCAACAGCTGGGTGATTCCAGACAGGTATGTAAAGGAAATACGTTCCTCTATTGTCATGCTGGGGGCTGTATTGGCCAGAATGAAGAAAGCGAGAATTACTTATCCGGGAGGCTGCGAAATCGGGCAGCGGCCCATCAACCTGCATCTGCAAGGTTTACGACAATTGGGGGTTGTTATTGACGAGTCTCATGGTTACCTTATTTTATAAACAGCATGGGAGGAAAGGTTCACGGAGCTGGTAGCAATACGATAGTGATTGATGGAGTAGAAGACTTCCATGAAACGGAATATACCGTTATCCCCGATCGAATCATTGCTGGTACCTATCTAATAGCAGCTGCTGTTACAGGAAGTGACATATTAGTAAATAATGTTAATCTAGAGCATATCCAGGCTCTTGTAAACAAACTAAGGGAAACTGGTTGTGTCATAAGCCCATTGAATGGAAACCAAGCAGGAGCTGTAAGGGTGCAAGCGCCACAGCGACTCAGGGCGGTTGAAAACACGAGAACCTATCCTTATCCAGGTTTCCCAACAG
>CAYFSR010000012.1:2493-32700 GCA_964345785.1 uncultured Eubacteriales bacterium | reverse complement strand
CCCGAATATATCCGGACCGCTCATATGCGATTGGTGTAACCGTATCTGATCAATATCCCGGCGGGATGTACATCTCCGCTGAAGATCCAGGCCGCTCATATCGATCACAACCAATGGATGATGGCCGGGAATTAATCATCGTCGGAGGTGAGCACCACAAAACCGGGCAGTGTGAAGACATCAGCCTTCATTATCAAAATCTACTGGATACAGCAAACAGTGTTTTCCAGGTTAATGAGGTTTTGTATCGCTGGTCTACTCAAGACTATACCACCATGGACCAGGTTCCATATATCGGACCTTTGAATTCAAAAGATCCTGAACTCTACGTGGCAACCGGTTTCAGAAAATGGGGAATGACCACCGGCACTGCTGCTGCAATGATTATTAGAGATTACATTCTGGATAAGGAGAATGAATGGGCTCCTGTATTTATGCCTTCTCGGTTCAAGACAGGCGCAGCTGCAGGCAAATTTGTTATGGAAAATGCCAATGTAGCTAAGCATTTGATATCCAGTAAGCTATCATCTGCTGAGCATTTAGTGGACGTTGAGCCTGGTGAAGGAAAAGTAGTTGAGATAGGCGGTGAAAAAGCAGGTGCATATAGGGATTCTAATGGACAGCTTTTCGTAGTGGACACCACCTGTATTCATATGGGCTGTGATCTTTCATGGAATTCTGCAGAGCACTCCTGGGATTGCCCTTGTCATGGCTCTCGCTTTACCCATGAAGGAAAAGTCATAGAAGGTCCTGCACAAAAGCCTTTAAACAAGATTACTGTAGACGACAATATTAAAGAAGGTAAGTAATGAATTGTGAGTAGAAAGTGGAAAATTGTAAAAGTAAACATTAATTATGAAACGCAAAAAAAGAGGAGGCCCGGTTGTTATAAAAACAACGGTTCCCTCTTCTCTTTGTTGCGGATTAACTTTTATAATAAAATCATATTGGCATTTTGACAACGCTCATGCATTTCATCAGGCCAAACTGAGGATTGCACCTCTCCGATATGAGCTTTATTAAGTAGAAACATACAGATTCTAGATTGGCCTATACCGCCTCCTATGGTGTACGGCAACCGACCTTTTAAGAGCTCACTATGAAACAACAAAGCTTTTCTATCTTCACAATTAGCAAGTTTTAATTGCTTCTTTAGTGCTTCCTCATCAACTCGTATACCCATAGAGGATACTTCAAAGGCTCTCTCCAAAATCGGAAACCAGAATATGATATCACCATTTAGCTCCCAATCGTCATAATCCGGTGCTCTACCGTCATGCGGCTCACCAGAACGAAGCTTGCCACCAATTTTCATGATAAAAACCGCCTTATGCTCTTTAGAAATAGCATCTTCTCTTTCTTTGGCATTTAAGCCAGGGTATTTATCCTCCAACTCCTGAGAAGTTATGAAAGTGATTTCATCGGGTAAATAAGACTCCAACTGAGGATATCTTCTTAGTATAAAGTTTTCCGAGTCTTTAAACACCTTATAGATGCTATTTACTATATCACGTAAGGTTTCTTCATTTCTATCCTCTTTAAGAATAACTTTTTCCCAATCCCATTGGTCAACATATACTGAATGTAGGTTGTCCAAATCTTCATCCCTGCGTATGGCATTCATATCTGTGTATAATCCCTCTTGGGGATCAAAACCATAGCGCTTCAAGGCCATTCTTTTCCACTTTGCCAGAGAATGAACAATTTCCACTGGTTTGCCATCTATACCTTTTACATCAAAGGATACTGGACGTTCAACCCCGCTAAGGTTATCATTCAAACCGGATTCCGGCCTAACAAAAAGAGGCGCTGATACACGAACCAGGTTCAGCTCACGAGCCAATCTGTTTTCAAAGAAATCCTTAATTAGCTTAATAGCAATTACAGTTTCCCGCAAATCCAAGGGGGATTCATAGCCCTCAGGCAAAATCAGTCCATTCACTTCTCCATTCATCAAAAAACCTCCATAAAAATGTGCTTTTCCTATTGTACTACAAATTCAATAGAAGGGAAACAAATCTTTTGACAGTATAATAGATGGGTATTATAATATCTCTAAGTGATGAGGGTTACGGGTAGATGATACTGGATACTAGATACTGGTAGAATCGGGATATGGGATATGGGATACAAGTAGATGATAGCTTTTCGTACTACTGATAACTAGTATCCGATATCTAGTAACAATTAATAGCAGGGATGTGTAAAATATGGTGTTTGTATCAGATATTAGCAATTCCAGCATTACTCTGGCATCCTTCAAGTCAGATGGAAAACTTGCTTTTAGGTCAGACATATCATCAGACAGAGGAAAAAGCGAAGATGAATACTTTATCCTGCTAAAAAGTATTTTCGACTTGTACGAAGCTGATCCAGCTGCCATTGAAGGAGCTATAATATCCTCAGTGGTTCCTCCCCTTACCAATATATTCAGAAATGCCATCGAAAGGCTCATAAAATGTAAACCTTTAGTTGTAGGCCCTGGTATCAAAACCGGTCTAGATATAAAAATTGATCACCACGCTCAGCTTGGTTCTGATTTGGTTGCCAATACGGTTGCAGCTTTGGCTTTATATAAAAAACCTTTTACGATTATTGACATGGATGATACCGCTACTACCTTTACTGCAGTTAATCTGGATGGAGAATTATGCGGTGTTATTATATTACCTGGTGTCCGTATTTCTTTGGACGCATTATCAGCTAGCGCAGCTGAACTTCCCTATATATCTCTTGTTTCACCAAAGTCTTTACTTGGTACTAATACTATAGACTCAATGAATTCAGGAATTATATATGGCTCTGCTTCTATGCTTGATGGGCTTATCCACCGGCTTAGCGAAGAGTTTTCCATTACTGATATGAATATCGTCGCTACAGGAGGATTGGCTAAAAACATCATCCCACATTGCAGCCATGAAATAGCCTATAACCCAGACCTGGTTCTTGAAGGCTTGTTCTTAATCTACAAGCGGAACAAAAAAAGAAATAAATCGATGTAAAGGCGTTTAACGCTTTTATAAATAAAATGCATTGCACCCTGAAATAATAGTAAGGGGCGATAGCAAAGGAGACATCCATATGAACAATAATATCTCACCTCGCACAGTCAAGATGGTACTTTTGGCCATACTTGTCGCAATCATGTTAATTCTGGCATTTACTCCTCTGGGATACCTTAAGGTCGGAATCGTTGAAATCAGCTTTATGATGATTCCCGTGGCAGTAGGCGCAATTATCCTCGGTCCCCTGGCAGGGGCTGTTCTAGGCGGCGTCTTCGGTGCCACAAGCTTTATTCAAGCCCTTAGTATAAGTCATTTTGGAGTTATGCTAATGTCCATTAATCCTTTTTATACTTTTTTACTCACTATGATACCGCGAATTCTTATGGGTTGGTTTGCAGGACTAATTTTTCAAGGCTTATACAAGAATGAGAGTACAAAAAAAGTATCATATGGAGTTGGCAGCCTATCTGCTGCATTGCTTAATACGATTTTCTTCATGACCCTTCTAATAGTTTTGTTTGGAAATACCGATTTCATTATGGGCTTCCGGGGCGATATGAGCCTTCTCCCCTTTGTAGTTGCCTTTGTGGGTATAAATGGACTTATAGAAGCGATTGTAACTATGATACTTGGAGGAGCTATTTCTCGTGCTCTAATCCGATACAGACAATAATAACAATCTTACGATTTTTAATGGCGGATGACCTAATGGTCCTCCGCTATTTTATTTTTCTCTTACTCTCTTCCCCAAATTCTCCAAATTTTTTTCTCATATTATTTGTTTTCAAAGCCCGGTAGTGGTATGATACTCATAACAAAATTGGGCTGTTTGCATTAACACCAATTTCTTACATACAATAAGGTGGTCCAATTGTTTTTAAGAATCATCGGAAAACTTATAGTGTGTACAATAAGAAGAATAGTATGGAGGAACCCCACAATGCATAAAGCAGAAAAAATCAAGAAAGAAAACGTTAAGAAATTAAAGAATTCTACGAAGAATGTTTTATTAATTCTTTTTATTTCCATATTATTAATTACCAGCATGATCTCTACGGCATTACCTGCTTACGCAACCGCCACGGAGAAACCAGTAACAGAAAGCCCAGCACCTGATTCTGATAATGATCAGAATTCAGATTCTGAAACACCTGATTCGGAAAGCGATGAAAATGACGTCCCGCAATTTGATTCGATTGCTGATGCAGCTCTACTAATAGAAGCCTCTACCGGGGAAATCTTGTATGAGAAAGCTTCCAATGAAGCGCTTCCTCCAGCTAGCATTACTAAAGTTATGACTTTATTGCTGACCTTCGAAGCCTTGGAACGCGGTGATATTTCCTGGGATGATGAGGTCTATATTTCAGAAGACGCCTGGCGAATAGAAGGGTCAAAAATGTTTTTAATGGTTGATTCTAAAGTTCCCCTATCAGATATTATAACCGGTATTTCAGTAGTATCTGCTAATGATGGTTGTATTGCTGTGGCAGAGCATATAAGTGGTTCTCAGGATGCCTTTGTACAGTTAATGAACAAACGAGCTCAAGAGCTGGGTATGACCAATACAAAGTTCCAAAATCCTCATGGATTGCCAGCGGATGGACATCGTATGAGCGCCAAAGATATAGCTACTCTAGCACGGGAATTGATCGTTAAACACCCTAAGATTCTAGAGATCGAATCAATTACTGATTTTACCTACAATGAAATTTATCAAGTAAATCGCAACCCACTATTAGGCGTTTATCCAGGTGCAGACGGACTGAAAACTGGTTGGACAGAAGAAGCAGGTTACTGCCTTGTTGGTACTGCTCAGCGAGATGATATGCGCTTGATTTCAGTAGTACTAAAGACAGAAAATGAAAAAGAACGACTGGATGCCTCAAGGGAGCTTCTAGATTATGGATATCAAAACTTTGAAATCAAAGAAGTAATTTCTAAGGGAGAGTCCTTAGGTGATACAGATGTAAAGAATGGTAAGGAATTAAGTGTTTCTCTAAAGACCAATAATGCTGTTACTCTTGTAATCCATAAGGATAAAATAAAAGATGTCCAAAAACAGCTGGTACTTGATGAAGATGTTCTTATGGCACCGGTAACAAAGGATTTCAAAGTTGGTAAGCTTGATGTAAAGCTAGATGGCAAAGTGCTGGCATCAACAGAAGTCAGTACCGTACAAGCAGTAGAAAAAGCTGGCTTTTTTGAAATACTTTGGAGAGAAATCGCAAATTTCTTTAAATCCCTATTTAGCGTCTCTAGCGAGGGATGATATTTAGTATAGATATAGGTTTTTCAGTAGGAGGAATAGATATGTCAATTGTGGTAGGGATCGATATAGGTGGCAGCACCACTAAAATAGTCGGTCTTAGTAAAAATGAAATCATTAGCCCAATGTTGGTAAAGGCCAATGATCCTGTTGCATCTATTTATGGTGCTTTTGGTAAATTCTTAAGTGGAAACCAGCTTCGCCTAGGAGACATTAAACAGATTATGGTCACTGGAGTAGGTTCCTCACATATAACACAGCCCCTATACGGTATCCCTACGGGAAAAGTAGATGAATTTCACGCTATAGGCAAAGGCGGCTTGTTCCTGACAGACCTTAATAGGGCAATTGTAGTTAGTATGGGTACTGGAACAGCTTTTATTATTGCCGATAGCAATGGAGAAAGACACATAGGAGGCACTGGTATTGGAGGCGGTACATTACTGGGGCTTTCAAATAAAATGCTCAACATCCGACATTTTGAGGATTTAATTGAAATGGCACAGGAAGGCAGTCTAGCTAATGTTGACTTAAACATCTCAGATATCACCAGAGACACACTGGAAACATTGCCACCTGAAATCACAGCATCTAATTTTGGAAAAATAAGTGACTTAGCCACTAAAGCCGATATGGCATTGGGTATTATTAATCTGGTTTTTCAAACCATCGGTATGTTTGCTGTTTTCGCATCCCGAATTCATCAAACCAACGATGTTGTATTAACAGGGAATTTAGCAAATGTACCTCAATCACGTAGTATTTTTGACATCCTCAGTGCCCTGCATAAGGTAAACTATCATGTACCAAACCATGCAGAATTTGCTACTGCTGTAGGTGCAACCCTTTCTTCTCCGAGAGAAATGCTATAAATTTAGCAAATTATAAGGTTCTTATGTCTGCATAGGAACCTTTTTTATACCTAAAATCAATAATAATATTTACCTGCAACAGCTTGAAATGCATCTTCTATATGGTTGATAAGAAAAGTTTCGTCAGGGTGAGCTATAACTTCTATAACATCCAAACGACATGAAGCATATTTCCAGGCAGCCTCCTTAAGAAAGTATAAGGCGACGCTGGTTAATTTAGCCTGTTTTCTGTAATTGACTGCCTCACCTGGACGACCATAAGAAGTAGTTCTCCTAGTTTTAACTTCTATAAAAGTTAACAAATCTCTTTTACGGGCTATGATATCCATTTCCCCTATACGACATTTGTAATTTCTTCGTAATATTTGATACCCGTCTGCTTGTAAGTAGTTACAAGCTTTGTCTTCTCCCCACTTACCTAAGCTTTTCCTCTCGTCCTTCATAGCCTTCACCTCTCATGCATATACTCGTGTATATCCTTGTTCATACCTTATTATATCACTGCTAATTACATCTTTGTGTATATACTATTTAGCCGTTAAATGCGTTTTATTGATTGTATAGTCATATTATAGAGATTAATGTATAAACAAGCAACAAAATCCGCCAAAACTCCAAATTTACACTATACAAATCGACATATATATTGTATAATAAGCCTTGAAAAGCAATGAAAATTTAATAATTTTGTTATATTTGCTTCAAATTCTCTACGGGGTGATTACCAATGAAAAAACGTTGTACTTCCATACTCGCATTCTTATTAGTGTTTTTAATGACAACTACAGCTTTTGCATCTAATCTCAACAATGCCAAGAACGATTTAAACAAAGTATCAAAGGATATAAAAGGCACTAAGGAAGAAATCAAAAACCTTGAAGGCGAGCAGCAGAAAGTACGCGGTCAGCTTGAAGAAATAGAAGAAAATTTGAAAACTAAGGAAAAGGAATTAGCCTCTGTAGAAAAAGAACTCAGCCGTTCTGAAGCAGAATTGAAAGAGGTTGAAAAGGAACTACAGGAAACCGAAGACGAACTAAAAGCCACTCAGGAACGTCTAGAATTATTAAAGGAACAATTGGAAGAAGCGATACAGAAAGCTAATGAACAAGAAGTGCTAAACGCCGAGCGTTTGCGTTCCATGTATATGAACAGCAATTCTTCCTACCTGGAGATTATTTTAGTAGCCCAAAGCTTCAATGATCTACTCGATCGCATAAACTTAATCAAACAAATGGTCAGCTATGACCAACAGGTATTTGATAATATGCAGCAACATCGTGATGAGGTTAACGTTAGAAAGCAGTCATGCGAAGAAGAAGAACTTAAAATCCTGGATTACAAGGAAGAAATAGAAGAAAATAAGGCTGTTTTGGAAAAAAAGCATGAGGAAATTAAACAAACCAGAAGACGTATTTCCCAGCAGAAAAGCCAAATACAAGCTACCCAAAATGAAAAGGAAACCTTATTAAACAAGCTAAGCCAAGAAGAAGCCGAGGCTCGAAAAGAACTGGAACAGCAGGAAAAGGAATCCAAAGAGCTTGAAGAGCTTATTAGAAAGATTACTGCTGAAAACAAGAGAAAAGCTGAAGAAGCAGCACGTAAAAAAGCTGAAGAAGAAGCCCGTAAAAAGGCTGAAGGGAACAATAATAATAGCAACAACAATAATAATAGTTCAAGAGGTAACGGCTCAGCCAACAGCCAGGGAAATTTATGGCCTGTACCTAGCTCAAACCATATTTCTTCTTCCTTTGGCTATAGAATTCATCCCATAACCGGGCAAAATAAACATCACAAGGGTATTGATATCGCTGGCGGTGTCAGTAACAAGGCAGCTGTCGCTATGAGAGATGGCGTTGTAATACTTTCGCAGTACTATGGCACATATGGCAACTGTGTAATTATCGACCATGGTGATGGTATCTCCACCTTATATGCCCACGGATGGTCCACTACTGTATCAGTAGGGCAGCAAGTTAAGCAAGGTGACAAAGTTCTTAACATAGGAAGCACTGGCAGCTCAACTGGACCCCACTTACACTTTGAAGTTCGTAAAAACGGAACTCCGGTTAATCCACTAAATTATGTCAGCCGATAAATACTAGATAAAAATATAGAATAAATTTTATAAGCACAAATAAAAGCTTGCCCTAGGGCAAGCTTTATTGCTATATATAGTTTTATATTCTGTCCATTATTCTTTATTTCTAAAATGCTTACATACTTAACATACCACTGTAACTTTTGCCACACTCTATAACTTACCTATATCAGTCTGCATATCGTTTATTATATTGATAAGTCTGTTCCAACATCATGTCCGTAACTTTCATCAACCGCGCCTGAGTGCTGCGCTCATTCTCGTCCAGCTTCATAGTGATAAACTTGATTTGTTCCTGAGTTTCGGGAATCATTACATGCTCCAATGCATTTACCCGGCGACGAGTTTTCTCTATTTCAGCTGCCATCATCTGACAAGCCTTTTCCTTCTCTGCAAGTAGCAGCATATCTGGTAGAATATCTGCCAGGGATTTAACTGCACTATCTAGATCGCTTGAGGTAAAGGCATAACCGTATGGATAGATATCATTGGGGTCAGAAGTTCGAGTCTTATATTCAAAAACCGGTATCTCAACGCTCATGACGTTTTTATTGCCTACCTCCAAATAAACCTCCTGCTTGGGAAGCAGAAAAGCTGTTTTAACTGTTTCATCGTCCATTACAGCTCTAGCCAATGCAAAATTTCTGTTTGCTGAGGCTATTCCCTTCTCTACCTTTTCCCGAAGCCGTCTGTTATCTTTCACCATCTCAAGAAATTGACGCATTAACTCGTCGCGCTTGTCCTTTAGGAGCTTATGACCTCTAATAGCTGTTACAAGCTTTCGTTTTAAGTTAGTCAACTCCATACGAGTTGGATTTACATGCTTGGCAGCCAAGGTTATTCCTCCTTCTTATCGTAATATTCATCGAGGAATTTGTCATCAATACGTTTCAGCTCACTACGAGGCAGAATGCGAAGCAGCTCCCATCCAAGGTCAAGAGTCTCTTCAATGCTGCGGTTAGCTTCATAGCCTTGGGAAACATAGGTCCGTTCGAATTCATCAGAAAACTTAGCATAAAGCTTATCCATTTCCGTTAAGGCTGCTTCACCTAAAATAACCATTAACTCTTTTGCTTCTTTACCACGGGCATAAGCAGCAAACAATTGGTTCATAGTGTTGGCGTGATCAGACCTTGTCTTCCCTTCTCCTATACCTTTGTCCTTTAATCGAGACAAGGATGGTAATACATCAATTGGAGGCGAAATGTTTCTACGATGAAGCTCACGGCTCAGGATAATCTGCCCTTCTGTAATATATCCGGTTAAATCAGGTATGGGATGGGTTTTATCATCCTCAGGCATAGTTAAGATGGGAATCGAGGTGATGGAACCCGGTTTTCCTTTCTGTCTTCCTGCTCTTTCATATATGGAGGCCAGGTCTGTATACATATAACCAGGGTAACCTCTTCTACCTGGTACTTCTTTACGAGCAGCAGATACTTCTCGAAGAGCATCAGCATAGTTGGTTATATCTGTTAAGATTACTAGTACATGCATTCCCTTTGTAAATGCTAGATATTCTGCAGCAGTCATGGCCATTCTTGGGGTTGCAATTCTTTCTACTGCAGGGTCATTAGCTAAGTTCATAAACATTACTGCTCTATCTATGGCACCTGTCTCTCGGAAGCTTTCAACAAAAAAGTTAGCTTCTTCAAATGTTATACCCATAGCAGCAAAAACTACAGCAAATGGTTCATCTGTTCCTCTAACCTGAGCTTGTCGAGCTATTTGAGCAGCCAAATTAGCATGAGGCAAGCCTGAAGCCGAGAAGATTGGCAGCTTTTGTCCCCTAACTAGAGTATTTAAACCATCAATTGCAGAAATTCCAGTTTGAATAAACTCCTGAGGATAATTCCGTGCTACAGGATTCATGGGTAAGCCATTGATGTCCAAACGCATATCAGGCAAAATTTGGGGCCCATCATCAATAGGCCTGCCTAGACCGTCGAATACTCGACTTAGCATATCCTCGGACACACCCAGCTCCATACTTCTTCCCAGGAAACGCACCTTACTGTTCGATAGGTTAATTCCTGTAGAGCTTTCAAATAGTTGAACCAGTGCATTGGATCCGTTAATCTCCAATACGCGGCAACGCCGTGTTTCACCACTAGCCAGTTCTATTTCTCCTAGCTCATCAAAGGCAACATCCTCAACACCTCTTACCATCATCAGAGGACCTGCAACTTCCTGTATCGTCCGATATTCCTTTGGCATTAGTAGTCCTCCCTTCGCAGTAACTCCTGTATTTCTTTGGATAGCCCCTTTATGATGCTATCGTATTCATCTTGTATTACATCCCCATCGACATATTTGAATCGGCCAATTTGTTCACGTACTGGCAGTTGAACTAAGCCTCCTATGTCGGCTCCTTGATTAAGTGCTTCTGTTGATTTTGTGTAATATTCCATAATTAACTTTATCATCAAATACTGCTTTTCAAGAGGGGTATAGGTATCTACATCATGAAAAGCATTCTGATGTAGAAAGTCTTCACGAATGGAACGGGCAGCTTCCATCTTCAATCTATCATTAGCAGATAGGGCATCCATACCTACCAGCCTCACAATCTCCTCCAGCTCTGCTTCTTCCTGCAACAGTCCCATAATTCTTGTGCGCATTTCTGTCCAGTCACTGTGTACGTTGCTGTTAAACCATTTGTCTGTTGTATCGATATATAAAGAATAACTGGTAAGCCAATTAACTGCTGGAAAATGCCGGCTGTATGCTAGGTTAGCATCCAAGCTCCAGAAGACTTTAACTATACGCAAAGTAGCTTGAACTACTGGCTCGGACATATCTCCACCAGGAGGTGATACGGCTCCTATAACCGTTAGCGCTCCTTCCCTGCCCTCTTTACCCAGCGAAACAACATAACCAGCCCTTTCATAGAACTGAGCCAAGCGACTTCCAAGGTAAGCTGGATAACCTTCTTCACCAGGCATTTCCTCTAGCCTTCCGGACATTTCTCGCAGGGCTTCAGCCCATCTGGAAGTGGAGTCCGCCATTAGCGCAACGGAATATCCCATGTCTCGGAAATATTCTGCAATTGTAATACCTGTATAAATTGAAGCTTCCCTAGCTGCAACAGGCATGTCAGAAGTGTTAGCTATTAAAACTGTTCGCTCCATAAGGGAATGTCCAGTCTTGGGATCCTTAAGCTCTGGAAACTCATTAAGAACGTCGGTCATTTCATTTCCACGTTCTCCGCATCCAATATATACTACTATATCAGCTTCAGCCCATTTTGCCAGCTGATGCTGTACTACGGTTTTACCTGAACCAAAAGGTCCGGGTACGGCTGCTACACCGCCTTTTGTTATCGGAAATAAAGTATCAATAACACGCTGACCAGTAATCAAAGGCATGGACGGTGCTAACTTTTCTTTATATGGACGTCCGTTTCGAACAGGCCAAGTTTGCATAAGCTTGATTTGGTGCTCTTTACCATCTTCACTTGTGATGGTACCAACACTGTCTTCTACAGTGAATTCTCCTTCATTGAAAGCTGTTAAAGTTCCTTTGATTCCATAAGGAACCATAATTTTATGTAGTATTATCTCAGTTTCCTGAACTGTGCCAATAATGTCACCTGATTCTACCTGGTCACCTAACTTTTTAGTAGGAATAAAGCGCCATTTCTTCTCTCTGTTAAGAGCGGGAACTTCAACTCCGCGCCTTAAATTATTCCCAGTCTGCTCCATGATTGAATTCAAAGGACGCTGAATTCCGTCATATATGCTTCCCATAAGACCTGGGCCTAACTCAACACTCATGGGAATTCCTGTAGATTCTACAGGCTCACCAGGCCCCAAACCGGCAGTTTCTTCATATACCTGAATGGAAGCTTCGTCTCCATGTATTTCTATTATTTCACCAATTAGTCGCTGGTCACTTACGCGGACAACATCAAACATGTTGGCATCCCGCATGCCTTCGGCTATTACAAGTGGCCCGGCTACCTTCTTAATCGTGCCTTTGCTCATTTTTGGTCCACCTCTTTATCTAATTTCCATCATAAACTTCTGCTCATTCACACATCTCTAAACAAAATATCTGAACCAACTGCCTTTTCTACCGACCTCTTTACCATCTTCAATCCAAGACCTGTGTTTCCAGAGACTCCGGGAATAGGAATAATTGCAGGCAGTTTGGCTGAACTATAACGAAGTATATCTTCTTTTAATACTTCTGCCAGGACTTCTGTAATATATATGACAGCATATTCTTCATTGACAAGCTCCCTTAGCTTTCTTGAGCCTTGTGACAATGCTTCTTCATTTCTTGCTGTAATTGGATATATATCCAAACCTAATGCAGCAAATCCATATATACTATCCTGATCTCCCATAACTGCTATCTTATACATACATAATCCTTAACCTTTCTCTGATGGCTTCCTCAGGTAGTTGATTAAGCTTGCCTTGTAAAATCATACGAACCGTTTTGATTTCATTCTCTCGAGCAATTAGAAAGGCTGCAAGAGGACCAATGGTAAATTGATTATATTTCTGTGGATGGATTTTACGAATAAGCCAATTCTCACACCAGATTTCAAAATTTGCCAAAGACCTTTCAAGTTCTTCAACGCCTTTTGCATATTCTGTTTTCCGCAAAAACTCAGTTATTTCTTCAAAGCTGGAAGCTGCCGCCTTGGCAAGAGCTTTAGTGTCTAAGGAATCACATGCTGCCATGGCATCATGAATCCATTGTTGATTCTTTCCTGTCTTTTGCCCCCGTACAGCAATTTTAATATTCGAAGCAACCAGCTTGATTTCGGCATACCAGCTCATTACTTCATTAGATTGTTTCTTACTGACTGCATACAACGTCTCCATTGCTGCTTTGTCTATAATTACATCGCACAGTTGACCATCACCAGTTTCAACGACAGTTTCATATGCTTCTTTGGCGGTAGCACGCATATGCTCTGGTAACAAGGCGTAATCTTTAGTTCTCACAGCTTCTAATATAGTTTCCGGGTCTATAGTACTATGCTCTATAAAATATCCTGGGGCCCCCCCTGCTGCTGATGAATCTGAAGCCACTAGTTTAATGGCTGCTTTAAGGTTGTGATAGTCATTGGGTAGTAAAAACACATCAAATGCAGATATATTATCATCCACTAGTTCCTCTATGAGGTCCCATGCCTTTTTGTGTTCATCATCTAAGATCTGCTCTGGTGATTTTTGCCCATCTCTACCCCAGCCCTTGTTGGCTAAAAGCTGTAAGCATTCCCGGACACTGTCAGCTGACATCAATTGCTCTATGAATTGAGTATCCAATAATCTCATTTCGTGGGATCGAATCCGAGCCACTGCATAGATAAACTGTTTTTCCTGCATTGGTCTCCTCCTTCCTGCAGGTCATTTTCGGCTATAAAAGCGTTAGGTAAACAGAAGCTTGTTTACCTTGTCCTGCAGGATATCTCCTTTGCTGGCGAGTATTGCCTCAAAGCTGCAGTTTTCCTCTATTTCTCCATACACGAGTATAAAACCACCATCTATAGGACGCTCTTCGGCAGAAATCTTCAATGAGCCGCCCTTAGCTTGAACTAATGTGTTAAGTTGATTTTCAAAATCAGCAGGAAAACGCTCCTGGTCATATTTTGAAAATATGATTTCTCCATCCTTGGCTAATGCATAATGGGATACCATTTTTTGAATTAAATCAAAGTACTCTTCTGAAGACATGGACTTAAGCATGTCCCGAGTACGATTAATTGTATCCTGGATAATCTCCTGCTTGGCAGATAAAACAGCCTTGCGTTTTTGTAAGCTAGCAGCGGATTTAGCGCGCTTAATCATATCTTTTACTTCTTCAGAGCTTTTCTGAAGACTCTTTTGGCTTTCTGCTTTAGCTTTATTTTCAGCTTCTAGCTTCAGTTCTTCTGCTTGCTGACATGCTTGCTCAAGCTTGGCATTTGCAATATCTTGGGCAGTAGACTTAATCTGGCTTAATAATTTATCCAAACCTGGCATCAAGACGCCCTCCTATCTGGCATTTTACTTCTAAACATTCAAACCAGTAACTCCTGTTACGCAGAGAATAGAAATTAAAAGGGCTAGAATTGCATAGGTTTCTACCATGGCAGGGAAAATGATTGCCTTACCAGATTGTTCAGGCTGTTTGGTAACCAAAGCTATACTTGAAATGGATACCTTCGCTTGTCTAAGTGCTGACCACAAACCAATTATTGCCATAGGCAAACATGACACAAAATAAAGCATGCCCTTAACTAACGTCATATCGGATGATCCACCCAAAATACCGATTTGAGTTAATGTTAGAAAAGCAATAAGTAATCCATAGATCCCCTGTGTACCTGGTAATAGCTGTAAAATAAGTACTTTGCCAAATAAAGAAGGGTCTTCTGTTACTGCTCCAGCTGATGCTTCCCCTGCTTTTCCTACAGCTATGGCAGAGCCTATGCCTGACATTAATGCTGCAAGAATTCCTCCTGATAAAGCTATTATTACTCCCCAGTTAAGATTCATAATTTGTTTCCTCCTTGATTTTGTAATATTTAGTATGTATGCCTAATGGCATAAATTCACTTCCTCCACCTTCATAAAATTTTCCGAAAAACTCAACGAAGGTCAAACGGTTGGTATGCACGTAGGCGCCTAAAAGATTAATTCCAATGTTTACGGCATGACCTGCAATAAATACGATGATAAACACTATTATGCCGCTAACACTATTTCCTCCCATAGCTCCCATCTCATTTATGACTGTTGCTATAGCACCAGTAGCCAAACCGAGGGCGAGTAATCGAGAGTATGATAAAATATCACTTAAGTAACCTGAAACATTATATAGGCCATATATACCTTTTAAAATTCGTTTGAACCAATTTGTCGATTCCCGGCCTGAAGTCAGAACAATTCCTATTGCTCCTATAACTGCTATAATGCCAGCTATATTTCCAATACCAGTAGGTACCACAAAGTTTAAGTTAAGAATTTCTATGAATTTTTCACTGGATAAGGCTAGAACAATAAGTCCACCTATTAACATGTACCAGAAACCTGCATCATATAGTATTGCCTTATAATCCTTTCTTCTGACACTTTGTATTATATTTGCGGCCAAACCAGCAAATAAGTGTACAACACCTACAGCCATAGAGAAGACCAGCATACGCATAGGGTCTTGTATAGGTTCAAACCATAGAGGATCCAGACTTACTGGCTTATTAAAGAATGTTGTAGATATGACTAAGACCGCATTTCCAAACCAACTACCAAATACTGCACCCCAAAAGAGGGTTGAAAGACCACAAAAGAAAAACATACGCAGGGTTTTTCGGAAGCTGTTTTCCATCTTCGGAAATTTCCACAATAAAACGCCACATACTATGGCCATAAGTAAGCCATACCCGGCATCGGAGAACATAAGACCGAATAGGATGTAATAGAAAATAGCAAAAATAGAAGTAGGATCAATCTCACCTTTTCCTGGAAGACTAAATGACTTTAGTACTCCCTCCACTGGCTCTGAAAACTTGCTATTTTCCAACTGAATTGGAACTTCCTCATCTTCAGATGGGTCGGACAGCTCCAAATGTAAATCAAATTTATTATGCAAGGCTTTTTTCAAGGCTTCAGATTCCCGCTCCAGAATATAACCTGAAATGATTACAATTCGTTTGGATTCCAAAAGCCACTCAGCAGTATCCAGCCTGTCTTTTCTCATATTAAGCAAATCAGCAAGGAACTGTAGCTCTCCCCTGGAGTTAGCATATGAAAGGATATCACTTTTCGTTTTTTTAATTTGTTGCTTCTGATTTTCGTATTCTTTTTCCCATTCAGCTATTTGCACTGCTGGGGGCTGATCATTACTTGAAACTGAAGGTCTAGCAAATCCCATGGTCCGAAGAGCCCCTTCTACAGCACTGCCTTGATTTTTTGAACATAGTAAAAGGATACAGGTCTGTTGACGGCTAGCACTTATTATATCGAGATGGACACCATCCACCTCTGGTGCAAGTTCGGCAAGCCTAATCAGAATATCCTCTTGAGCCATTTCCCTAGGCAATGTACCAATTATTGCAGTGGTAGATTTAGTTCCTTGAAACTGAAGAGGTATGTCCAAGCGACTCCAAGGGGCTAAAGCGTCTATTTGTAATTGTAATTTATGTAAATTAGCATCAAGTTCAGCTATTTGACTGTCCAGATTCTTTATTTGTTTGGCTGTTTGATAAATCTCTTGATGTTGCATACTTAGCTTCTCAAAACTTTCTATGGAAAGCTCCTGCTTACCCCTTAGAGAATCTAACATAGATTTTTCTTCTGGAGCATGATAATTCAATATAGAAATAGCCTCAGAGACCAATTCAATATCTCTGGCTATATCAGATTTTTCTACTGTTAAATCATTTTTTTCAAATAATTCATCTTCTTGGAGGTTGTTTTCTACTTGCACAGTGCCAAAGCGCTGCAGCAATTCTAAAATCTGTACACGGTCTTTCAACAGTGCATAGATATGTATGCATTTCATAGGCAAAATTGCCATTCGTTAATTCCTCCCTTAAGTTATTAAGCATAGGGACTATCCAAAAAGTAGGTACATTATCTTGGATATAATTCTGATAGAACAATTTCTATGGCTTCTTGATCTTTTTCAGTTGCCTGCTTGCGAAGTGATGCTATATCTTCTTCTGCTTGTTTCTGCGCTTCAGCCATAATCACTTTCTCTTGTTCATGGGCAGCTTTCAACTCTTCCTGAGCTTTGTTTTGAGACTCCATTATAATCTCAGTAGTAAGTTTTCTTGCTCTTTCTCTAGCTTCCTGAAGGATTCGTTCACTTTCTGTTATCGCATCTTTTTCCAGTTGATTCGCTGCTTGTTCAGCTGCGCGTATCGTATCTATTATTTCTTTAGCCAATTATGATACACCACTCTTTCAAAAAAAGCTTACTTTTTATTCTTTTTCCCTTAATATTGTCGATCACTCTAAAAAAGCCCATTGCCGTATATTTTACCATATAGCTTATTCTTCTTCAAGCCCACCACTCTAATTTTGTCTAATTTTGTCCTCTTCATCTAAAAAGGAGTATCTCTGACCATTAACCTGCCACCCAAGTATACAATCCATATTCACATTTCGTGCCGCATTGAAAATGGATTGATCTACCTCGGGATTAATCTTTTTCAACTCCTTAACAAGTTCCTTCATTTCTCTTCGCTTACTAGATGTCTTTTTAGCAGCTACTACACACCCACAATTCATACAGGCTATTCCATTATTCGAAGCAAATTTAATTATGTCATTCTCATTGATATAACACATGGGTCGTATCAATTCCATATTTTCAAAGTTCTGAGAAGTCAATTTGGGCAGCATGGTTTTAAATGACCCTGCATAAAACATGTTCAATAATGTAGTTTCAATAAAATCATCAAGATGATGTCCTAAGGCCAGCTTGTTGCAGCCTAGTTCCTGGGCCTTGGAATACAAAGCACCTCTTCTCATGCGAGCACACATATAACAAGGATAGTCAGCAGCTATATGGTCGACAATGTCAAAAATTTGAGACTCGAACAGTTTAACGGGTATATTCAAGTACTCACAATTGCTCAATAACAAATCACGATTGGTTTCATGAAAGCCTGGATCCATAGCAATAAACTCCAGCTCAAAATAGCTTACACCATGCTTTTGCATTTCCTGAAACAACTTTGCCATCAGGAGACTATCTTTCCCCCCTGATATAGCTACAGCGATTTTGTCCCCTTCCTCAACCAGCTTAAAATCTCGCACAGACTTATTGAATTTGGCCCATAAATGCTTCCTATATGTTTTAATAATACTTCTTTCTATTTCCTGCAAAGGTTTTCTATTTGACAGGGGAATTCTGATTTCACATCCGCTCCCCGCAAGTTTCTTAATTGGTTCCATCTATGTGTTATTCCTCCTGTTGTTGTTTATAACGATATTGAGCTAAGAGCAGATCAACCATTCTGCCATAGCTGCGTTCTCCGTCCTCTTGATTATTTGCCTTCAAATAAGCGTCATTGGATTTAGAAAAAGCTTCTCTTACTGGCCCGTCATACTTTTGGTGATACCTTGAATTCTCAGCATAGTCCCTTTTGACGCCTTCTGAAAGTCTGCTATACAAATCCTTATATGTTTCCGCGTCCTGCCCGTAAATCGCGTTTAGTGAGTAGTTCAAGGCAGATAGATGCCCCGAATATTGGAAATCCACATCAGGGTGCAGGCTGCAAGTCAAAAAGGCAATATAATTGGCTTCATCTTCCCTGGCAAACCCCAGCTGATGAGCCAGCTCATGCATCATTGTTGAACCCATCATTGGTGTAGGAACTATCATGTTAACGTTAGGCTCAGCTGTGAAGGGGATGTAGATTCCCCAGATATTTGTATATGCGATCATGGGTGAGAACAGCAATGGCTTAGGCTTACCATAAACACCATCAAACCCTGGAATGTATTCAGCAGCTGCCAGATAGCCCTCTCGCGCTCGAGAAAAGGATTCCCTTACACCATTAAAGGGCACCATAACCCCACGTTCGTCTTCATCTACCTGCTCCCTAAGAGCATTAGTGTTATCCAAGAGCTCTTCTGTCATCATAATTAATTCTTCTACAGTAGAGTCTCTAACATCAAAATCTAGAATGGTACCAAGGCTTTGACGGTTATAGTTCAATCCCCAAAGAAAGATGAATGAAGAGTAAACAAGACTTACTGCCAGTAATACATTCAATATCCCATTTCTAAGAACAATCCAACGTTCTTTCTTGTTTCTGGCTAAGCGTATGACCCATTTGATCAAAACCCAAAGTACCAGAACTGCCAAAATTGGCAAGAGGATTTCAGCCAACGAAAAAGGAATCCAGCCGATAAGACTTCCTATAAGCTTGGAAATCCCCCGGTAAATACCGCTAGAATAGTATTTTTCAGTTAATTCACTATTGCTCCTGGATAGCATGTTAAGAAAATAGGCAATAGGTAGCAATAAAATTAGCAAATATTTTTTGGGGAGTTTCTTTTGCATAGTTATCATCCTGCCATTGGATCATACAATCCGTAATAGAATACTTAATTCACACCATTTTATTATACCATAAATGGGGACTAAAGTCGCTTTTTCGGCTTTGAAAACTCCTATGCTTCTTAGGCCAAACAAGAAATGGAGTTAACTGTCGCTGATGGGCAAAAAAATAACAGCCCGGACATAGTACCGAGCTATTATGTTATCTAACTAATGATCTTCTACAAAGGTTATGTAAAAGTTAATTAATGATTCTGCGTACAACATAGTTGCTGGAGTAAATTTTTCTTTTAACTACTCCTTTTCTGCTATTTGCAGCATCAATCATCATACCGTTGCCGGCATAAATTCCTACATGGCCTGGTAGAGCAATGATGTCTCCCGGCCGTGCATCTGCCTTTGAAACACCCACACCTGCAGAACGTTGATTCATACGTGGTATAGAGATTCCAAAGTGTCTATATACATACACAGTAAACCCTGAACAGTCAAATGAGTTAGGACCAACACCACCACTTACATATCTTTTACCTAAATGTGTCGCTGCATAATTAGCAATATCCTGTCCTGTAACTCCACTTACAGATATTGTAGACTTAGAGGAACTAGATCTGGATGTAGTTACTTTTGGTTCGGGCTTTTTAGTTCCCAGGGCAACTATTTGCTTCACAGGCTCTTCTAAAATAGTCTCTTTTATGATCTTACGGCTAACTTCCTTACCATTTTGGCGAACTATGACAAGCTCTACTTCCTTTTTGCCATCCTTACCTTTCTGAATTGTCTTGGTGTTTCCTCTTAAAAGGGTATTATCATTCTTTTTTTCTGTCTCATATGGGATTTTCTTATCATAGCTTAAAGTTTCTTCCGTTACAATGTTTAATAGCTTCTTTTCCCCTGAAAGGACTATAATGTCCGCTTCTTTTATCTTTTTTGGATCCACATTGGGATTAAGAGCTTGTATTTCTTCAACTTTCATATTGTTTTCCTGGGCTAAGCCCCAGAATGTGTCGTCATCTGTGGCAACATGTTCTACCACGCCTTCACTGGTCTGTTGAAGTAAGGCAAGTGCTTCATCAGCGCTGATAATACTTTGAAAGTCTACTTTTACAGAATTAAATTGCACATCTTCAGAAAAGTACACATTTAAGAGCTGGCTGCCTGATGATTCTACCTCGTCTATATATGGCTTTTTGATGGTTTCTAAAAGTTGTTCAGCTTCTTCCAAGGTTCGCACATGACAGATGGTGTTTCCATCTACACTAATGGCATAGGCTGGGCTCTGAATTTCAATAGCTTCACCAATGGAATTGGTAATTTGTGACTCGCTTGTCAAAACTGAACTTCCATTCGCTTCCTTAAAATGAACCTCAGACCGTATACTTACATCCTCTGGATATTGCTTGCTTATTTGATTCATTGCATTGTCATAAAAAGCCAGACCTTGGGCTGCATATTTGACAACGCCTACATTTTTATTGTTTACATACATGTTGTATGATGTTGCTTCATTTTGACTGAACATGGTAAATGATACCAATGGTGCAGCTATTACTATAGATAGTAATAGTGAAACCACTATCTTGCCACCCTTCATTTTGAAACCCCCCAGAACCCTTTTTTATATTACAATTGTGTTTCAATCTTTATCAAAACTGTTACACTATTAATCATATTCGACACAAGTTACAGTATTCCTGCTTCAAATATTAAATTTATTACGAAATTATTAAATTATTTACAGAAGGGCTACAAGTTACTGATATTACAGCATGAATACCAATCATCTTATTTGAACAGAGCTTTGAAAGTAGACAAAAAAATAACAGCCCGGACATACTGCCGAGCTGTTATGGTATCTGTTTTGAAGGGCAGGGCCATCATTCTTCGCTAGTCCGTGCCATATTAATTGATAATTCTGCGGGCAGAATTATAACGGGCAGGATAATTACCTTTATTTATATTGCTGATAATTACCCCTGTTTCTGGCGTGGAAGCATGAATCATCAAATCATTTCCGATATAAAGACCCACATGGTTTATTGTATTTGTGCCCTTTCTATTAAAAATTAATATATCACCTGGCTTCAAATCACTCTTACTCACATGGATTCCATTCGTGACTTGATTCATTCGGGTGACTTTTATACCAAAATTAGCATACACATAGACAGTGAATCCGGAGCAATCAAAGCCTTTTGGGCTTGCACCCCCATGAATATAGGGATAACCTTCAAACTTTTTCGCAAAGTTTGCGATATCTTGCCCTGTAACGCCCTTACTTGTGCTTGGTGCTGATGTCTCAGGCTTAGGAGTAGGTGCTGGAGTCGATTCGGGCTCAGTAGATGGAGCTGGTGTAGAATCAACTGGCTTTGTTGTTGCAGCTGGAGTGGAAGCAGGCTTCTTAGTAGGAACTGGTGTAGCGTTTGTTGAGCCAGACCTTGATGGAGTTTGCGTCGGCCTGGGAGTTGCTGCTGGCTTTTTTGTACCAACGGCAACTATTTCATTCACCGGCTCTTCTAATACAGTCTCCTTTACGACTTCCCGATTAACTTCTCTTCCATTTTCCCGAATAATAAGTGCTTCAATTTCTTTTTTTCCTTCTTTACCTTCCTGAACTTTTTTGGTCTCTCCTCTTAGGAGGGTATCATCCTCTTGTTTTTCGACTTCAAAAGGAATTTTTTCTTCATAGCTTTGAATTTCCTCAGTTATAATGTTTAAAAGCTTCTTTTCACCTGAAAGGACAATTATGTCCCCTTCTTTGATCTTTGAAGGATCCAGATCGGGATTAAGAGATTGAATTTCTTCTACCTTCATGTTGTTCTTAAGAGCCAAATCCCAAAAGGTATCATTATTTGAAGCTATATGTTCGACAACTGTTTCCCTACTCTGCAAAAGTATGGAAAGAGCTTCACTAGCGCTGATAATTTCATTAAAATCAACATTAGCCAAGTCAAATTCTATCTTCTCTAAAAAGCCCGCCTTTTGCAGCTGGCTGCCTGAGGATACTACTGCTTCAATAAAAGGTTTCTTTATGGAAGCGGTCAGTTGCTCTGCTTCTTCTATGGTTTGAACATAGCAGATAGTGTTACCTTCGATACGAATAGCATATGCAGGGCTTAATACCTCTATGGCTTTTCCAATGGCATCGGCAATTTGTGCTTCACTTGTATATTCAGTAGAATTTCCAGTAGCTTCCTTAAAATGAACCTCTGACCGTATGCTTGCATCAGTAGGATATTGTTGGCTAATTTGCTTCATAGCATTGTCATAAAAAGCTAAGCCCTTGGCCGCATACTTGACTACACCAACAGCTTTATTGTTTACATACATATTGTATGATGTTACTTGATTTTGGCTGAACATGGTAAACGACATCACTGATGCTGTCAGCACTATGGATAATAATAGCGAAACTACTACTTTGCCGCGTTTCATTTTGGAACCTCCCAGAACCCCTTGAATTATTACATTATTGTTTCATACTTTTCAAAACTGTTACACCATAAAAATATTCGACACAAGTGGGAGTATTCCTGCTTTAAAAGTTAATTTATTACGAAATTATTAAATAGTTTTACAATAAGTCAACACCCTTTTCCTGCTCCAACCAAAAGCAATAATCATCCTTACAAGAGCATGGGCTTCTATGCTGACATGTTTCAGCAGTCAATATCTCTAATATTTCACTTTTATACTTCTTAAACTTTTCATTGTACTTATTCCACATTATATAAACGCAGGCAAATAGTAAGCTTACTACTATCAACACATTAATAAAAATTCCTTCTAAAGGGGTTAACACATTAGAGATTCCCCTTGCATTGTCATAGAACAAGGACGACCAGGCGTTCAAAAAACGATCCATATTACTGAGGAAATATACCCATAGCAATCCTGCTACAGCCCCTGTAGGTATCATAATGGTCATACCTCTGCCTTTATTGCGGTGTGCTTTTAACAACTTTTCTGTCTTCTTGTTTAAAGCGTAGCTAAGAGTCTCAGGCTTTGGCATGTCTCTTCCCCCTCTTGGTAATTTAATGTGAAAACAAGTTGTCCCCCTGATTCAACATATGAAAACAAAGGGACAGATATACCTTAAGCTGCTTACTATATACTTTTACAACAACTTCCTTAATGCATTAACAGCAACAATAAACTGCTTAGCTCCTCCTTCGGGAAGGTCGGCACCGACAGTGCCAGGCTCTAAATCAGCAAAGCCTACGAAGTTGCCAAGGTGGGGTTCCAAAGATAAGAACCCTTGGTATCCCATTTCCTTCAAGGCATCCAGCACTTCTTTGATCTTACCATCACCCTGACCGGACGGTACTACCTGATGTCCGTCAAACTTAGCATCTTTTATGTGCATATATTCAATATGGTCTTTCAGCATCTCAAATGACTTGGGATATACTTCTATATCACATTGAACAAAGTTAGCGGGATCAAAGGTTAACCTGAAAGACTCATTATTCAAACTCTCCACTAGATCCAAACAGCGCTCAGGAGTATCGCCATAGATATCCTTCTCATTTTCGTGAAGTAATGTTATGCCTGTTCCTTCAGCAGCTTCCAGGAACGCTCTCCAGCGATTTAACACCTCGTCTCGATATTGAGCAGGATCCTCTCCCTTGGGTATGAAAAAGCTGAACATCCGTATGTATTTTGTATCCATGATTTCTGCTATTTTCAGAGTATGACGAAACTTTTCCAGGTGAGGAGCAAAATCGTCATTAATTCCTATTTTACCGATAGGAGAACCTACAGCAGACAAACGGAAACCTCTTTCATCCAACTGTTTTTTGAACTCTTTAACTTCCTCCAGGGTGTAATCAGTTAAGTTTTTACCATTTACACCTCGCATTTCGATGTATTTGATTTCAAGCTGATCCAAAACATCCATCTGCACATTTAAATCCGCATCAATTTCATCTGCAAAGCCACTTAATACAAACTTATAGCCCATAGTAAATTCCTTCCTTTCGTTTTTTGATTTAAAACCATATTATCATTATTCTACCCCTCTTATCAACCATTTTAACAATGCAATAGACTTTTATACTTTTCCTTGGTTTTAGTACAGTAGTTGCTCAAATTGCATCAGCTAGATTAGAGACACAAGAGCAACGACTAGTGCCGCTTAGGTGCGTGACTTGATTCTATTTGCTGCGCAAGTTATAATGTTACTATGTATACACATGCAAATAGTGTCGATTTATCAATATCTGTACACATAGAATAGGAGAATAAATGGAACGATACATTGGAATAGATATCGGCTCCACTACAGTTAAAATTGTAGTATTGGACGAAAATAATAATATTTTATATAAGCACTATGGAAGGCACTTTGCTAAGGTCAGAGAGACCACTACCGAACTAATTGACGGACTGGAAGATATACTGAAAGGCAAAAATTTAAAGCTGGCAATTACAGGTTCTGCTGGTCTTGGCCTATCTAAGGACGCAGGATTTGAATTTGTGCAGGAAGTTTTTGCAACTCGCATAGCAGTAGAAAGCTATTTAGAGGACGTCGATGTAGTCATTGAACTAGGTGGAGAAGATGCAAAAATCCTCTTTCTTACAGGTGGTTCGGAAGAACGGATGAATGGTAGCTGCGCTGGTGGTACGGGAGCATTTATTGATCAAATGGCCTCCCTCCTTAATGTGTCATTAAATGAATTAGATGAGCTAAGCTCCCAACATGAGAAAATATATGACATAGCTTCTCGTTGTGGTGTATTTGCCAAGTCTGATATACAACCGCTATTGAATCAAGGGGCTAACAAAACAGATATAGCTGCCAGTGTTTACCAGGCGGTAGTTGATCAAACCATAGCTGGCCTGGCCCAAGGCCGTGATATTAAAGGCACAGTTGTATTTCTAGGCGGCCCGCTAACTTTTCAGATGGAGCTTCAGAGACGTTTTATTGAAACACTTAAATTAGATTCCAGACATGCCATTTTCCCAGAAAATGCAGAATACTATGTTGCGTTAGGTGCAGCTCTATATAGTAAAAACCAGAGCCAGCAAATGGACTATCAAGAGATGGACGGTCGGTTTCACAAAGCAATCAATATTGAACATACTATAGAATCTTTACCTTCCCTATTTGAAAATGAAAAGGAATATCAGACCTTCATTAAAAGACATAGTGAAAGCAAGGTAAAGTATATTGATATAAATACATACGAGGGCGATGCCTACCTTGGCATTGATGCAGGTTCTACCACCATTAAATTAATTTTGATTACACCAGATGGAGATATTCTATATCAGTTCTATCAGTCAAACTATGGCGAACCTGTTCCAATAGTCAAGGAACATTTGGAAAATATATATCACCTTGGAGGAGATCGCATAAACATACGGGCCAGCGCCTCCACTGGATATGGTGAAGAACTGGTTAAACAGGCTTTTCATCTTGACGGAAACATAGTTGAAACCATTGCCCATTATTTAGCTGCTCATTTTTATGATCCCAATGTGGATTTTATATTAGATATAGGCGGACAGGACATGAAGTGCTTTAGAATTAAGAATAATGCGGTTGATTCTATTATGCTAAACGAAGCTTGCTCCTCAGGATGTGGTTCCTTCATAGACACATATGCGCAAGCTCTGGGCTATCCTATTGCTAAATTTGCACAGCTAGGCTTACGTGCAAAGAATCCTGTCAATCTTGGATCTCGATGCACAGTCTTTATGAATTCATCAATTAAGCAGGCTCAAAAAGACGGTGCAGATGTCACTGATATTGCAGCAGGCTTAGCTGTAAGTATCGTCAAAAATGCACTTTACAAGGTTATTCGTGTCGCTTCGCCTGAAGAATTAGGTAATAACATTGTAGTGCAAGGCGGAACTTTCCTAAATGATGCTATTTTACGCAGCTTTGAACTGGAAACAGGAAAAAAGGTCATCCGACCACCAATAGCTGCACTTATGGGAGCATATGGCGCAGCTTTATATGCTAAAGGTCTCAATGTAGAGCAGTCCTCTACATTGAAATCAGCAGAGCTTAAAGTTTTTGAGCATACAGCAAGAGCTGCACAATGCAAGGGCTGTACCAATCGTTGTAATCTAACAATAAATCGATTCCCTGGAGGGGATAGGTATATTTCAGGAAACCGCTGTGAATTTCCTTTAGGTAACAATAAGCAAAATGAGCTTCCCAATGCCTATCGTTACAAATTGGAGCTGTTAAAAGGATATCAGCCGCGGAAGAATGCGCCACTAGGCAAGATTGGTATCCCCATGGGGCTCAATATGTATGAAAATTTGCCTTTCTGGCATACTCTGCTTTCTGAGGTGGGCTTTGAAGTAGTTCTATCCGGTCATTCGTCAAAGGAAGTCTATACAAAAGGCCAGCATACCATCCCATCTGATACCGTATGTTACCCCGCCAAATTGATCCATGGTCATATAGAGCTTCTTCTGGAACAAGGAGTAAAAACAATTTTTTACCCCTGTATGACTTACAATTTTGATGAAGAGACTGGTGATAATCATTTCAACTGCCCGATTGTTGCTTATTATCCGGAGTTGATTAAGGCAAACATGTCCAGTTTGGATGAGATAGATTTCCTATATCCCTATTTCTCGTTAAATGATCCTAAGCTGTTCACTAAAAAAATATCAGCTTACTTAAAAGAAATATTCGATATCCCGGGAAAAGAAACTCGTGCAGCTACAAAAAAAGCATACAAAGAGTACTTCCGGTATATGGACAACATTAGAGACTATGGAAAAAAGGCTATAAAATTTGCAGAAGATAATGATTGTACAGTGATTGTGCTTGCTGGCAGGCCTTATCATATAGATGAGGAAATAAACCATGGAATGGATCAGTTAGTAAATTCTTTAGGCTTGGTAATCATTTCAGAGGATTGCATTAGCCATTTGGAGAAAAAGAGAAGGGTACGAGTTCTGAATCAATGGACCTATCATGCTAGATTATACAATGCAGCTCGTTATGTAACCAGACATGATAATATGCAACTGGTTCAGCTGGTATCATTCGGTTGTGGGCTGGATGCAGTTACTACCGATGAGGTTAGAGAAATATTGGAATCCAGACATAAGCTGTATACTCAGATTAAAATAGATGAAATCAACAATCTGGGTGCAGCTAAGATTCGCCTTCGCAGCCTAATTGCAGCGATCTCGTTATAGGAGGACTTTTATATGAGCAAGTTAAAATATGCGAAAGATGGAAGGCTTTTATTTACCAAGGAGATGAAAAAGGAATACACTATTTTATGTCCTATGATGTTGCCTATTCATCTGAAATTTTTGGAAAAAATAATGATAAAGTTTGGCTATAAAATGGAGTTGTTAGAAACTACCCATCCTCAGATAGTAAATGAAGGACTTCAAAATGTCCATAATGACACCTGTTATCCTGCCCTGTTAGTAATAGGTCAGCTTCTTGATGCAGTGAAAAGCGGAAAATATGATAGAAACAAGCTTGCATTGATTATCACTCAGACAGGAGGCGGATGCAGAGCGTCCAATTACATTTATCTGCTGCGTAAAGCATTAAAGAAAAATGAAATGGAGGATATTCCTGTAGTCTCCTTTAATCTAAGCTTTATGGAGAAAAATCCAGGCTTTAAAATTACTCTGAGCATGCTCATTCAATTTGTGTATGCAGTACTTTACGGAGACATTCTAATGCTGTTAGCAAACCAAACACGTCCTTACGAAATTAATAAGGGCGATGCAGATAAGCTGACAGAAAAATGGATTACACGATTAAGTAACGAGCTAAGTGCAAGAAGCATATTGAACAATCGTAAGTTTAAGAAGAATATGGAACAGATTACCGCTGAGTTTGCTGCTATTCCTATAAAAAAAGTAGATAAGATAAAGGTTGGTGTAGTAGGCGAAATCTATGTAAAGTACTCACCCCTTGGAAACAACAATCTGGAAGAGTTCTTACAACAGGAAGGTGCCGAAGTAGTCATTCCCGGACTGATGGATTTCATTATCTATAGTACAGATAATGGGCTTACTGATAATAAGCTGTATGGAAGCAAAAAAATAGTATCTATTTACTCTAATCTACTAACAAGATATCTAGTTAAGATGCAGAAAATGCTTATTGACGCTGTAAAAACACAGGACTGTTTCAAAGCGCCAGCATCCTTTGATCATATCAAGTCATTGACAAAAGGGTATATCGGAACTGGTACAAAAATGGGAGAAGGTTGGCTGCTAACAGCAGAAATGTTGGAGTTAGTAAACTCTGGTGTAGAAAACATAGTTTGTACTCAGCCTTTTGGCTGCCTGCCCAATCATATTTCTGGCAAAGGTATGATTCGTAAGATTAAAGAAAACTACCACAATGCCAATATCGTGGCAATAGACTATGACCCTGGTGCAACGCGCATCAATCAGGAAAACCGAATCAAGCTCATGCTCTCTGTTGCCAAGTTGAATTCACTTAAGAAAACCGCAGATAGTAATTTGTAAAGATTTTTTAAAAAGAACTTATAAAGATACTTATAAAGATACTTATAAAGATACTTATAAAGATACTTATAAAGATCAATTAAAAACCAAGAAGGATTCCAATCATTATTAGACTGGAATCCTTCTTGGTTTTTTGACTATATCATCTTATTATAAGTTATTACTTATTTACTGTGGTATACATAAAGTACTTATATCCAAGTGGGTTAGAGAAGAAGCCATCTACGCTATCATCAATCATATACAAGTCTGTGTAGTAGTAAATGGGTGTAATAGCTCCTGTTGACATTAGCATATCTTCCGCAATGTGCATTAGCGCGAATCGTTTTTCTGCATCAGTTTCTGACTTTATTGTGCTGATAAGTACATCAAATGTCTCAGTCCATGTACCGTCTGTTACATTAACATCGTAACCGTGCGCCGTTAAATCAAGATCATACATAGCAAGATCAGCATGATCATCCTTACCAAATTGAACATCGTTATTACCTGATGCTGATGTCCACATATCCAAGAAGCAGATAGGATCGTTATAATCAGCAACCCAGCCATTACGAGCCATGGTATAGTCGCCATGCTTACGGGTTTCAATGAATGTAGCCCATTCCTGGTTCTCCATGTTAATTGTAATTCCAACACCTGCAAGTGCACTTTGAATATACTCACCTATTGCTTTATGGGTATCAGATGTATTATACAGGTATGTTATAGCGGGAAAATCAGTGAACATACTCGTAGCTTCATCATAGGTATAGTATTTCTTCAGTGTTTCGACAGCTGAGTCGTAGTTTGCAGTTATTGCTTCAGCTGATACATCATAATAGCCGACGTAATCATCGCTATCACCAGCATTTTTATAGAACTCTGAGTCATCAGGTTCGGTCATGCCCATTGGTACATAGGAGGAAGCTGGAAGCTGGCCACCCTGAGCAATAGCCTCTACGATGTAATTCCGATCAAGCAATAGACCTAAAGCCTGGCGAATCTCAGCTTGGGCCTTTTCAGCTTCAACACCTGTAAGTGAACTAGACTCTGGTAGTAAACTTTCATTAACATTCCAGTTTACATAGTAGGTACCAATCTGCCCAGCAACTACAAACTCATCCGGATATTGGGTTTTTAAATTAGAAATTTCGTTTGTGGGAACATCATCGATAAACAGCCATGTGCCATTCTGGAAGTTAGTCAGCATGTTGTTTGAATCATCGGAGAGATAAAACTCGATTTTATCCATGGTGACAGAATCAGCATCGTGATAGTCTGGATTTCTCTCCAATGTGATAACACTGTTATGTTCCCAACCTGTCATTTTATATGCACCATTGCTTACATATGTGGACGGATCAGTTGCCCAGGATTCGTTGGAAACAACGTCTTCTCGGACCGGGAAAAATACTGGGAACGCAAGTAATTCATCCCAATATGGAACTGCATTAGCAATAGTTAGGGGTCGCTGAACGATCTCTAAACCCGCATTGATAC
>CAYFSR010000012.1:0-2483 GCA_964345785.1 uncultured Eubacteriales bacterium | reverse complement strand
CAATAGTTACTTCAAAGATTTTTTCATCGACAGCACGTATGTTAAGCTTGGCTTCCGGGTTAACAAAATTGTCATCGTCATCTGTTTCCCACATTTCAGCAAATCCATCTACCTGCTGAAACATTTCGCTATAATCTGCTCCCAACTCGGTTGAAGCAGCACGTTGCCATGAAAATTCGAAATCATTTGCTGTAACAGGCTGTCCATCGGACCAGTTAACACCATCTTTAATTGTATAGGTATATGTGACTGTTCCATCTTCATTTACTACACCTTCTACAAGTTCTTCAGCTGCGTCAGCAACAATAATAAGGTTGCCATTGTCATCTTCTGACCACTTTGCAAGGCCTGAGAACAGGTGAGCTATCATGGTAGCACCATCAACTGCTGAGTTCAGCGCAGGGTCAAGTGTAGCTGGCTCGGAAGCAATACTAACCGGAATAGATGTACCAGTGGTGTTGTCACCCGGTTCCTCGGTAACCGGTGCTGGTGTTTTGTTTGCGTCTGGTGTCGGTGTGTTCTGGGGTTCTCCGCTATCACCGCCCGTGCATGCAGTAAGATTGAAAACCAAAATAATAGCCAATAGTGCTACTATAACTGTTTTCATATTTTTTTTTCTTATCATATTCTCTTTCCTCCTAAAATATTTGATTCCACCGCAAGAGCTCATTTTTGAATGTTCTACACTCTTTATGTCATTCTGAACGCACTTCATGTCATTCTGAACGCAGTGAAGAATCTGATGTTTACCACTTTCTGCTTTCAGGATTCTTCGTCGCAAGCTCCTCTGAATGACAATACAAGACTATTTGCGGTAGAATCATATTTATATTTTCCAAATATGTGTTACTAAGAACTAAAGCACTTGGTACAACATATTATGAAACAAATTAATTAATTTCCTTAACTCTATGACATGCCACAAAATGCCCGCTGGAAATCTCCTCAAATGGTGGCATGGAAGCCGCACATTTCTCTATTGCATAGGGGCAACGTGTTCTGAATGGGCACCCTGATGGCGCATTCAAAGGGCTTGGTATATCACCGGATAGAACAATACGCTTGCTCTCTCTAGCAGTTTTCGGGTCAGGAACGGGAACTGCTGATAATAGTGACTGCGAGTACGGGTGTAATGGATGATCGCAGAGTTCTTCAGCATCAGCTAATTCCACAATTTTTCCAAGATACATTACAGCTATTCTATCACTTATATGGCGTACAATCAATATATCATGAGCTATAAATAAATAGGTAAGCCCAAGCTTCTCCTGAAGCTCAACAAACATATTGATTACCTGTGCTTGAATTGAAACATCCAAAGCAGAAACCGGTTCATCACATACAATAAAATCTGGATCTACAGCAAGTGCTCTAGCTATGCCAATTCTTTGACGCTGTCCACCGGAAAACTCATGGGCATATCGTGAAGCATGTTCACTGTTCATGCCGACATAATCCATAAGCTCAAGTATTCGCTCACGACGATTCTGTTTATTTGAGTACATTTTGTGTATATCAAGAGGTTCACCAATTATATCAGAAACCGTCATTCGAGGATTAAGAGACGAATACGGGTCCTGAAAAACCATTGCAGCCTTTGTACGGAATTGATGAAGATCCTCTTTAGTTTCAATTTTCTTGCCTTCATACCAAATTTCACCTTCCGTTGGCTCATACAAGTGCAACAATGTACGACCAACAGTGGTCTTTCCGCAACCGGATTCACCAACCAGACCAAGTGTCTCGCCTTTATTAATAGTGAAAGATACGTCATCAACAGCCTTTAATGGCTTGGATTTTAGAAACCCTACATTTATATCAAAATATTCTTTCAAATTCTTTACTTCAACCAAAGGTTTATTATCGCTTAGTTTGCTCACCGTGCATCACCGCCCTCCTCAGTATCAGGATGGCTATTATGAAACTTGATGGTTCCATCCTCTACTCCTTGCTTTATGTTCAACCAGCAAGCCGCTGTATGATTCTCATTAATAATTATATGCTCAGCAGGTTGTGTAATGCATATCTTCATGGCTTTATCACAACGTGGCGCAAAAGGACAACCTTTTGGCATATTCAAAAGATCAATTGGTGTACCAGAAATTGGTTTGAGCTTGCGATGTGATAAGTTTGATGTTGGAATGGAGTTAAGAAGCCCTTTGGTGTACTCATGATGTGGGTTATAGAAAATTTCATCAACAGTACCCTGCTCACAAATGGATCCGGCATACATAACTACAACTTCATCACATAACTGAGCAACTACGCCCAGGTCATGGGTAATCATGATAATTGCCATGCCCAGTTCTTCCTGTAGGGATTTCATAAGCTCCAGTATCTGCGCTTGAATGGTAACATCAAGAGCGGTTGTAGGCTCATCTGCGATAAGAATATCAGGCTCACAGGCAAGAGCCATAGCAATCATCACACGCTGGCGCATACCACCAGAAAACTCAAACGGGTACTGTTTCATGCGCTTTATG
>CAYFSR010000011.1:4191-36557 GCA_964345785.1 uncultured Eubacteriales bacterium | reverse complement strand
CCTAACTGATATAATTATCTTAAAATTAGCGAATTGCTAATAAGGAAGGTAGTTTTGCATTAATTTAATAGGAACCTTATCATGAGAGGTGGAGGGATGGGCCCTGTGAAACCCGGCAACCGCTTGCATGCAAGAACTGGTGCCAATTCCCACAAGATATTTTATCTTGGAAGATGAGGATAAGTAAATAAAGCTTAACTCATCATTTTAGGTGAGTTTTTTTGTTGTAATTTGCAAACTAATACTCTAGGAGGAGAATTTTTATGAATAATAGACTGTTTACATCTGAATCAGTCACTGAAGGTCATCCAGATAAAATCTGTGATCAAATTTCTGATGCTGTTCTAGATGCAATATTAGAGCAAGACCCAAATGGCCGTGTTGCCTGTGAAACTGCAGTTACTACTGGTATGGTTTTAGTCATGGGGGAAATTACCACAAACTATTATGTAGACATCCCTAAAATAGTACGTGAAACTATAGAGGAAATCGGTTACACTCGTGCAAAATACGGCTTTGATGCAGATACCTGTGCAGTTTTAACATCCATTGACGAGCAATCTCCAGACATAGCCATGGGAGTAGATGAAGCCTTAGAGCATAAAATGGGAAAGCATGAAGGTGAAGATGAAGGCGGAGATAACGGTGCTGGTGATCAAGGTATGGTTTTTGGATATGCTTGTAATGAAACTCCCGAGCTAATGCCTATGCCCATTTCATTAGCTCATAAGCTGGCTAAACGCTTGGCGGATGTACGGAAACTAGAATTAGTTAATTATCTGCGACCAGATGGAAAAACACAGGTTACTGTAGAATATATTGGTGATGAACCAGTAAGAGTAGATACGGTTGTTATTTCCACACAGCATAGTGTTGATGTAGATAAAGAAACTATTGAAAGAGACATGATTGAACTGGTAATTCGTACGGTGATCCCAGATAATTTGTTGGATGAGGATACGAAATTTTATATAAATCCTACCGGACGCTTTGTTGTAGGAGGACCTCAAGGGGATTCTGGCCTTACTGGAAGAAAGATTATTGTAGATACCTACGGTGGCAGCGGTCGTCATGGTGGCGGTGCTTTTTCAGGTAAGGATCCGACAAAGGTTGACCGCTCTGCTGCCTATGCATCCCGTTATGTAGCTAAAAATGTTGTCGCTGCAGGTTTGGCTGAGAAATGTGAAATTCAATTGGCATATGCCATAGGGGTAGCAAAGCCGATTTCTATTCAGGTAGATACTTTTGGTACCCACCAATTAGCTGAAGAACGAATAGTTGATCTGATAAATGAAAACTTTGACTTGCGTCCTTCTGCGATTATAAAGAACTTGGACTTACGCAGACCAATCTATAAACAAATTGCAGCTTACGGGCATTTTGGACGTACAGACATAGATTTGCCCTGGGAGAGGATAGACAAAGCAGAAGCCCTGCGTCAACAGGCTTTTGGTAAATAATTAGCTATCACGGTAATCCTCCTGTTTGCATACCATATATCAGATAAAAAACTAATATTATGGTATAAGGATAGGAGGGTTAATATGTATATTGATGTCTACATAGCTTTCCCGTTATGGATATTTGCTATCTTTGGTTTTATCTATTTCTTGATTCGAGTTTTTATGTCCCTGGATTTATACAGGAAAAGAAAGCAGGGTGCATGCACCCTGGTGATTTCTGCAAAGAATCAGGAAATATCATGGAAGGGCTTGTTCGAGGTTTTATTCTTAAAGCAGGGATGGATACTACAGAAGAAAAGCTACTGCAAATTGTCCTGTTGGATATGGGGTCTATAGATGGTACGTTAAAAATAATGGAGAACTTGTCCTATGATTATTCGGTGATAAAGCTGGTAAAGCCCGATGATTTGCCTGTATTCTTAAATAATTTGATATAAGGTTAACTTTATGGGTATCAATAATACATGCTTTGGAATTTACAGAGCATGATATACTCGGCCATGAGCTTAAGCAACCTTACTTTAGCAGGTTTATAATATGATTTGCTTGACACTATGATTGGCCTATTGTATAATTCTTGCAACTTCATAAAATGTGAAGGCGATGAACGGGAAAAGTACTATCCTTTGTCAAGCAAAGCGAGCCGGGTATGGTGGAAGCCGGTGCTGATGGGGATTAGGAAGTTCTCCCGGGAGCTGCAGGCTGAAGGGTATTTAATACTCGGTAGGCTGAGCCGGAATCCTGCCCCGTTACAGGAAGGAAGATATAACATCTTTGATTAATGAAGATTAGTATCTTATACGAGTGGGCTTATATAAGCCAATTTAGGTGGTACCACGGGAAATATACTTCTCGTCCTATAATTTTAGGATGAGGAGTTTTTATTTTTTAATAGGTGAATCTAATAATAACAAAATTACGGTAGAGAAGGTGCAAATATGATTATTGTAATGAAGAATAATGCTACAAAAGAAGAGATTACTAATGTTGAAAAAAGATTGCTTGACTTGGGCTTTCAGACACACCCCATCTATGGGGAAATAAAGACGGTCATCGGGGCCATTGGAGATAAAAGTCGAGTAGATCCATCGAGTTTATCCAACTTTCCTGGCGTGGAAGCCATTGTCCCCATAATGAAGCCTTATAAACTGGTTGGCAAAGAGCTAAATAAAGTGCCTACTGTGGTGGATGTAGGAGGCGGAGTTAAGATCGGTGGAGATGAGCTGGTTGTCATTGCTGGTCCCTGTGCCATCGAAGGCGAAGAACAAATATACGATGTAGCTAAATCCGTAAAGAAGTCTGGTGCAAAGATTCTTCGCGGTGGTGCATTTAAGCCGCGTACATCTCCATATTCCTTCCAAGGCTTGGAGGAGGAAGGCCTTAAACTTCTTTACCGTGTAAGACAGGACTTGGATCTACCAGTAATAACTGAAGTGGTGGACACTCGTGACGTGGAGCTTGTAAGTCGCTATTCCGATATTCTCCAGATTGGTGCTCGTAATATGCAAAACTTTAGATTACTTAGTGAATGTGGTAAAACCAAGAAACCCGTGTTACTAAAACGAGGATTGTCTTCAACCATAGAAGAGTGGTTGATGGCTGCAGAGTATGTTATGTCGGAAGGTGATTCCAAGGTAATTTTATGTGAGCGTGGTATCCGAACCTTTGAAACTGCTACCCGCAATACTATGGATATAAATGCAGTGCCTGTGGTAAAAGAACTGTCTCATTTGCCGATTATCGCAGATCCCAGCCACGGTACAGGGAACTGGAAATATGTCAATGCTGTTTCTCGAGCCTTTGTAGCTGCAGGGGCAGATGGCCTTATTGTTGAAGTTCATCCTGATCCTGAGCATGCAGCCAGTGACGGACCTCAGTCATTAAAGCCTGATGTGTTTGATGAGTTAATGCAGGTACTTAAACCCATTGCTGAAGCGGTTGGCAGAAGCATATAGATTCCTCGATGAACTCGGAATGACAAGATTTAAGTGTTACAGTATATAGACATTGTTTGTCATCCAGAGCGCAGCGAAGGATCTTAGAATCTTTACAATGCTTCTTGTAATTTATAGGAATATCCGATACCATGATAGTTAGCTGTTTAATTGGGTTTCTGCTGACTTAAGATAAGGGAAGTGGGGGAAATATGGCAGAGGTCATAGGTATCGTAGAGGACATTGTATTCCGCAATGAAGATAATGGATTTTCAGTTGTTGGTATTCGAGAAGAAGGCACACAAGTTATCGTTACTTGCGTGGGTAATTTTCCTTTTATCAATCAGGGAGAGAGGGTTCGCCTAGAAGGGGATTGGACTACTCATCCGGATTATGGCGAGCAACTGAAGATGGTGACCTATAGTAGTGCTGCACCCACTACCATAAATGGTATGGAAAACTACCTGGCTTCCGGTTTAATTCGTGGAGTTAGGGCTTCTACAGCTCGAAAGCTGGTTCAGCATTTTGGCGAAGATGTACTGGACATCATTCAGTTTAATCCTCAGCGCTTAACTGAGGTTGATGGCATCGGTGAAAGCCGTGCAGAAATGATAGCTTCTTCTTTTTCCGAGCAGAAGGAAGTCAGGGAAGTCATGATATTTTTACAATCTTATGGTATTACAACAGCCTATGCTCTTAAGATTTATAAGGCTTATGGCGGTAATACCATTAATGTTGTGCGGGAAAATCCTTACCGTTTGGCAGAGGATGTCATTGGAATCGGGTTTAAGACAGCTGACCGAATTGCCAAAACCATGGGAGTAGACTCAAATTCTCCTTATCGGGTAGCTGCAGGAATTAAATATGTACTATCTAATGCAGCTTCCCAGGGGCATACATATTTGCCTAAAGAGGAGCTGTTGAAAAGAGCAAATCAATTATTAGCTGTAGAATCATCACTTGTAGATAATGGATTAACCAATCTAACGTTGTCTCATACCCTAGTAATGGAACAGAAAGAGGAACATACTGCAGTTTATCTGGCTGGTTTTTACCAGGCTGAATCTGGTGCAGCACGTATACTTCGGAATTTGGCTACAGATCAAAATGTTAAACAATTTGACAAGGTTGAAAAGAAAATAGATCGTTTTGAGAAAGACAACCAAATAACTCTGGCAGAACAACAGCGAGAGGCAGTTCGTCAAGCCATGCAGTATGGGGTAATCGTCATTACCGGAGGACCTGGAACTGGTAAAACTACTATCATAAATTGTATGATTGAACTGTTGTCTGCAGAAGGCTTAAAGGTGGAGCTGGCTGCACCTACTGGACGCGCAGCAAAACGCATGACAGAGGCTGCTCATCAGGAAGCAAAAACAATTCACAGACTGTTGGAATATGGATACGGAGAAGAACATGAGGAAGCTTTTCAGCGAGATGAGGACGACCCCATTAAAGCTGATGTAGTGATTATAGATGAAATGTCCATGGTGGACATTCTATTAGAGTATCATTTATTAAAAGCTATCATACAAGGCACTCGTTTAATTATGGTAGGCGACGTAGACCAGCTGCCTTCAGTTGGCCCTGGAAATGTCCTGCGTGATATTATTCAGAGCAATGTGATTCCAGTTATTAAACTAACGGAGATATTTCGTCAGGCAGAGGAAAGCATGATAATTGTTAATGCCCACCGAATTAATCGTGGTGAAATGCCCATGTTAAATGTTAAGGAAAAGGACTTCTTTATAGTCAAGCAAGATTCTGCCGAAGATATTCTGAAAACCTTGGATGATTTAATAACAAAAAGACTACCAGGCTATGGAGAATATCATCCCTTGCAGGATATTCAAATTATGGCACCTATGCGAAAGAGCGGAATTGGAGTAGATAATCTAAATGTAGAGCTTCAGAAGGTACTGAATCCACCTGCTTCTAATAAGAAGGAAAAAGCCTATGGAGAAACTATATTTCGACAAGGCGACAAGGTTATGCAAATAAAGAACAACTATAAACTGGAATGGACGAGAACTGAGCAAAATGGAGAGACCTATGAAGGAGAAGGAATCTTCAATGGAGATATGGGATTTATTCAGGACATCGATAAGGAAGATCAAACCTTGACAATCCTTTTTGATGATGACAAGACCGTTATATATGAATTTTCTCAGTTGGATGAATTGGAATTATCCTATGCTGTTACCATACATAAAAGTCAGGGGAGTGAATTCCCCGTAGTTGTGATTCCTTTGGTTTCCGGTCCACCTATGCTTATGACCCGAAATTTATTATACACTGCTGTGACTCGTGCAAAAGAACTTGTAGTGTTGGTAGGTAGAGAGCATATTATACGACGTATGGTTGAAAACAATCACATTGCAAAACGATATTCCAGCCTGGATGAACGTCTACAACAAGCCTATGGGATGGTAACATCATGAGTCAGCTTCGCTTATTAATGGATGGAGTTTTGGATTTTCTCTATCCTCGCATTGATTGCGTCTGCTGTGGGAAGCGTCTAGAAAAGAGAGCAATCCATGGTATATGCACGCATTGCCATGACAACATGCCATTTATCCATGAACCAAAATGTACTGTTTGCAGCAGGCCGGTAAATGACGAGACAAAAATCTGCCTGGAATGTAAGTACCATAGCCATAATTATGACCAGGCATTAGCAGTTTTCGAGTATTCAGTAGTCATAAAAGAAATGATTCATAGATACAAGTATGGAGGAGAATACAGCCTTAGTCGTACCTTTGGCTTCTTCTTATCAGAGCAGCTTCAAGAATCCGGTTGGATGGTGGACTTAATGATTCCAGTCCCTCTGCATATAAATAGGCAAAAAAGCAGGGGTTTCAACCAATCTGCTCTTCTGTGCGATTATTTGTCACATCGGAATAGGATTCCTTGCAGGGATGATGTTCTCATTAGAAGCATAGACACCCAATCTCAAACCAGTTTTAATCGTGATAAGAGAGCAGAGAACTTAAAAGATGCTTTTACTGTTGTAGATCCACAGGCTGTAAAGGATAAAAATATTTTGATTATTGATGACGTTCATACCACAGGTGCTACTGTTGATGGTTGCAGTCGAATGCTACGGCGGGCAGGTGCTGGAAAAATATATGTATTAACTGTAGCGACAGTAGTGCTGGATTAATCAATATGCGGAAATATCCAAACTATTCGACAAATATTTCCCGGGGAATAGTATTTTGTTGCAGATATTGTAGGTTGTATAATGAGAGGAGAATGTGGATTTTTGTTGTCGGCCTAGCAATTTCATTATATGGAACTGTTACTTCCTTAAGTAAAAGGAATAAGGCTTGAGATAGGAGTACATGGAGGATATGCCCTAGTAAGAATTGTGTGTTAATATGGACTTGTAATTATTACTCATATGAGTACAAATCCTATGATTACAATATATGTACAAAATTGTATGCTTTAAAGAAACAAATGGAGGGACAATTATGGCAAGTATTTTCATGAGGTACCCTGAGGGGAGAGCAAAAGCACTTACATTAAGTTATGATGACGGAGTAGAGCAGGACATACAGCTTATTGATATAATGAATAAGCATGGACTAAAGGGAACATTCAATCTAAACAGTGGATTATATGCAAGTGAAGGCACGGTTTACCCGAAGGGACAAGTACATCGCAGAATGACCGAAAAGAAAACTACAGAGGTAATCAAGGATTCAGGTCATGAGGCTGCAATACATACGCTAACACATCCATATTTAGAGCAGTTACCTGTTGATATGCTTGTTAGTGAAATAATGAAAGACAGGGAGAATCTTGAAAAACAATTTGATACAATTGTACGAGGGATGGCATATCCATTTGGCACCTTTAGTGATGGGGTAGTTGCTTCTCTTCAATCCTGCGGTATTGTGTATTCAAGAACCACAATTTCAACAAATGATTTTAGAATGCCAAAGGACTGGTTGCGTTTAACAGCTACTTGCCATCATAATTCACCGGAGCTTAAAAATCTTGCGAAAAAATTTGTGGAAGATGAAGTAAGCCGCACACCTTATTTATTTTACTTGTGGGGCCACAGTTATGAGTTTGAAAGCGACGACAACTGGCATGTAATTGAAGAATTTGCTGAGTATATAGGCAATAGAGACGACATTTGGTATGCAACAAATATAGAAATATACGAATACATAAATTCCTATAACCGATTAGTGTTTAGTACTAACGGTAAGCGAGTAAAAAATCCGACGGATAGAAAAGTCTGGTTTGAATATTCGGGAACGATCGTTGCTGTGGAAGCTGGAGCTACGATAGAAATTTAAACATGACAGCTCGTCATTCCGAGTTTATCGAGAAAACCGGACAGTAAAAATCCTTATATATGCTCAGGATGATAATCAGATTTTACTACTAATATACTGTTTGCCATGGTATAATAAATCAAAGGAACCAATTTTTAGGGGGGATGCACATGCCAGAATCATTAGTACCGTTTGTTGTTGCTCTAGGGATTATTGCTGCCATAATTGTCCTTATTCTTCTTATGTGGAAAAAGGCTCCACAAGATAAGGCAATTATAGTAACTGGACTGAAGAAACGTGTTATTCAAGGCCGTGGAGGTCTGGTAATTCCAGTCTTGGAACAGACAGACAGAATCTCTTTGGAAAACATAAAAGTAGAGGTTAGAACTTCGGACTCATTGGATAGAAATGGTGTCCCAATCTCTGCCGATGGTGTAGCTATTATAAAGGTTAATTCTGATTATGATAGTGTATTAAGTGCTGTAGAACAGTTTAACACTGGAAACGAGAAGGGCACAATAACTAATATAAAGGAAACTTCCCAGGATGTGCTGGAAGGTAAGCTTCGTGAAATCATATCGAAGATGTCAGTAGAAGAGATATACCGAGATCGAGAGAAGTTCGCTAACGAGGTTGAAGAAGTTGCAAAAGCAGATTTTAACAAAATGGGTATTGAATTTAAAACCTTTACTATTAGAGACATTGATGACAAAGAAGGATATCTGATTGCCTTAGGTGCAAAGCAAATAGCAGAAGTGAAGAAGGATGCTGCTATTGCCGAAGCAGAGGCTAATAGGGAGCAAAAGCAAAAAACTGCAGAAGCGTTCCGCTTGGGAAAAGAAGCTGAACTGCTAGCTGAAACACAGGTTGCATCTGCTGAAAAAGAAAAGGTGCTAAAGTTGCAGGAATATCGTCTGGCTGAAGACAAAGCTAAAGCTAAAGCGGATTTGGCATACGATATTGAGAAGAATATTATCAGGAAAGATGTTATAGAGGCTGAAAAAAGAGCTGAGTTGTTTGAAGAACAACAACAAACAGTAATTGCCGAGCAGCAGGCTATAAAAAAAGAAAAAGAGCTGGAGGCAACTGTTAGAAAGCAAGCTGAGGCAGAAAAGTTCCGTGCTGAAAAAGAATCCGAAGCATACAAATTCCAGAAGGTTCAACAGGCTGAAGCTGAAGCCGAAGCAATCAAGATTAAGGGCAATGCCGAAGCAGAAGCCATACGACAAAAAGGTATCGCTGCCGCTGATGCTATGAAAGCTGAAGCAGAAGCAATGAAAGAAAAGGCAGAAGCATACAGAATGTATGGTGAAGCTGCTGTTCTGGAAATGATTATATCCAGGCTGCCGGAAATTGCCCACAATATTTCAGAGCCATTAAGCAAGCTGGATAAGATGGTTGTTATTGATAATGGAGGCCAAGGCGGAGCCAGCAAGGTAACCCGCAATGTCACAAATATCTTAAGTGAATTACCCGAGGTAGTTGATGCATTGACAGGTATTGACCTTAAGGAAGTATTAGGTAAATTCTTGAATAAGGATACTGAGAAGATTGACCCGAAGGAACTAATGGAGACTACTGTCAACGAATCAGTGAAAACACAGAACTAGAATGCATGCATAATCATTATTTCAAAGTCTCTCCTGTGGTTATTTAGTTAAGTTTAGGGCTGGAGCTATACCAGCCCTTTTTAGAGGAATGTTTACTCATGTAATCCTAAGCTCATTCTTTAGAGGCGGTGGCCGCCGTGGAGGTTCAGGCGGTGGGGGCAGAAAAGGCGGCGGTGGAAAAAGCGGTGGAGGCGGAAGTTCAAGACGCTGGTAGGAAGAAGGGGGATAGAAATATGTCTTTTAAGGTTTCATACGATGAGGGTAAGATGATCATACCCGAAATAGCCTGTGATTGTGGATTCTCGCACAATATACCTGATATTGATGTCTACATTGGCAGAAGGATTCTTCCAGAGAGTGCAAAGTATATACGTCAGCGAAACTTAGGTAACAAATTGATACTTGTGGCAGATAATATTACATATGAAGTTGCAGGCAGCGAGGTAGAAAAAATACTGAAGGAAGGTGGATTTAAGGTTACCCTCTGCATACTGGAAAGAGAAGACGAGCTAAAGCCGGATGAAGCAGCAATTGGCGAAGTACTTTTGTCTATGGATAAAGATACAGATTTTCTGGTCGCAGTAGGTTCAGGATCCATTACAGATATCACAAGATATGTTGCATTTAATACAGGAAGACCGTTTATATCTGTTGGTACAGCAGCATCTATGGATGGTTACACATCGGTTGTTGCACCCCTATTATTTAACGGCCAAAAGGTTAACAAACCATCAAGCTGTCCCCTTATAATTATTTGTGATATTGACGTAATGATGACAGCTCCTGAGCCTATGTTTGTTTCCGGTGTAGGTGATGTACTTGGTAAATATATTGCCAAGGCAGATTGGTTGTTAAGTAATATTATCAACGACGAGGTCTATTGTCCCGTATGTGCAGATATTATCACCCAAGCAGTGAATAATTGTATGGACAATATTGATATCATAAAAAACAGAACACCGGAAGGTACACATATTCTTATTGAAGCCCTGATTCTAGCCGGGCTCACAATACTCATAGTAGGTAATACAAGACCCGTTGCGTCCATTGAACATAATATGGGGCATTACTGGGAGATGAAAAAGCTTGAACGCAAGGAAGCAACTCCCTCTCATGGAACAGCTGTTGGGGTAGGAACTGTATACTCTCTCAGGTTCTTTGACTTCTTCCTAAATTTAGATTTATCCGAAATTGATAAGACGCTAATCAGACAAAATCGATTGAGCCGGGAAGAGCGCAGCCAAAGAATGAGAGAAGGTTACGGCACAAAAATAGCGGATACTATCATGCATGAGAATCCTGAAGACTTCCTAGATTGGGAAGAGCAAGAAAGAAGAATAGACAAAACTATAGGCAATATAGATGTGATACAAGAAGCGTTGAAGTTTCTTCCTTCAGCGGAGAAGATGATAGAAGCTATGAAAGATCTTGGAGCACATACAAGAGCATCAGAGATCGGCATAGATCAAGAGCTTCTAAAGGCTGCCCTTTACCATGCCAAAGATTATCGCTCTCGTTATACTGTGTTTAAGACCTTGGATGAGCTGGGTTTGCTAGATGAAGCAATAGACAAAATACTCTAATACTCTAATACTCTAATACGCTAATATTCTCATAAAAGACGTGACACAATTGGGGAAGGAGTTTATGAACTTGGCAGAAACTATTAAGAGATTTCGGCTCATTATGATTTGCGAAAATCTAGATAAATCAAATATAATTGAGCTTGCGCAAAGATATAAGATAAATGATGATTTTCTTATAAGAAATTACCGGAAGGGCGAAGAAAACCTTTGGGCTGAAGTTGAAACAGCTGCCGGAGAATTCAAGACAGAAAAAGATGCTTTAATCCACTTCGAAAAAGAGTTCGGCCCTTATAGAGATGAAATGGAAAAAAGGTGTTTCTTCATCGAACATAAGGAAAGTGGTAGAGTAATCGGAACAGCTACTGCATGGTATAATGACGATTATAGAGGGGATAGATACGGACGGATCCATTGGGTTGGAATAATCCCTGAGTTTCAAGGTCGAAAGCTTGCCAAACCATTAATGGCTGCAGCAATGGTTCAGCTGGAAAAATATCATGATAAAGCTTATTTAACCTCACAAACCACTAGCTATAAAGCTATTAATATGTATGCCGACTTTGGTTTTGTACCTTTGATAGAGGATGAGGAGGCAGTAGAAGCCTGGGAATACTTGGAGGCTATATTTGAGGCTTAATGGTGATCTTATTTCCCTGAAATGCGAAAAATAGAGAAATCAGGATCAGTAAACCTCCAAAAATCATTTTTAGGATTGTATCATTTAAACTCATTAATGCTGATACACCGAAATATCTGCCTGCAAAGGCAGTAATAAGGACCGGTAACAAAATCTTATAGTTTATTTTATCTCGTAACTTCCATGCTATTTGAACATTTAGTAATAGACTCAATAGTAAAATTATAGCAGAACATGCTTTGAAAGGGAGAAAAAAGGGAAGTAAAGCCATGGAGAAAAGACCAAGCCCAAACCCCGTAGCTCCTTGTATGAAGCTCCCAGTTATAATAATAAGAAAGAATAAAACATACTCCACTAAATCACATCCAAGATAAGTTATTGTTTGATTTTAGCACCTTTTCTATTACTATTCAAACTTTATAACATTTCGGTCAAGTTGGAGCTAGTAAGGAAATTCTATTTTGATTTATGTATGTGGATATCCTGTCTATGATATTATATAATGAGAGAATGATTTGAAGGTTCTTGGGATTATATAGGAGGGTGCAAAATGTTTCGTGAATGGCTAGACCAACACAAGCTAGAAGAAGTACTTGTTCCAAGACAGGAGTATCATCCTTTTCCTAAAGTAGAGGAAAGAACGATATGGGATGAATTACCTAGTGAACTGAAAGAAGAGATGATTGGCTACGGAGAGGAATACTTGGAGTATGACTGGCCTTCTCTTCCTGCAGTGCGATTTATGGATTACCTTAGAGATGGAAATAGAAGCAGGTATGAAGCTCTTCATTTTTCCAGAAGGGAAGGTCTTGCCAAGCTAATCATTGCAGAGTGTGTGGAGGGGAAGAGTCGTTTCATAGACGATATTATCAATGGCATATGGTATTTGTGCGAGGAATCTTTTTGGGGTGTTCCAGCACACAACTATACAAGATCCCATACTAGCATTTTGCCAAATGTATCAGAGCCAATTATTGATCTGTTTGCTGCAGAAACTGCGGGATTGTTAGCATGGGCTTATTATTTGTTAGGTTCCAAGCTTAACGAAGTTTCCCCGCTGATTTTAGAGCGGATTGAAAAGGAGACGAGACACAGAATTTTAGATCCGTTTTTGGAGCGGGAGGATTTTTTCTGGATGGGTTATAATTCCAAAGTCAACAACTGGAATCCCTGGGTCAATTCAAACTGCCTTACAGCATTTCTAATCATCGAGAAGGATGAGCAACGAAGAGTAAAAGCGGTAAGTAAAGCCATGTATACTTTAGATTTCTTCATGGATGTGTACCATCCTGATGGTGGATGTGATGAAGGAACTTCTTATTGGGACAGGGCAGGTGCGTCTCTCTTTGATTGCCTAGAACAGCTTTATGACGCTTCTGATGGGAAAATTGACTTCTATGCTCAATCAATTGTGCAAGAAATCGGTAGGTTTATCTATCGTTCCTTTATAGCTAAAAATTATTTCATCAACTTTGCAGATGGTGGAGCAAAAGTTAAGATCAATGGGGATTTGATATATCGATACGGTAAGCGTATCAGAGATCCCAAGTTAATGGCTATGGGTTCAAGTGCTAAAATTCAATTTGCCAATAATAAAAAAGGTAATTTCTCTTTACTGAGAGAGTTACCAGCATTGTTTCAATACAATGAAATTACTAACGCATCACAAACACCTTATTACTTGAGAGATACCTGGTTAGATGGAATTCAAGTTATGGCAGCAAGAGAGAAAGAGGGGTCTTATCAGGGGCTTTACTTAGCTGCTAAAGGCGGGCATAATAATGAGAGCCACAACCACAACGATATAGGCCAATATATTATCTATGCCAATGGAATGCCTGTCATAATTGATGTAGGTGTGGAAACTTATACTAAAAAGACATTCAGCAATCAGAGATATGACATTTGGACCATGCAATCTACTTATCACAACCTTCCAACTGTGAATGGAATACAACAATCACCTGGGCAAGAATTTTGTGCTAAAAACATTAATTATCAGATGGATGATGAAAGTGTAAAATTCTCACTGGATATTTCTTCAGCTTATCCAAAAGAGGCAGGCATTTTGTCATGGAACAGGCATTTTTATTTTGATCGGGATGTAGAAGCGAGTATTCAGATTAAGGATGAATTAAGTCTGAATAAAGAGACTCAAGATATTTCATTTTCCATGATGGCATACCGTAGTCCACAATTAGAAAAAGGTGCAATCATTTTTGAGGATTCAGATTGCTATCGTGTTAGAGTAGAGTACGATGCCACTATGTTACAGGCATTCAGTGAAAGCATTACAATTGAAGATAATAAATTGAAGAGTGTCTGGGGAGATTCCATATATCGAATAGTTTTCAAAGTGATTAAGCCTGTAATACAGGAAACCCTGACTATGAAAATAACACAAGAAAGATAATATTAAAGGTTGCCCGATCGGGCAACCTTAATTATTTTTACTCATCGAATTTAAAAGCTGTGTTATTGAATTAGAGTAGTGTTAGCAATCACAGCAATTAATGATTAATATTAATCAAAATATATAACTGATTTACGTTCTACAGATTCAAAAGCAGCTTCCATAGTCTTCATGACTCGCATCATCTCTTTGTGAGTTACAAATTGAGTAGCTTTACCTTCAATGGTGTCACAGATGTTACGGTAAAAGTCATGAACGTCGGATGCCGGCTTCTCTAAATCATAGCTTCTGGTAGTGATTTCATCACGAGGAGCCATAGTCTTGGTTAGTCCAGCAGCGGTTTCAACCGGAACTACTTCACTTTCATGCCAGTGAGTGCATTCTACTATATGGCAAGGTTCTGTCCAATTAGTGATAATACCGGTTCCCTTTTTACCCTGAACATAAAATCTTGGAAGAGAAATAAAGTTATATGTGCCAACTTCGATGTATGCTCTAGCACCATTATCGAACCTAAGGGTAAGCTGGAAGCCATCGTCAACTTCCTCATTTGTAATATTATCAAATTCACAGTAAACTGATATAATTTTTTCTGTTGCAAATATTTGCAGTATCTGATCAATAAGGTGAACGCCCCAATCGAACATCATACCGCCGCCATATTCTTTCATACCTCGCCAGTCACTTGGAATACCCCTGGAGCCATGTATCCTGGACTCTATGTTGAAAATATCTCCGATCTGACCACTGTCTTGAATCTGCTGCATGGCCAGATAGTCAACATCCCAGCGCCTGTTCTGGTGAACTGTGAAAATTCTCTCATACTTTTCAGAAGCTTCGATCATCTCAGCTAAATCCTTGCTGGATAATGTAACAGGCTTCTCCACTATTACATGCTTTCCTGCTGCCAAACAAGCAATTACTTGTTCTTTATGAATATCATTTGGTGTAGCAATGGTAACGAGTTCGATGTTCTTGTCATCTAGAACTTCTTGAAATGATGAATAGGCTTTAATCCCATTTTTCTCTGCTAACTCGCTTCTTTCCTTCTTAATATCATAAATACCAACAAGATTAACTACATCACTCTTTAACGCATGATTTGCATGCCATCCACCCATGCCACCATACCCAACAATACATAAATTATGTTTCATAAACAACCGCCCCTAACTATAGTATTTTTAATACTTTTTTAAATTGTGAACTCTATGTTAAACGCCACTTCAATTATATTAGGTCACTTTAGCAAAGTCAACTAAGTTACACTAAAGGATACTTAGTAGCACGAAAGGATACTCAGTTACTCAGGAATTTGCGGATTACTACTATTAGATTTAGCAGAGGATATGCTATAATAAATGCTATTAAGGAAACAAAGACCCGTCTTTGTATTTAGGCATTTATTGAAACGGTGTGAAGTAATTCGATTCACGAATTACACTTATGTTATAATGAATGCAATTGACGCAGCAAAGGCTCTGTCGTTGTCTGGGACCAAACTAAATCTATTTAGGGGGAATAAACAATGAAGTTTATTCAGAAAGTTGTAGCAAAAGTTGTATCAACCTCTAAAGTTAGTATTAAGCAGGTGTATAAGGTACATCGTAAGATGCTCAATTTAATGAACCCTTATTTTAAGCCCCTATACAATCTATGGGATCATAAGGTAATGACCGGGGATAGAGAGATTCCAGTGCGCATTTTTCTACCTAAGAAAGATAGGAAACTCAGATTTCCCTGCCACAAACGCAGGCCTAGCGAAATCCCATCTAAAATTTTGATATTTTTCCATGGTGGTGGTTGGGTTACTGGTAACATTGATACCTACACAAAAGTATGTGCCAATATGGCTAATCAAACAGGTCATACTGTTATTTCTGTGGATTATCTGCTAGCCCCTGAAAATCCCTTTCCTGCAGGACCCGAAGATTGTTATCAGGTGGTGAAAGAGGTATTTGAGGAGCTGGACTCTTTCAACTGCAAATCTGACGACGTCACACTCATCGGGGATAGTGCAGGTGGAAATCTGGCAGCGGTGGTCTCTCTTATGGCGAGAGATAGAGGTATTTGTATTCCCGGCAAGCAAATTCTGATTTACCCTGCTACATACCATGACCACAGCGATAGTTCCCCTTTTCAATCAGTACATGAAAATGGAACAGATTACATACTGACATCGCAACAGATTCAAGATTACTTGGACTTATATGTTCCAAATGAAGAAGATAGATTAAGTCCCTATTTCGCTCCTCTTCTGGCAGCGGATTTGTCCAATCAACCGGACACCTTGATTATTACAGCTGAGTTTGATCCTTTGCGAGATGAAGGAGAAGCCTACGGTGAGCGCTTAAAGGAGTTCGATAATTATGTGGAAATCTACAGAATGAAAGACGCACTTCATGGCTTTTTTACTTTACCATGGCCTTCTGATGATGTAGGGAAATCTTATGAGTACATAAATGACTTTTTAGACGTTAAGTCTGTAAATAATTATTTAGATGATGAGTTAGTAAGAAACTTTGTAGATGATAAGTTTAAAGATGGTGAGAAGATTGAAGCAACGGAAGAAAATTGAGTGGAGCAGGCTGGAAAATGCATCTAAGGTGTTCCCAGCTTTAGCTAATTATAAGGATACTAAGGTATTTCGCTTGGTTTGTGAGCTATTTGAGGATGTTGATGGTCAAATTTTACAGAAAGCCTTAGATGCTGCTATTAAGACATTTCCCCTATACAAAGCTGTTCTGAGAAGGGGGATATTCTGGTGCTATCTGGAATCCAGCGATCTTCAGCCCGAAGTTGAAGCTGAGTCGACATATGCTTGTGCCCCTCTATATTTTAAAGATAAGAGGAACCTGCTTTTCCGGGTTTCCTATTACAATAAGAGAATAAATCTAGAGGTCTTCCATGCTCTTTCAGATGGTCTGGGTGCTTTGAAGTTTTTAGAAAACCTTATATATCACTACTTAAACTTTAAACATGATGAGATTTCATTAGAAAAAGCTCCGAAATTGAATTATAGCGGCTCCTTAAGCCAGCAAATGGATGATAGTTTTGGTAGATACTATTCAGGCGGAGACGCATTTCAAGCCTTACTTGATAAACTCAAAGCTAAGAAGCAACCTAGAGCATATCATATTAAGGGCAATCGAATAGAGGAAAACAGGACAGGCATCATAGAGGGAAGCATGTCTGCAAAAGCAGTTCTGGACGAGGCCCATAAGCATGATACTACAATGACTGTGTTTATAACTTCCTTATTTATTTATTCAATTTATAAGGATATGCATCTTCATAAAAGGAAACAATCCATCGTTTTACAGGTCCCGATAAATTTACGACAATTTTTTGAATCTGAAACAGTGAGAAATTTTTTCGGGACAATGAGCATAGCTTATTCTTTTAAAGAAGGCAATAATGGCCTGGAAGATATTATACGCAGCGTTCATGAATGCTTCGGCGAAGAATTGAAAGAGGAACGAATAAGTAAGCAATTAAATCGATTTATGTCATTGGAGAGAAACCTATTCTTGAGGATTTTTCCTTTGCCACTTAAGGATATTATTTTTAGGATTGCAGATAGAATAATGGATAGTGGTGTTACAGCGAACATATCTAATCTAGGCAGGATCAAAATAGCTCCTGAATTTAGTGGGTATATCCGGCAGTTTAGCGTTATAAACAGCGCTAAAAGGCCACAGATAACAATGTGCACCTTTGGGGACAGGCTGGTCGTTACTTTTTCATCACCTTTTAGGGAAACGGAAATACAGAGAATGTTTTTTGATTATCTGTCAAAAAAGGGAATTTTAATTGAGATTTCCTCGAATAGATAGGAAGGGAGGAGAGAACCATCAAACATTGCAGCAATTGTCAGGTACATATTCGAGGAGACAAGGAAAGATGTCCACTTTGCAGAAATATGCTGCCTGCTAGAAAAGACACTGTTGACCATCAGGAAGTTTACCCTGAAATACCGCCTTTTTATGAGCGACATTTTGCAATTCGCATAATGGCTTTTATTTCTGTTGTGGCTATAGTTGCAGGTTTTGTTATACACAATATTTTTCCAACAAGGATTAACTGGCCTATGTTTGAGCTGTTTGGCATCATTAGTATGTGGGTTGGATTAATCGTTGTTTTGCGGAAAAGGCATAATATACCGAAAAATATTATGTGGTTGGTTCTTATAGTATCCTTGCTTTCAATCTTCTGGGACTGGAGGACGGGAAGCAGGGGCTGGGCATTGGATTATGTTATTCCAATTGTCTCTGTAAGTGCTATGTTTGTCATGTATGTAACAGCAAAAATCATGAATTTAAGTGTCAATGACTATATTGCCTATTTTCTATTGGACGCTTTGTTTGGAATCATTCCCATCATTTTCATCCTCCTTGGCTGGATAAATGTTATTTACCCATCTGTGATTTGTGTAGCAGTTAGTATCATATTTTTATCGGCTATCCTAATTTTCCAGGGAGAGAATATGAAAGCTGAACTAAGTAAAAGAATGCATTTATGAAGATATCATTCAGAATGCAGTGAAGAATCTGCTAAATCTGAAAAATTTATAAGCATTATCTCATAGTATAACTAACGGAATTTTACAAAACATAGTAGTAGGAATACTTGAAAACAGCGTAAGAGTGCTTACAAAAGGAGACAGTATTTTATGCATACTATGTGGAAAGGTTCCATTAGTTTTGGTCTTGTCAACATACCGATTAAAATGTATGCGGCTACAGAGGACAAGGATATTAGGTTCAGAAACATTCACAAGGAATGTAAGTCACCAATTAAATATGATAAGGTCTGCCCTAATTGCAACAAAGAAATTACCCAGGATGATATTGTTCGGGGTTATGAATATGAGCCGGGAATGTTTGTTATTATTACCGATGAGGATTTAGAACCCTTGAGACAATCCAAGGGCAGAGCAATTGAAATATTGGATTTCGTCAAATTGGAAGAAATAGACCCTATCTATTTTATTAAATCATATTATCTTTCACCTCAGGACACTGGTGAAAAGGCGTATAATCTTCTGCGGGAAGCCATGAATCAGTCGGGCAGAATAGCAGTAGCTAAAATTACAATTAGAGACAAACAGTCACTGGCAGCGGTGCGAGTTTATCAAAACCTTCTGGTCATGGAAACAATTTTCTACCCTGATGAAGTGCGTGACATAGCACAGGTTCCCAACGTTCCAGCAAGTGGAACTGTTGAAGTAGATGAAAAGGAGCTGTCCATGGCAAATCAGCTCATTGAGAATCTAACTACTGCTTTTGATCCTACAAAATACACGGATGAATATAGAAAAGAGCTTATGGAACTTATCAATAAAAAGATTGAAGGAGACGAGACAGTTCAGCCACAAGCTGCTCCTCAGAGAAAGGTCATAGATCTAATGCAGGCCTTGCAGGAAAGTCTAAAGGAAACGGAGCATCTGAAGAAGACCGATGCACCACCAAAGAAGAAAGCACCTGCAAGAAAGAAGAAAAAAGAGACTGCTGGTTGAAATGGCTAAATCAAATAATATAAATTGGATACCTCCAATGGAACCAATTACTACAAAAACAATGGTCATTGGTCCACAATGGACTCATCAAATAAAATGGGATGGAATTCGTGGTTTGACATATTTTGATTCCTGCTCATCTAATGGTGAGTCTTTACGCATTTTTACAAAAAGAGGTCGGGAGAGAACTGGATTTTACCCTGAGTTAAATCAGTTAGAAAATATGATTCAAGGAAAAAATGCAATTCTCGACGGGGAGCTAGTGGTATTAGGGGATGACAGTAGACCTACATTTCAGCTAAGTCTAGCAAGAGACAGGGTGAAAAGTCTGGAAAAGCTCCCTTATTACACCCGCACCTATCCTGTTATATATGTCATATTTGATATTCTATATTTTAATAATCAGAATCTTACCCAGATCCCTTTGGATCAAAGAAGAGAACTTTTATATAATACAATCCGAGCAGAGTCCATACACACCGACTCTATGCAAACAGATTACAATCAATCAGGTTCCAACGTTATAATCACAGATGACTTTAATGATGGCCAAGCTCTCTTTGAATTGATGAAGAAAAAGAATTGGGAAGGGATAGTTTCCAAGAAGCTAAACAGCCCTTACCTACCAGCAAAAAACCATAAGGCTTGGGATAAGTACAAAGCTATGAAGAAAATCTTGGCTGCAATTTGTGGGATTCAATTAAAGGATGATTTTCCGAACTCACTGGTATTGGGAATTAATCAGGAAGGCAAATGGATTTACATTGGCAAAGCCTCACTTGGCCTTACCCAGGAGGAGCTAAAAAACCTCAAAGATTACAGTAAAGTCAAAGATTATGGGAAATGTCCCTTTCCTGAAGCAATTAAGCAATATGGAAGAGAACTGTCAGGTCCAATTACTTGGCTAGAACCGGAAATCACATGTTGGATCAGTTTTTTGGAATGGACTAATGATGGTGTACTGAGGCACCCGAAGATCTTGGGGTTCACCAGTCACAAAGCCGAAGAAACAGATGGAGGGGAGTGGCCATTAGATGAATGAGTTACTAAAGACCGTATATTGACAACTATACGTTATCCCGATGGAATTGAGGGTAAATCCTTCTTCCAGAAAAACACACCGAAATACGCACCTGACTGGATAGAAAAAAATGAATGGAATGAGATTCAATATATTCTTCTTAATTCCATGGCTGCCCTAGTTTGGCTGGGTAATCAGGCAGCCTTGGAGTTCCATACAAGTTTCAACATATTTCAAAATGAAAGATTTACATACCTGTTGGGGAACGCTATGATTATGATACAGCTAGAAGTATAAATGAGTTTTTTGGTATATACTTCAGCCAAAGATATCCTGAAAAAATCATACTTGAACGAATGGTGAATAAAAGAGGTAAAAAGTTATATTTTGACTACTTGCAAATGTGGAATGGAAAAACCATTACCATGGTATATTCTCCCCGAGCAACATCCAAAGCTACGGTATCCATGCCAGTTACGTGGGAGGAAATAGAAGCAGGGAACCATCCGGAAGACTTCCATTTGCTGAATGCAAAAGGGCGTTTGGTAGAAATGGGGGATTTATTCGAACCATTACTGTCACATGAACACATACAGAATCTTGATTTTATACCGGAACACACTAAATAAGCCCCAAATACAGCTAAACTTACAATAATTTACTTGAAAATATTTGTAAATTAACTATTGCAATTTATGGAATACTGCTATATAATTATGCTTACAGTTCTATTCATAGGTCTGTGGTTGAAAATCGATGCCAGTCGCAGGCGAAACGATCCACGTAAGCCGGAAAAATTCCGGTGATCATGGTGCGGCTTAGGTGTAAGTCCGTCCTATAGTTTTTTTGCGATAATCTTCAAATGGCTTTCCAGCTTTCGAGCATGTCTCTTGTTCCTTTCTCTTTGACTCATACTTCAAGTCTTGGGGCAGATACAGATCACGAATCTTGGTTTTTCTAATTGATAGGTTATTTTATAAAAATGTATAGTGAGAAGCAATAGTAGGAGGGTGATTCCTTGAGCGAAACTTCCAGACGGCGGGTGTGGGGACAAAGACCAGGTCAGCTATAGTAGAACAAGCAATAACTTATTTTAAAGCGAGGGGATTAAATCCATGTTCCAAGACAAAACTTTAGTATGCAAAGACTGTGGCTCAGATTTCACTTTCACCGTTGGTGAACAGGAATTCTACGAAGAAAAAGGTTTCCAAAACGAGCCCGCTCGTTGCAAAGACTGCCGTAACCAGAGAAAAGCAAGTGGTGGCGGTGGCAGAAGAGCCGGTGGCAATGGCAGAAGAGAAATGCATGATGCAATCTGCGCTGAGTGTGGAGCTTCCACACAGGTACCATTTGAACCCAAGAACGACAGACCAATCTACTGCAGTGATTGCTACCAAGCTAGAAGGTAATCCCCGAGCAAACGGATACCTTGTATCATCAAAATTGAAATTGGTCAAAAGCCTCGAATTCATTCGAGGCTTTTTCATTTATCTATTTCCATATTTCAAAAGAGTTTGTTAATTGCAACTTTTAATTCAGCAACTTTTGTAAAAACCATTGGCATCATGACGAATTATGTCGAAATCACTGATATAAAATTGGAATAGAAAATCAGTTCCCCTGAGATCATTTCTGTTTTCCACACAAAAAGGCACTATATTTCAGGTTATGCACAGAATTATCCACATTATCCACAGTTGTTGTGTCCACATATCCACATACACGAAATTTTACCGTCGGAATCTTGCAGCTAAAGTAAACAGAAGTTCAAAATTAATAGAAATATGTATATATGGTGCTATTCGCGAAAAATCACGAATAATCTCCTCCGAAGCTGACCGTCTGGCGCTGATGGTGGGACAGATGTTGGATGTGACTCGTATTGAAGAAAATAAAATACTTCTGGAAAAGAAACCTTGTCACATCGATGAGTTGATTTATAAAGCGGTGGAGACCCATTTCGCCATTCTAAATAAGGGTGAAAACCAGCTGGATATTGACGCAGGTCTTGATCTACCTCAGGTAAATGTAGATGCTAATTTACTTTTCTTATTAGGTTGGAGTATGAACAGTAAAATAAGTACTAAAATCTAAAAATAATACATAAATATACATTGATTTATTATAAATATTCGTTTATACTATTTCCTAGACAAAATAAAGATATAGTTAGGAGAATGATTAAATGAAAAACAAAAAGCGATTACTTGCTGTGCTTCTTGTTGTTGTAATGACATTGACTGTATATGGTTGCGCATCTGATGGGGGATCGGGTGGTTCGGAAATGAGTGCAAGCATGAAGAAAATAAAGGATGCCGGTGAGATTGTTTGGGGTACCAATGCGGCTTTTCCTCCATTTGAAATGCGAGTAGGGGACGATGTAATTGGTGTAGATGCTGAAATAGCAGCCAAAATCGCTGAAAAACTAGGTGTTGAGCTTAAAGTAGTAGACCAAGAATTTGATACTCTGCCTAATTCCTTGACAGCTAACCAAATTGATTTCATTGCAGCTGGTTACACCATTAAACCAGACCGTGAAGAACAAATGTTATTTACTGATACCTATTTTGAGGCGGTTCAAATGATTATTGTTCAAGAAGGTAATGAGGAAATCAAAGTTGCCGCTGACTTGGAAGGAAAGACCATTGGTGTTCAAGCGGGTACAACTGGGGACTTTACTGCAGAAGAGTATACTGAAGATATTTATAGATTTAACAATGCATTGGAAGCTGCCATTGACTTAAAAAATGGTAGACTGGACGCTGTCATCATAGATAATCTACCTGCTCAGATAATTGTTGCCCAAAACGAAGGCTTAATAATGCTTGAAGAAAAAGCAGCTGACGACGAAGCATATGCACTAGGTGTTCGAAAAGATGCTACGGATCTTCTGGAAGTCATAAACGAAGTAATAGCTGAACTAAAAGCGAGCGGCCAGATTGCGGAGTGGGTAGAAGAGTATTCCGGTACGGAGTAAAGTAAATAAATCAATTGCTTTAGGCTTATGTGAGCTAGCATAAAATTTTGTGCTGGCTCTCTTTTATGAAATGACATTTGATGATAGAATAGGTTAATTGCTTAATTAAGCTTGAGGGATAGTGGAATATCTTAAATAGTAATATGTAATTTCGCCAGGATAGGAGCGGAGACTATGTCTGTAATAAAGGAATTCATTGTCAGGTTGGCAACAGAGATTATGTCTGTAATAATGAGCATCACTACAACGCTGTCAGACGAAATATATTTTAATTTGATACGTGAGGAACGATACCTGTACTTTATAAAGGGATTTAAAATCTCTGTACAGCTTACCATATACGCAGCCTTAATAGGTGGAGCTATTGGCATATTGGTTGCTCTAGCAAGATTAACAAATAACAGAGTAATAAATATGCTTGCAGAGAAGTATATTGACATTATCAGGGGCACACCAGTTGTAGTTCAGTTATTAATTATTTATTTTGCTATTTTTGCACCTATTAAAGGTGTTTCACGGGTGGTTGTAGCTTCGATTGCTTTTGGAATTAACAGTGGTGCCTATGTGGCGGAATTGATCAGAGCAGGAATTCAAGCGGTAGATAAAGGTCAGATGGAAGCAGCCCGATCCTTAGGGCTTACCTATCCTCAATCTATGTACCATATAATCATGCCTCAAGCTGTAAAGAATATCTTACCAGGCATGGGTAATGAAGTAATCTCACTATGGAAAGAAACAGCTATTGCCGGCTTTATAGGATTAGAGGACTTGATGCGGGGGGCGGAAATTGTTAGAGCCCGTACATTTTCAAATTATACGCCATATTTGGTTATCGCACTAATTTACTTCTATGTTACTGCACTGATGACCATGATGCTTGGTAAACTAGAGAGGAGGCTGGGTAAAAGTGATTAAGGTAGTAGATCTATATAAATCCTTTGGAAAATTAGAGGTTCTAAGGGGTATTAACAACGAAATACACAAGAAGGAAGTGGTTTGTGTAATCGGGCCCAGCGGTTCAGGTAAAAGTACTTTTTTACGTTGTTTGAATTTAATGGAGGAACCTACTTCAGGTGACGTGTTTTTAGACGGCGTTTCTTTTACGGAGCATAAAAAAGATATCAATAAACTGCGTCAAAAGGTAGGTATGGTCTTTCAGCAGTTCAATCTATTTCCTCATATGACCGTTATGGACAATATTACTTTAGCTCCTATGAAAGTGAAGGGTATAGGGGAAAAGAAGGCTAAGGATAAGGCTATACAATTGCTTAGAAAGGTAGGTCTACCTGATAAAGATAACGAGTATCCCAACAAGTTGTCAGGTGGTCAAAAGCAAAGGGTAGCCATTGCCAGAGCCTTAGCAATGGATCCTGAAGTTATGCTATTCGACGAGCCTACATCAGCTCTGGACCCTGAAATGGTTGGAGAAGTACTTCAGGTTATGAAGCAATTAGTAGAAGAAGGAATGACCATGGTAGTGGTTACTCACGAAATGGGTTTTGCTAGAGAGGTTGGCGACCGAATTCTGTTTATGGATGAAGGTATTATCGCAGAGGAAAATTCACCAGAAGAGATTTTTCAAAACCCCCAAAATCCACGTACTCAGTCATTCCTGAGTAAGGTCCTATAAGGAGGCCAGCATGAGAGCAGCAAAAATTGTATTTATTATATTGGCCATTTTCCTGTTGTTACCCTGGCTGGTATATAACATAAAGACGTATATTAATTTGAAAGCTAACAAAAAGAAATTCTCAACAGGGCGTATTTTGTCCTACGTGTTGATATCAGTGCTTATGATTACTGTTATATACTCTCTTTATCAATTCACCATTGGATATCAAATTCCTTTGGTAGCGGAAAGATATGGAGAAATATTCAGTCAACGGATTGAAGGTAAGTTAGATCTATCTCAATTTGAGGCTAGGATAGAAAAACAAAAATTGAGTGGGTTGAATAGTAAAATCATAACAGATACGGAGATGGAACAAGCAGGGTTTGAAACCAAGAGATACCAACTGTCAATAAGTGAGAGAACATATCCCTTAGAGGATGAGGATGGTAACATGCTTATCTACCTGAAGCACGATGATGGCCAAAGCTCTTTATATACTTTATTACAACTAGAACAGATTGATCATAAATGGCAAGTCTACCTCCATGAGGTATTAAGCCAGGATGATTTTGATGAATTGAACAATATCAGTAGAATTAGGTTTTTTGATATAAAGAATTGAATATCATTTTGAATATGTTAGGTTTAAGTATGCTGAAATAAGAGCATCTAATTCCTGGCTCATTTTCAAAATTTCACCGGTACACAAATCTAAAGAGGGGGCAAGAACTAGTTGATCGAGTTCTTGTCTTTTTTTGTTTATAGCAGCCTGTAATTCCTTAGATTCCATGATCGGTAGTCCTCCTTCCTGATTGCATATATTTTGACATATTTTTATTAAGAAATGTGGAATTCACCAAAAAAAGTGATGAAAAACTAAAATAACTAATTAAACGACAAAAAGTTTACATATTTACCAGTTATATCACATATATTAGCTTTTAGTTCTTGTAAAAGTGATTAAAAATGGACAAGATGGGTAAATAATTAATAAGAGGATTTTATGAGTAAATATAGAATAATAATGTATAAGGGAAATGGGAAAGGAGCTGACCCAATGAAAATTACCATTAGCGGAAAAAACATGGACATCTCTCAAGCACTACGGAATCAGGTCAACAAGAAGGTAGGTAAGTTGGAGCGCTACTTCAAGCCAGGGACAGAAGCTCAGGTAACCTTATCGGTGGAAAAAAACCGACATATCGTAGAAGTTACAATTCCATTCAACGGCATACTGATACGGGCAGAGGAATCTACCGATAATATGTATGCTTCCATTGATTTGGTCTTAGACAAACTGGAACGGCAAATTCATAAATATCGCACCAAGCTAGGGCGTAATTTCCGAACCGGTGCCTTTGTCAATGAGAAAATGGAATTTAGCCAAGCTGCACCGATACCTCAATCATCACAGGAAACTGATGATGAGGAATTAAAGATTGTGCGTACCAAGCGCTTTGCTGTAAAGCCCATGTCGGTTGAAGAGGCTTTAATGCAAATGGATTTACTAGGACATAGCTTTTTTGTTTTTTCCAATGCAGAATCTGAAGAGGTAAATGTAGTATATAAAAGGCATGACGGCAAATATGGACTCATTGAGCCAGAGTATGCGTAATATAATATTAAATAATTATATGCAAATTAAAATATCATTCTCATTCGTTTGAGAAGAAAAACTAATATATCAAAAGGGGAGCTTTCGCTCCTCTTTTTTGTGTCCTAGAATCATCTTTCAGTGGTATTTTTGCAGCTATCCTTGTATCGGAGAAACTAACATGATAGAATAAATGGATGAAATTGAAAGTCGGGGTGAACGACTATGGCAGGAATTTTTAGTAGACTGCGGAAGAAAACTGATGAGCGGGAAATCAAGAGGTTGCAAAAGCAAGTGGACCAAATCAATGTTTTTGAACCTGCTATGCAAGCCCTAAGTGATTCAGAGTTACAGGGAAAAACTTTAGAATTTAAAAATCGATATCAACAAGGTGAAACTTTAGATGATTTACTTCCTGAGGCTTTTGCTGTTGTTAGGGAAGCATCCATTAGAGTGCTGGGAATGCGTCATTTTGATGTGCAGATGCTCGGTGGAATTGTGCTTCACCAGGGTAGAATTGCAGAAATGAAAACCGGTGAAGGAAAGACGCTGGTGGCTACCTTACCAGCATACTTAAATGCGCTAAGTGGTAAAGGGGTTCACATAATTACAGTGAACGATTACCTAGCTCGAAGAGATAGCGAATGGATGGGGAAGATTTATCGATTTCTAGGTCTTTCCGTAGGGCTCATTGTTCACGGATTGAACAATCAAGAACGCCGTAACAGCTATCAATCAGACATTACTTATGGAACCAACAACGAGTTTGGGTTCGACTACCTTCGGGATAATATGGTCATCTACAAAGAGGACATGGTTCAAAGAGAGCTGAACTTTGCCATCGTCGATGAGGTGGACTCCATTCTAGTAGACGAAGCCCGTACTCCTCTTATAATATCCGGTGCAGGAGACAAATCCACAGATCTCTATTTTCAAGCAGATAGATTCGTAGTGCGACTGAAGCATGAAATAGACTTTGAGATGGATGAAAAGGCACGTACCGTTAATCTGACAGAGGAAGGGGTATCCAAAGCAGAACAACATTTCTCCCTGGAAAACCTGGCTGATATTGAGAACTCCGAATATTCTCATCACATAAACCAAGCCCTGAGAGCTCACGTTCTTATGAAAAGAGATCGGGATTATGTGGTCAAAGACGGTGAGGTTATTATAGTTGACGAGTTCACTGGTCGATTAATGCTTGGGCGTAGATACAGTGACGGACTTCATCAAGCCATTGAAGCGAAAGAAAATGTAAAAGTTCAGAGGGAAAGCAAAACTCTTGCTACCATTACCTTTCAGAACTATTTTAGAATGTATACCAAGTTATCTGGTATGACTGGAACGGCTAAGACAGAAGAAGATGAGTTTAAATCTATTTACGGTCTTGATGTTGTAGTAATACCTACACACAGGCCGATGATCCGTAAGGATTTTAACGACACTATTTATCTGACTACAAAGGGAAAATTTAACGCTGTAATTGATGAGATAGTTCAAAGACATTCCTTGGGACAGCCAATACTGGTGGGCACCATTTCCATTGAAATTTCTGAAATGCTTAGTAGTATGCTTAAAAAACGTGGAGTACCCCATGAAGTGCTAAACGCCAAGTTCCATGATAAGGAAGCGGAAATTGTAGCTCAAGCAGGGCAATATAAGTCTGTAACCATTGCTACCAATATGGCTGGTAGAGGTACTGACATTGTATTAGGTGGTAATCCGGAGTTTCTGGCTAAGAAAAAGTTGCGTCAGCAGGGAGTTCCAGACGAAATCCTCATTGAGGTCACCGCTGTCAGTGAAACAGATGACCCTGAGCTGTTGGAAGCTAGGCAGAAATATGGAGAGTACTATAAGGAATTTGAGCAAGTAATAAATGAAGAACGACAGAAGGTATTAGATCAGGGTGGTCTACATATTATCGGTACTGAGCGCCATGAAAGCAGGCGAATTGACAATCAGCTTCGAGGGCGTTCCGGTCGTCAAGGGGATCCGGGTTCCTCCCGATTCTATATTTCCCTGGAAGATGACTTAATGAGGCTGTTTGGTTCTGAGCGTATCAAGGGAATAGTAGAAACCTTAGGAATGCAGGAAGATCAACCCATCGAGCATAAGCTCTTATCTGGACAAATTGAGGCCGCTCAAAAGAAGGTAGAGGGTAACAACTTCAATACACGTAAGCATGTACTGCAATATGACGATGTGATGAATGTGCAGCGTGAGCTAATCTATTCTCAGCGAAGAAGTGTATTGGAAGGCGAAAACCTCAGAGAAAATGTCATGGGGATGATGGAAAGCTTAATAGATTCCGCTATGGAGACTTACTTAGGGAATTCTTCATATCCCGATGAGTGGGACTGGCATGGTTTAATGAATTATTTGGAGAAGGTATGTATTCCTCCGGGTGCATTAGATAGAGAAGCTATCAACATCCATGAAATTACCAAACCTTTGCTGAAGGAAAAGCTTGTAGATGTGGCTAAGGCTGCTTATCTCAAGCAGGAAGAAATCAATGGGGAAGAGCCTATGAGGGAAGCCGAGCGGGTTGTTACCCTTAAAGTGGTTGATCGTAAATGGATGGATCATATAGATGCTATGGACCAATTGCGTCAAGGAATTGGGCTGCGGGCTTATGGCCAGCGTGATCCAGTACTGGAATACCAGAATGAAGGCTATGATATGTTTCAGGAAATGACAAGCAGTATTCAGGAAGAGGTTGTAACCCTTTTATACCACGTTAAGGTAGAGAGGAATATGCCTAAGCGTGAGAAGGTTGCAGAACCTATAGAGGCAAGTCATGGAGACCAGGCTCAATCTAAGGCGCCAGTGGTGAAAGGTGATAAGGTGGGAAGAAACGATCCATGCCCTTGTGGCAGCGGAAAGAAATATAAGCGATGTCATGGGGCTAATGAGTAGAACGAAAAGATTGATGCTAGATATCAGATATTAGTAGAACGAAAAAATGGATGCGGCAGACGACCCTGTCTACTTAAAATATGCGTAACAGCAATCGTAACTACCAGTATCCATTAACCAGCATCCAATATCACATAAGAAAGGTGTGAAACAAATGATTCAATTGGAGCAAGCAAAGCAGCAGCTTCAAACCATTGAAGAAACATTAGAAAAGATAGGTGATTCACTTTGACCTCCCTGGCATAAGGGAAAGAGTCGAAGAACTGGAAGACCAGATGAAGGCACCTGAGTTTTGGGAAGACTTGGAGCATTCTCAGGTAGTTAACAAAGAATTGAAAACTCTGCAAAACAAGGAAGAGTTTTGGCAGGAAACCCGAAATCGTCTGGAAGATACCCAGGTTATGATAGAGCTGGGCATTGAAATGGAGGATTCCTCTGTTGTTGATGAGGTTTTAGCAGAAATAGAAGATCTTGAAAAAGAAGTGGAACGGATGCGTCTGAACACCTTACTAAAGGGTCCTTATGACGCTAACAACGCTATTATTTCAATACATGCCGGTGCTGGCGGTACAGAAGCCATGGATTGGGCATCAATGCTGCTTCGGATGTACACCCGTTGGTGTGAAGCCAGCGAATATGAAGTGAAAACCTTGGACTTTCTTGCGGGTGAAGAGGCAGGGGTTAAGAGTGTTACCCTGCATGTCATAGGGGAATATGCCTATGGTTATTTGAAGGCCGAGAAAGGGGTACATCGTCTGGTGCGAATTTCACCCTTTGATTCCTCTGGCCGTAGACATACTTCATTTGCTTCTTTAGATGTAATGCCGGAGCTGGAGGATGACAATACCATTGAAGTGCGTCCGGAAGACCTAAGGGTAGACACCTACCGCTCAAGCGGGGCTGGAGGGCAGCACGTTAATAAAACTTCATCTGCCGTTCGTCTAACCCATCTACCTACAGGAATTGTTGTAGCCTGTCAAAATGAGCGATCTCAGCTGCAGAACAAGGAGACTGCTATGAAAATGCTAAAGGCTAAGTTGTTGGAGCTTAAAGAACAGGAAGCACAAGAAAAGATGGATGAAATGAAAGGTGACATGAAAAAGATCGAGTGGGGTAGTCAGATACGCTCTTATGTTTTCCATCCATACAATATGGTAAAGGATCACAGAACAAGTGTAGAGACTGGGAATATTCAAGGGGTTATGGATGGAGATTTAGATCCGTTCATTCATGGATATCTCCAAAGGCTGGGTTAATAATAAGGATAAAGATACATGTAATAGATTAGAGTGCAACTATGGGGGTTAATTAGTGAACTTATTTTTTACTATATTCTTGGACAATATTGCTCCTCTTTTTCTAATTGTTTTTATTGGCTGGATGCTTGGAAAAAAGTTTAGCATTGATATTTATACCTTAACGAAAATAAATATTTACGTATTTGTGCCCGCTCTGGTTTTTGTGAAGATAGCGGAAACGGAAATTACAAGGGACTTATTGAATGGCTTTTTCTTTACTCTTATTTTGATGCTAGTCATGAGCTTGATTGTCGGTGGGATTAGTCACTTGCGAAAAAACACTCCTTCCTTATCGAGAGCAATGAAAAATGGAGTACTCTTTTATAATTCTGGCAATATGGGTTTGCCCTTGATTATGCTTATTTTCAATGAAATGCCCCAGGCAGTATCCGTACAAATTATGGTGATGCTAGCTCAGAATCTGACAACTAATACCCTTGGCTTGTACAATGCCAATAGAGGAAATACAGATGTAAAAGGCTCCTTGCTGCAGGTATTGAAAACCCCTTCTATCTATGCAGTAGCTTTGGGTTTTTTATTTAAGTTGATAAAAGTGGATTTAAGCCAGTTCTTTCTCTGGCCTGCAGGCACCTTCTTAAGCAAAGGTTTAGTACCGGTTGCCCTGTTAACGTTAGGGGTGCAGCTATCCATGGTAAAAATGGATTTTAAGAACAGGGATGTATATCTGACCACTTTTATAAGATTAATTGGCGGCCCTCTGATGGCTTTTTTGCTTATAAGTCTTTTCAGGATGGGAGGAATAATGGCCCAGGTATTGTTGATATCTTCTGCTGTTCCTACAGCGGTAAATACTGCATTATTAGCGGTGGAGTATCACAATGAGCCTGAGTTTGCTTCCCAGGTAGTTATGACTGCGACTGTACTAAGCATATTTACCTTGCCCATTATTATTTACCTTGCACAATGGCTGTTGTAAATTAAACCTCCAATATTGTCATCAAGCCTAAAGGTCGTGAAGGATATTTCGCTTAATCTGATAAACTTTAGAATGCTAATAAAAAACTAGGGGCAAGCTAACTGAGAATCCGGGAAGTATGTGATGTATTTAACAAAAATGTTTCCTGGACTTGTAAACGGGGTAGAAATGTTATAGAATATAAGTTGGAAAATTTATAAAGGTATAGGAGGAATTCTACATGATAAAAGTAGGTATTAATGGTTTTGGACGAATTGGACGTTTGGTTTTTAGGGCAGCATTGGACAACCCTAATGTACAGGTAGTTGGCGTCAATGATCCTTTTATCGATCTTGACTACATGGCATATATGCTTCGCTATGACTCAGTTCATGGTCAGTTCAAGGGTGACATAGAAATTGCAAACGGTAAATTGGTTGTAAATGGTAAAGAAGTAAGTGTATATGCAGCCATGAATCCGGAAGAAATTCCGTGGGCAGAATGCGGCGCAGAATACATAGTAGAGTCTACTGGTGTGTTTACTACCACCGAAAAAGCATCCGCTCATATTAAAGCAGG
>CAYFSR010000011.1:0-4181 GCA_964345785.1 uncultured Eubacteriales bacterium | reverse complement strand
ATCTGCTGATGCTCCCATGTTCGTTATGGGTGTTAACCAGGAAAAGTACACCAAAGATATGCAGGTTGTTTCCAACGCATCTTGTACCACGAACTGCTTAGCTCCTTTAGCTAAGGTTGTTCATGATAACTTCGGACTAGTAGAAGGTTTAATGACCACAGTTCATGCAACTACTGCTACCCAGAAGACTGTTGACGGCCCTTCCAAGAAAGACTGGAGAGGTGGACGCTCTGCATCCGCTAACATCATTCCTTCTTCTACAGGTGCTGCAAAAGCTGTTGGTAAGGTTATTCCTGAGCTAAACGGAAAATTAACCGGTATGTCTTTCCGCGTACCCACTGTTGACGTATCAGTTGTTGACTTAACCTGCCGTCTAGAAAAACCGGCAACCTATGAAGAAATTAAAGCAGCTATGAAAAAAGCTTCCGAAAACGAACTAAAGGGTATTATGGGTTACACCGAAGATGCAGTGGTTTCCACTGACTTCATCACTGATCCTAGAACCTGTATTTTCGATGCTGATGCAGGTATCTCATTGAATGATAATTTTGTTAAATTAGTTGCCTGGTATGACAACGAATGGGGTTATTCCAATAAGGTTGTTGACCTTGTAGATTATATGGCACAGGTAGACGCGAAGTAATCTGTATTTAGTATATGGATGTTAATGACATCTAATCAATAAACAAGTTACTAATGATGTCCTTTTGCTACAAAATGTTTTTGTAGCAGAAGGGCTCAATTTTTGTAAAAATGCACCCTATACAAAACATGTAGTATAAGGTAGAATAGAAAACGTATTTTAAATATATATAGTTAGAGGGATCAAATGTCGAGACTAAAATCAATTTTTACAGCTAGAGATATGACGGATGGCACACCTTGGAAGCGCATTGTGGAGTTTAGCATTCCGCTTTTATTAGGTAATATTGCCCAACAATTTTATAATACTGCTGATTCAATTATAGTAGGTAGATATATTGGTGATAATGCTTTGGCGGCTGTAGGTAGTGCAGGTCCAATAATGAACCTTCTAATGGTGCTTTTTGTAGGTATTGCCACTGGCGCGGGCATTATGGTTTCTCAATACTTTGGAGCAAAGGAAAGGGAAAAGCTTTCCCGTACTATTGGTATTTGCATAAGCTTGACAGGATTATCTTCTCTGATTGTTATGCTTCTTGGGCCTTTAATCACCAGACCAATGTTAAATTTATTGAATACACCTGCATCTATAATTGGCTGGTCTGCAGAATATATGACTATATTTTTTGTAGGAAGTTTAGGATTTGCATACTATAATATTTTATCGGGAATCTTGAGGGGCTTGGGAGACTCAGTTTCTGCCCTTATGTTCCTACTTGTTGCAACAGTCCTTAATGTTGGCTTGGATATTTGGTTTATAGCTGGCTTGAACATGGGCGTTGGTGGTGCTGCTTTGGCAACGGTCATCTCCCAATGGGTTTCTGCGATATTGTGCATACGCAAGCTTTCTAAAATGACCGACTTATTCGACATTAAGTTGAAATACCTCAAACCTGTGAAGGAATATACTCTAAGGATTGTTAGATTAGGGCTACCTTCTGGTTTTACACAGGCTATTTTTTCTCTGGCCATGATAGTTGTACAATCTCTAACCAATAGCTTTGGAGAAATGATTATCGCTGCTAATGTAATTATTATGCGTGTAGACGGATTTGCTATGATGCCTAATTTCTCATTTGGTATGGCAATGACTACGTATGCGGGTCAGAATGTTGGTGCTAGAAGGATCGACAGGGTGAAGGAAGGTACCAAAGCTGGTCTTAGACTAGCGGTTACCACAGCCATCGTCATTACGGCTATCTTATTAATGTTTGGAAAACCGTTAATGGGTATATTTACAGAAACTCCAGAGCTTGTGGATCTAAGCATGCGCATGATGAGGATTTTGGCAGTTGGTTATGTGGCTATGGCAGTAACTCAGGTATTGTCAGGGGTAATGAGGGGTGCTGGTGATACAGTTACACCTATGTGGATCTCGCTTATCACTACTATTGTTTTCCGCGTACCTGTAGCCTACAGTATTGCATATTTTACTAGAAGTGCTGCCTATCCTAATGGTCGACCGGAATCAGTATTTATTTCCCTCCTGGTTGCCTGGACTTTAGGTGCTACCACTACATCACTCTTCTTTGCCAAGGGTAATTGGAAAAAGAAGGCTGAAAGTGATTTTGAGCAAATGCTAGAGGAAGAAAACTCTGAAGAATGCTTGAAAGAAATTAATGCAGAGATATAAAGCGGTAAAACTAATTTCTAGAATATCTTGAAACTAAAACAAATTAAAGCAGTCTATATTAACGAAAGAATGTTAATTGGCTGCTTTTTTGTAACCAAAATAAGAAAGGACTTGGATTCTTTGAAAATACTAGATAGCCGCTTTAAAAGAAAAGGGACAATATTCCTAAGCCTGATATTACTGCTTTCAATAATGGTTAATTTCACCTCCTGTATAGCAAATACTCCAAGTGTACAAGCACAGGATTTGATGGGTGAAGTGAAAGCTAAGTCTGTAGAAGGAAAAAAAGTTGATGACCTGTTTATTAACAATACAGCTGATTTTACAGTTAAGCTATTTCAAACTTCTATAGATAATACGAAAAACTCTCTTGTGTCTCCGCTTTCTGTAATGATTGCGCTTGCTATGACAGCTAATGGTGCTGATGGAAATACCCTGGCTCAAATGGAAGAAGTATTAGGCAACGATATTTCGCTGGAGGATCTGAATCAATACTTATATTATTATGCCAATAATCTGCCCAGCGAAGAGAAATCAAAATTCAAAATTGCAAACTCAATTTGGTTTCGAGATGATGAAAATCGTCTAACTGTTGAAAAAGACTTTTTGCAGAATAATGCTGATTATTATGATGCCCAGATATATAAGGCGCCGTTTACTGATCAAACACTTAATGATATTAATGCTTGGGTGAAAATGAATACAGACGACATGATTGACAAGGTGTTAGAGGAAATACGCGATGACGCAGTTATGTATTTAATAAATGCCATTGTTTTTGATGCAGAATGGAAGGTTATTTACAATGAATCCAGTGTCTATGAAGACACATTTAACCTGAAGGATGGGACAAAGAAAACGATAGATTTCATGAGATCTGAAGAGAGTAAATATTTAGATGATGGGAACGCTACTGGGTTTATAAAGCCATATTATAATGACAAATACAGCTTTGTTGCATTGCTGCCAAATGAAGGCATAAGCTTAGATAGTTATATAGAAAGCCTTTCAGGCGAGGGGTTCATTAATACCATTGCCAATGCAGAACCTGCTACCGTTAATGCAACCATGCCGAAATTCAGCTACGCCTATGAGGTTCAATTAAATGATATACTTAAAGATTTGGGTATGCCAGAAGCCTTTGATCCCACAGCAGCTAATTTAAAGAAAATGGGGAAATCATCGAGAGGCAATCTCTTTATTGGTGATGTGCTTCACAAGACCTTTATTTCACTAGACGAAAAGGGAACACGAGCTGGTGCTGTAACCAAGGTGGAAATAAGAGATGAAAGTGCACCATCCGATTTGAAATTCGTCAAGTTGGATAGACCCTTTGTTTATGGGATTGTTGATAATTCCACCAATCTGCCGGTGTTTATAGGGACTGTGTTGAATCCAGAGAAGTAAAAGAAAATATTGGCTTACTGTATAAACACGTCAGGATCTTAAAAAACGACTACAGAATAGTGGTATGAAATGTATTCGTTAAATAGGACTAATTTTGTTATAGCTAGATATTCTATAGTGCCTACCCTAGCGCTATATATTATAATTTTAGGGAAACCAGTTTGCTGGAAAGTGAAAAACAAACACTTGCTTTTTTGAAGCAGATGTAGTAAGATAGTATCTGTTCGTAAATGGCTGGGTGTGGCGCAGTTTGGTAGCGTGCTTGAATGGGGTTCAAGAGGTCGCAGGTTCAATTCCTGTCACCCAGACCAAAGAAAACCGCTTGTCCGTAAGGATGTAGCGGTTTTTGTTGTTTTGGGAAGAATGGCTGAAAATCGTTAAAAATGGGCAGAAATTCGGGGCATAACTAACAAGTAACTAACGAGTAACTAACAAACTTTAATATGATTTTCATTGTCGTTTTCATCATAAAACATCGAGTTTATCACCTTACTGATAG
>CAYFSR010000010.1:0-38285 GCA_964345785.1 uncultured Eubacteriales bacterium | reverse complement strand
TTTTTCATCATAATAGGACATTCCCCTCGATATAACCATGTCAACTTATTGTATCATGGTAGAGAAAAATAAAAAAGGAGAAGTGTTAACTTCTCCGAAATCTCCATCTTTTTTTCATAAAACGTTGACGAAACAACAGGGACATCAGATAAAATGTTAATGGCATAAACAATGCTGTATACAGGGCTTCAGGCAGAATAACCAAAGACAAAACAACACTTGTGGAGAAATCTACTCTCATAAAATACATGTAAGCCATCATCAAGAGGCCTCTAACAATTGAGCCACCAAAGGCACAAAGTGTAGGTATTAGTAACTTACCAAGATAAATTCTTTCATTCAACCGTTCCACAAGAAACCCAATAATCATATAGTGCAATGCAGCCAAGCCAATTGGACCGCCATACATAATATCCTGCAACAAGCCACCAGCTAAACCAGTGAACAAACCATAATAATTGCCACCTAAAAGACCAAAACAGCACACTAATACCATTAGTGTATCAGGTTGTATACCAAAGACTTCTAAGAATGGAAGCAGAGTAGATTGAAGAATCATGTTTCCAACGAGAATTGCTGCAATAACCCAATACTTCATCTAAACCCCTGCCTCACTTTTCATTAACGGACCCTATAACCAAGCCCTCCTCCAACCTTAGAAAATCAACAGCTGGCTGGATTATGGCTGTAATGTACTTTTCACGTTTCTCTTCTAGTACCTCAATGACTTCTCCTATGGGAATACCCTTAGGAAAAACCTCACCTAGTCCAGAGGTGATAATTCGATCTCCAACTACTATGTCCGAATCCAGGGGCAGATTTATCATTTGACATAAGCCATCTACTGTAGTAAAGGTATTATTTCCCTTTACCATACCATTGTCCCGAGTACGCTCCACAATGGCACTAATGGAGCTCTGTCCATCTACAATGGCTCGCACCTTTGCCCAATTTTTACCTACTTCGGTTACTCGACCGATTAAACCATGGTCGTTGACCATGGCCATATTTTCAGTAATTCCTTGCTGAGATCCACTGTCTATTGTCATAGTATTAAACCAGTTTCCGGGATTCTTGCCTGTAATTCTTACACCGGCTACTATGTTTAAATTATCTTCTTGTTTGAAATCTAGTAGTCGTTTTAACCGCTGATTCTCTCGTAAGGATTCATCCATTTCCAGTTGCTGCTGCTCAAGTATAGTAACCCTTTCCTTTAGCAACTCATATTCCCCAGCCATTTGCCTTCTTTCATTAAAAGAATTAAAAAATTGGGATATGGATGTGGCGACCCTGTACAAAACATCCTGCACCGGGGTTATAATTTCCCCTACCAGCCCTTCTATACTTGTTAGTTTGTCCCGTTGTCCCGAAGTGACGATAGTAAGAACAATCAGTAGAATCGCCAGTATAATTACGATTACCAGCGGCCACCTTTTGAAAAATTGGGACAACCTTAACTCCCCCTACCTTATATTTTTCGTAGATATGGCCACCCTTTTCAAGGTTTCCAATTCCTCTATCACCCTGCCAGCACCTATTACAACACAATCCAAGGGATTATCGGCTATGCTTACCGGCATACCGGTTTCTTCTCTGACCAACTGCTCCATCCCATCTAAGAGTGCTCCACCACCTGTTAGCATAATTCCTTTATCCATAACATCGGAAGCCAGCTCTGGCGGAGTCTTTTCCAAGGTAAGCTTAATTGCTTCTATAATACCCGCTATAGGCTCTCGCAAAGCTTCTAAGACTTCTGTAGAGTTAATCTTTAAAGTTTTCGGTAAACCGTTGATTAGATCGCGTCCACGAATATCCATGAATTCTTCTTGTTCTCTGGGATAGGCGCTGCCAATGGTAATTTTAATTTCTTCAGCAGTTCGTTCTCCGATCATAAGGTTGTATTCTTTTTTAATATGATAAATAATAGCTTCATCCATTTTGTTTCCGCCTATTCGAATAGATCGGCTGGTAACAATTCCACCAAGAGAAATAATGGCCACTTCACTGGTACCTCCACCTATGTCAACAACCATGCTGCCTGTAGGTTCCTGTACAGGGAGACCTGCGCCAATAGCTGCTGCCATAGGCTCTTCAATTAAGTATGCTTCCTTTGCTCCTGCTGAACGAGTTGCCTCATCTACGGCTCTTTTCTCTACCTCAGTTACCCCAGATGGCACACAAACGACCACTCTGGGATGAAAGGGTAATAACTTGGAGGTAGCCTTTTTTATAAAATACCTCAGCATCTCCTGTGTGACATCGAAGTCGGCAATTACTCCATCCTTCATGGGGCGTATAGCCACAATATTGCCAGGGGTACGACCAATCATTCTTTTGGCCTCTTCCCCAACTGCAAGGACCTGCTTTGTGTCACTTCGAATAGCCACTACAGAGGGCTCTCGCATTACAATACCCTTCCCCTTGACCTGTACTAGAGTATTCGCAGTTCCTAAATCTATGCCCATATCTCTAGAAAATATGTTAAACAATCCCATTGATTATCTTTTCTCCTTCCGCTCAGCTAAACTCGATTTTCTATCTAATTAATTATTGCCATTCTTGTGGCTTTCAATAACTTTTCAACATTCACTTATTAACACATCTTCAAAGGAGTCGAAAATGATAATGACGTTAAGAACGGAAATAAAGCACTAGACCAATAATAATTCCTACTACGGTTCCAAAGTTAATATCTATTGATAACCCTAGAACAATGGTGAAGGCCGTCAGATTCAGTGTGACAGGATTTTTTATTCCTATTGGTATTGTGTGAGATAATATTGGATGATCGATAAATAAAGATAAAACATAACCGAGCATTGAACCAACTATAATTCCACATAATAAAAGCAATAATAATCTACCTGTTCTTCGTCCACCTGTTCTGCGCATGTAAGCTCCCCCTTTTGCTGACTTTTGTATCAAATTCGGCTTAGATGCCGTCTTCCCCATTTTTAGTATAGCATTATTCTGTTAAAATACAAGGATTTTCGCGGGTGATTCGCCAAAATATCAATGGGTTTTTATTCCATGATACATTTAATCCATTACAAAGCGTGCAACATTATTGGCATGATCAGCTGCTCGCTCTAGGTTGTTAATTAAATCTAAAAATACCACACCACTTCCAGGTGTACATAATTGTTGATTGAGTCTTTCGATGTGATTTTCCCGAAGGGTTTGTTCCAATTCATCAACATCGTTTTCTTGATCCTTCACTGTTCTTGCAAGAACTCTATCTTGCTTTTTCAAGGCTAACAAAGAGTCATCCAATAGTGCAATTACTTTATCCTTCATTTCGTTTAAGTCGCCCACAGCTTTATCAGACATAGTAAGATCATGTTCAATAAGATACTGGGTGTACTCTACTATATTTTCCGCATGATCTCCAATTCTTTCTATATCATTTACCACATGGAACAGACCACCTACCATCTTCCTATCCTTCTCTGGTATTTCTAAACCATTTGCCTGTATCAGGTATTCAGTAATGTTACGATTCAAAAAGTTTATAATTGTTTCTCTGCGTAGGATATCATTAATTTTACTCTCGTCTTTATTGATTATAGACTCAATAGACTCATATAGATTAATTCTAGCCAAGCTGCCCATTCTATCTACCTCTTTACGAATCTGAGCTACAGCAAATGGAGGAGTTTCCAGAATACGCTTGTCCAAATATTTCAGACTTATCTCCTCGTGCTTAGGTTCTTCCCCTGGAACTAGTTTTTTAGCCAGGAATGCTAGGTAACCAGCCACTGGGAAAGTAATAATGGTGTTTATAATATTAAATCCAGTATGTGCATTAGCTATTTGTCTTACTACATCCCCTGGAGTCAGTCTAACAAACCAATCAACATAAGGCACCTTAAATAGTAATATTAAAATCATAAACAATGCCGTACCCATGAAATTAAACAGCAGGTGAATGGTAGCTGTCCGTTTGGCGTTAATATTTGCTCCTATACTAGCCAGGATTGCAGTTATACATGTTCCAATATTCTGACCAAAAAGGATGAAAATAGCAATGTCCAAGCCTATAAGACCTTGCATGGCTAAAGCTTGAAGGATACCTATGGATGCTGATGAACTCTGTAGTATCATAGTCATGCCAGCACCAACTAAAACACCTAGAAAGGGATTACTAATTGTTGTCATAACATTTTGAAAAGCAATATTGTCATGTAGGGGCTCCATAGCTGTAGACATAAGATTCATACCCATAAACAAAATACCAAAACCAGCAAGGATTTCACCTATGTGCTTTACATGGCGCTTTTTGGCGAATAATAGAATACCAACACCTAACAACACTGCAATAGGTGCATAATCCGTTACCTTCAGCGCTACCAGTTGTCCAGTTACAGTTGTACCAATGTTGGCACCCATGATAACTCCAGTAGCCTGAGCAAGATTCATAAGTCCTGCGTTTACGAATCCAATTACCATAACAGTAGTGGCGCTCGAACTTTGTATAATAGCAGTTACTACTGTTCCTACAAGAACACCCATAAATCGATTAGTTGTGAGGACCTCCAAGAGCCGCTTCATCTTGTTGCCTGCAGCCTTTTCCAGACCATCCCCCATCATTTTCATGCCATATAGAAATAGTCCTAAACCTCCACCAAGCATAAACAGTATCTGAAATGTCATTAAATAAACCCCTCCGTGTGCATAAACTAACATATTATAATATATATTCAGCAATTCCATATTATACAGGAATTTCACCTAACAAGGAAGCTAAACTTTACTTTTCAATAAATTTTGTAAATTCCTAGTTAAGTTTGCAGAATAATGTATAGTATAAAAAGAGAGATCCGAAGGATCTCTCTAGTGAAATTTGTAAAACGTTTTACTGTAAGGATTTATTGCATACCCGATTGTTGTTGCTGTTGCTGCAACTGCTGGGTAGCCTTTGCAATTTCCTGCTGTGGCGCATATTCTACCTGATAGTATCCTTTATTGTTCATGAAATCCCATATCTGCTTCTGGTGCTGATAGCTATGATACAGAATCTGGGTTACATCTTGACGAAGACTGGGATCTGAGCTCTCCAGTATCAGATTATTTAATCCACTTGCACACAGCTTGTGGCTGTTAAGCAATACAGAAGCTATTTCTTTTTCACCTAAACCTTGATTTTGTGCCATTAATTTTCATCTCCTTTATTGTACATTTGATTGGGTAATATGGCTTGTAAGGGTCTGAACATCCTGATTATGCTCCTGAATCATTTGCTGACAGAGATTTTTCAACTCAGGATCATTTACCATATTAATACACCCCTGCATAAACTGTGTAGTCTCCTGACACATTTTGATATTGTCTTGTATTAACATCAATTCTTTTTGAGTTAATTGAGCCATTTCTATTGCCTCCTTATTTGGAAATTTTAATTCACAATAATAGTATTGCTAGAATTCTAAATAAACTTCCCTTGAAAAAATTGTCGTCTACAGAAGAATGAGGAAAGCCGGAGGAAATCCTCCGGCTTTTATATTATAAATTTTTTTATGTCATTTTGGTAAAACTAATAGTAGTTATAAAACTATCAGTCATCCAATTTTTTTACGACTATGCGGAAGCCTTCTACCTCTTTAACTACTATAGGGGCTCCTTTGGAAATAAACTCACCGTCGGTAACGACATCATACTTTTTACCTTGAAATTCTCCGGTTCCTATTGGGCGTAAAGGGGTAACTGCCTCTCCTTCCAAGCCCAGTAGTTCTTTTCTCGTAGGGGCACTACTATAGCCTTCTTCTCCACCTGTTTTAGTATTTAGAAAGAGTAACTTGGAAACCCTGCCATCTTTAGTTGCTGATTTATACATCCAGTATAGCATACCAGCAGTCAATAAAAGAATTACCATTATTATTAATACTAGCACACTGGAAGAAACCACCTGTGATGCCAGTACTGCACCAACAATTAAAGCGATCATTCCCATTATACCTGCTACACCAATGCCTGGCATAACCAGTTCGATTACAAACAATGCTATGCCCAGTATGAATAGAATTGCGATAAGCCACCCCAAGCTGGAAAAATCGACAGCACCCAAAAAAATATTTAATAGATATGGCACGGAATCGCCCCCTTTAACACAAAGATTTGAATTTACTTCTAATTAAATAGTATCGGTTTCCATATAAAATGTCAAGTTAACTGTATAGTGTAATTACCAATCTTACCATATTTTAATAGACATACAACTAACAATATTGCTCATAATAAGATTACAAGACAAAAGGAGGTGATATCGTGGCTAATCGTTCAAGCAATCGTAGCTCAGGCGCATTCAACAACATGAAATATGAAGTTGCTAATGAACTCGGTGTTACCCTGAAAGAAGATTATAATGGAGATTTAAGCTCCAGAGATGCAGGCAGAATCGGCGGATCCATCGTTAAGAAGGTTTTTGCTGATTACAGAAACCATAACCAACAGTAAGAACGCATCTGCTAAAACAGAATGCATAATGATTAATGAAAGCACAAGTCAATATGGCTTGTGCTTTCATTATTCCAGAAAGGAGATATTTATGCTTATTTCCATGACACGAGCAATCCTCATCTATACCTTTGTTCTCGTAATTATGCGTATAATGGGTAAACGTCAGCTGGCCCATCTGCAGCCCTTCGAGCTTGTAGTCGCCATAATGATTGCAGATTTAGCAATCATTCCCATGGAAGACACCAGTAAACCTCTGCTAAGTGGGCTTGTCCCCATCCTCACCCTGCTGCTGGCAGAGCTTCTGCTATCCTTTTTATCACTAAAAAGTGAAACAGTCCGAAAAATTATAGGCAGTACTCCAAGCATCATCATTTATAAGGGAAAGCTAGATTATAAGGAAATGGAGAAGCAAAGACTTAATATCAATGAACTCATGGAACAATTGCGCTCCAAGGATGTTTTTAATTTATCTGATGTAGAATTTGCGATACTGGAAACTGGCGGTGATTTAAATGTCATACTAAAATCACAAAAGAGGTCAGTCACCCCCGAAGATCTGCAGATTAAGACGCCATATGAAGACATTCCCTATACCTTTATCTTAGATGGCCACATCCAGAAACAAAACTCTTTAAAAGCAAGTAAGGATATTAATTGGTTATATCAGCAATTGGAACAACAAAACCTAAAACCTGAGGATGTCTTATATGCCGGTTTAGATTCCAGTGGAAAGCTTGAATTACATATCTATGAAAGGAGTAAAACTCCATGAAAATTATAATCTTCTTTATAGTAGTGCTGATTCTAATAATTGGAATGGGTATTTATTTTCAAAATATGCTAAACAAGGAGTCTCAGGAAATGATACGAGATTTGGAGTATTTGGCAATACTAATTCAAAACGGTAGTTGGGACGAAGCTGGGAGTGATTGGAGTGAGATAGAAGACAGGTGGAAACACCTGAGAAGAAAGTGGCATGCTCTATCAGATCATTTGGAAACTGCTCGTGTGGATGAGTCTTTAACAAAATTAGGGGCTCTACTACATTTAAAAGAAAGTGAGGACTGCCTGGTAGAAATAGCCGTCCTCAAACAAAATATTCTTTATATACCCGATATGGAAAAACTTACACTAAGCAACATTTTTTAAACTAATATGGCTTCAACATTGTCATCCTAAATTTTACGAAGGATATTAAAAGCCACGGTCCAATACCTCTTTCAGGAACATGCCCGTATAGCTGCCTTCGCATCGAGCAATATCCTCCGGGGTTCCTTGAGCAATCACCTTTCCACCTTTATGTCCACCATCCGGGCCTAAGTCTATAATATAGTCTGCCGTCTTGATGATATCCAGATTATGTTCAATGACTACCACCGTGTTGCCACCTTCAGCCAAACGTTGCAATATTGTGATTAGCTTCTGAACATCAGCTGTGTGAAGTCCGGTAGTGGGCTCATCTAAAATATAAAGGGTTTTACCTGTGCTCTGTCTGCCTAGCTCAAAAGCAAGCTTAACTCGTTGAGCTTCTCCACCAGATAAGGTAGTTGAAGACTGGCCCAATTTTATATAACCAAGCCCTACATCATATAAGGTTTGCAGCCTTCTATGAACCCTGGGGATATTCTTAAAAAATTCCACAGCTGTTTCTACAGTCATATCAAGAACATCGGCAATTGTTTTTCCCTTGTATTTTACTTCAAGAGTTTCCCGATTATAGCGTTTCCCGCTGCATACCTCACAAGGAACATACACATCCGGCAGGAAATGCATTTCTATTTTTAAAATGCCGTCACCCTTACAAGCCTCACAGCGACCACCTTTTACATTAAAGCTAAATCTGCCTTTATTATAGCCTCTTATCTTGGCTTCATTAGTAACACCAAACACTTCTCGGATGAGATCAAAAACACCGGTGTAAGTTGCTGGGTTAGAACGAGGAGTCCTTCCAATTGGAGATTGGTCGATATTGATTACCTTATCAAGATGCTCGACTCCTTCAATGCCAGAATGGACTCCAGGCTGAGTTCTAGCCCGGTTAAGCTTTCCTGCTAGTGACTTATACAAAATTTCATTTACAAGGGAGCTCTTACCTGATCCAGAGACCCCTGTAACACAGGTGATTACACCAAGCGGGAAACTTACATCAATATCTTTTAGATTATTTACCTTGGCACCTAGTACCTTCAACCACTTTCCATTGGGCTCGCGTCGATGATTAGGAATATCTATCCGCTTCGCGCCACTAAGGTATTGCCCCGTAATGGAATTAGGATTGGCCATAACTTCTTTTGGGGTACCAGCAGCAACCACTTGTCCCCCATGAATGCCTGGACCAGGACCTATATCGATTAGATAATCCGATGCTAACATGGTATCTTCATCATGCTCAACTACAAGCAGGGTATTACCTAAATCCCGAAGATTTTTCAGAGCATGAATTAGTCTCTCATTATCTCTCTGATGCAGACCAATACTAGGCTCATCCAGTATATATAGGACACCTACAAGCCCGGACCCAATCTGAGTTGCCAGACGTATGCGCTGCGCTTCACCACCAGAAAGGGTTCCAGCTGACCGGTGCAGAGTAAGATAATCCAGTCCTACAGCTACTAAAAAACCAATCCGTGAACTTAGTTCACGCAATATTTGATGAGCAATTATTGTATCCTTTTCGGACAACTCCAAGTTTATAAAAAAATCCTGGCAGTCATGAATTGGCATCTTGGTAACCTCATCAATATTAACACCGTTTATAGTCACTGCAAGTGATCCTGGCTTCAATCTGGAACCTTTGCAACTGGGGCAAGGTTTTATGCTCATTAAAGAACCGATGTCGTCCTTACTATACTCGGAGCTAGTTTCATCATGACGCCGCTGCAGGTTGGGAATGAGCCCCTCAAATGCTGAATTAAAGCTGCCTGTACTTCCCTCACCTCTGCTATAGCTTACCTTAATTTTCTCGCCCCTTGTACCATATAAAATCAAATTTAGATATTTCTCATCCAGATCCTTAATAGGTGTGCTGAGTTTAAATCCATAGTGCTTTGCTAAGGCTTTCATATACATTTGAGCCACGCTGTCAGACTTGCTCATGTTCCAACCTGGAGCTTCGATGGCACCTTCCGCTAAAGATAGGTTCTCGTCTACTATTAAATTCCTTGGATCAATTTCCATTATATTTCCCAGTCCACTACAGGTTTCACAAGCCCCATAAGGAGTATTAAAGGAAAACATACGAGGATCCATTTCTTCTATGCCGATACCGCAATCGACACAAGCATAGTTTTGATTTAACGTAATATCTTCCCCATCAATTATATTAACCAATGCAATACCATTGCTTAGTTCCAATGTAGTCTCCAGTGAATCTGCTAAACGCTGTTGAATATCGTCCCTGATAATGAGACGGTCTACCACCACCTCTATGGTGTGTTTTTTGTTCTTTTCCAAGTCTATCTCTTCGGAGAGTTCACGCATCTGTCCATCGATACGCACACGAACATAACCCTCCTTGCGGATATGCTCCAACAACTTTACATGCTGGCCCTTTTTCCCACGTACTATTGGTGCCATTAATTGAATACGACTGCGTTCGGGCAATTGCATTACAATATCAATCATCTGATCTATTGATTGCTGATGGATTTCCTTTCCGCAATTAGGACAATGGGGAACTCCAATCCTTGCATATAGTAGTCTAAGGTAGTCGTAAATTTCAGTTACTGTACCAACAGTAGATCTTGGATTTCTACTGGTAGTCTTCTGATCTATAGATATCGCAGGGGATAAACCCTCTATTAAGTCAACATCCGGCTTCTCCATCAGGCCCAGGAACTGTCTGGCATAGGCTGATAAAGACTCTACATAGCGACGTTGTCCCTCGGCGTATATGGTGTCAAATGCCAGGGATGATTTTCCAGAACCACTTAAGCCTGTTAACACTACAAATTGATCCCTGGGAATTGTTATGTCTATATTTTTTAAATTGTGCTCACGGGCACCTTTTATACGAATTTCGTCATGTTTCATTTGTTTGTCAATCACTTTCTGCTCTTTTTTTAATCTCCAGTATTTTATCACGTAATCTTGCAGCTGTCTCAAATTCCAATGCTGCAGCAGCAGTCTTCATTTCCTTTTCCAGCCTCTTAATCTGTTTCTCTGTTTCTTGAGGCGTCATATGGGAAGCTAGCTCATAGCCCTGAGATTCTTCAGCTACCTTGGTAATTTCTATCTTTTCATGTACTTCCTTATGAATAGTCTGAGGCGTAATCCCATGTATTCTATTAAATTCCAGTTGCATGGACCGCCTTCGATTCGTTTCTTCAATGGCGTATCTCATGGAATCCGTTATATTATCAGCATACATGATAACCTTACCTGCTGTATTTCTAGCAGCGCGCCCAATGGTTTGAATCAAGGAGGTTTGAGAACGTAAAAATCCTTCCTTGTCAGCGTCTAAAATTGCCACTAGTGAAACCTCTGGTAGGTCAAGACCTTCTCTCAGCAAGTTAATACCTACCAGCACATCAAAAACCCCGAGACGCAAGTCCCTTATAATTTCCATTCGTTCCATGGTAAGGATATCCGAATGGAGGTAACGAACTCTGACATCCATCTCCTTAAGAAAATCTGTCAAGCTTTCGGCCATCTTTTTGGTTAAGGTTGTTATGAGCACTCTCTCGTTCTTATCAACCCGCTCCCTAATTCTCGCCAGAAGGTGATCTATCTGGCCATGGATGGGCACTACCTGGATTTCAGGATCCACCAGACCTGTAGGTCTGATAATCTGTTCTACTACTTGGTCAGACCGTTCCAATTCATAAGCTGCAGGAGTAGCACTTACATATATAACCTGATTCAGCCGCTCTTGAAACTCAGTAAATTGAAGAGGCCGGTTATCAAAGGCAGCTGGCAGTCGAAATCCATACTCGATCAGGGTCTCTTTTCGAGAGCGATCACCTGCATACATGGCCCGTACCTGTGGCAAGGTTACATGGGATTCGTCTACAAAAAGCAGGAAGTCATCAGGGAAATAGTCTAATAAGGTATAAGGTGCCTCCCCTGGGCTTCTTCCATCCAGATAACGGGAATAGTTTTCGATTCCACTGCAATATCCTATTTCCCGCATCATTTCCAGGTCAAAATTGGTGCGCTGCAATATCCTCTGTGCTTCAAGCAGCTTATCCTGTTCTTTGAATACATGGACCTGGTCCTCTAAATCCGTTTCTATCATGGCTATTGCTCTTTCTATACTTTCTCGTGAGGATGCATAGTGAGACGCAGGAAAAATAACCACATGGGACAAGGTGTTTATTACATCTCCAGTAAGAGTATCTATTTCCGATATACGATCTATCTCGTCTCCGAAGAACTCCACCCTGATGGCCTTTTCATCAGAATTAGCTGGAATTATTTCCAACACATCACCACGAACCCGGAAGGTTCCACGAACAAAATCAATATCATTACGCTCATATTGGATATCTACCAGCTTCCGCAGTACATCGTTGCGTTCCCTGATCATGCCAGGTCTGAGTGAAAGCATTAGATTCTTGTATTCGTTAGGGTTTCCTAAGCCGTAAATGCAGGAAACGCTGGAAACAACAATGACATCCCTGCGTTCTAACAAGGCTGAGGTAGCCGAATGTCGGAGCTTGTCTATTTCATCATTTATGGAAGCGTCCTTCTCAATATAGGTATCTGTGGAAGGCAGATAGGCTTCCGGCTGGAAATAGTCATAGTAGCTTACAAAGTATTCAACGGCATTATCAGGAAAAATGTCTCGAAATTCACTGCAAAGCTGTGCCGCCAAAGTCTTATTATGAGCAAGGACAAGGGTAGGCCTTTGCACCTTTTCTATAACATTTGCCATAGTAAAGGTTTTACCAGATCCGGTTATACCCAGAAGTGTCTGCTCCTTTTTTTGTTGCAATATGCCATTGGACAATTGTTCTATGGCCTTTGGCTGATCTCCCTGAGGGATCATATTAGATTTTATTTTAAACTCCATTTGCTTCCACCCTGTATAAAATAATCTAAATTAAATGCATAAATACAAAGACAGAGTCTTTAGTGTATTCATTATAACATACATGTCAAGAAAAAAGAACACCCGTTCCCTCAAAGTGCTCTAGAATTATTTACTATTCATAGCAAATAATAAAATATATAATTTACTATTTCTACTTGATTAGCTGTTAATAGTAACATGAATTATAGTCATAGTTTTATAGTCATGATTAGATTGTCAAAAGGTCTTAATGATGAACTTTAGTACTGTATATAGTGTTCTTCAACTGGTTTATAACCTATATGCTGTATAGTTTTCAAGATAAAGTAGTTTTGACACCTAAATCATAATATATATTAATAATGGAGACGATAGGGAGCTTCAAAGGAGGAATTGCATATGATTCAGTATATTGTACAACCAGGTGACAATCTATATAGTATTGGCCTACGGTTTAAAACCAAGGTTACAACCCTTATGCAGGTGAACCAGTTGGTAGATCCTCAAAAAATTTACCCTGGACAAATGCTGAAGATTCCCCTACCACGTTCTGAAAATGAAACAATTGGCAGGATTAGCACAAGCTCGTTTAAATATCCAGAAAACTACAATCAAGGAGCAGGATTTCCAAACCTTGCAAAGGGCAGTACCGGCCCATTTGTTTTGTTGCTTCAAGGGCAACTTGCCAGGCTTGGTTTTTATAAAGGAAACATGGATGGACTTTTCACTAATATTACAGAAGGAAGCGTCATCCAGTTTCAAATGAGCCGAAACCTGCATACTACAGGACAAGTAGATGTCAATACCTGGAGGCACCTCTTAGATGATGCCCAGGATTCTCAAAATGCACCACCCTACCATATCAAAATGCTGTTATCTGGATTATTAGTGATTTTATCTGTTGATAAAACCTCTTATAAGCCAGGTGAAGTTATAAGCCTTTCTCTGATGAAGATAAACCTGTCCAACGAAACCATTCAGCTAAGCTATAACACTAGTCAGCGCTATGATTTTAAGTTGTCCTCTTCCTCAGGTAGAACCCTTTGGCGCTGGTCTGATGATAAATCCTTTACCCAGGTATTAGGAAAGACTTCCCTCTCTCCCGGCCAAGTGGTTCGCTACATAGAGCAAACAACAGTACCCGATTCAGTAGAAAATGGAATCTTCCATATATTTGGTTGGAACACTGCTAAACAGATCAATCATATTAAATTGCATGTTATTATTCATTAACTTCTTTAGCGTGCTTGTGGTTTGATATTCTTTTCCATAGAGTATAAGCTAAGCCGTGCTGTTCCTGGGCTAAAAAGAGACGGCTTGTCTTTCTGGGTACAAATAGAACTCCAAGCTTATCCTCATCTCTTTTATAATTCCTATACTCTACGGTAACAGTCCTACCATCTCTATTTAAATCTATCCACAAATAATTTGGAGCCTTATTCAAAGTTTCTTGCAGCATTTCTTCACTATTGACTTTTATACCGTTTACATTGAGGAGAACATCGCCAGTCATGATACCCATGTACTGGCCTAATTTTTCGGGTAGTACTTCCAGTACCCGAAGACCTCTCCAGGGAGCTCCAAATAACGGCTTTCCTCCCAGCTGACTGCTCCTGCTAAAATGAAGAATGGATTCATGTAAAAGCGGCATTAAAATTGCACCGATTATTTGAAGCCAGGTTCGATTTGTTGATAAAATTCCTATGCCTAAAATAAGCAAACTATAGGCACCTAGTATAAGACCGGTTGCACGTGTTCTCTGTTTGGGCCGAGCTGTTATTGCCAAGCCACTGTATTCAAGTAGAATGGCAAGAGGAAAGAGTATTAGTTCCCCTTCATTATGCAAGCCTAAGTTAGGCCACCAATTGTGCATGGAAAGTACACCGCTCAATATGAGATCAGAATCTGGTGCTATTAGTACTACTAGAGGAACCGGCCATAATCTGGCTAGCACAAAGGCTCCTATTGGCTTGAAACGTTTATGCTCCATAATTACTGGCAGAGCATCTCGATGGCCATCAAGTAGGATTAGAATACTCTCTGTAAAGTGTAAAATACCAATGGTGGCTATGACACCAGAAACATCAATCTTTGGCCAGCCAAACAATAGGCTAATAAGGGCTAAAACCCCTCCTGCATATGAGAAGCACAAATATCTTTCATTTAAAAATGTTAGCAGCAATGCAATAGGCCAGATCACAATTATGGTATTCATATCTACAGTAATCCCTGTGAATATAATCAGAGAGCTTGTGATTAGACCTGCAATCATCCCATATAGCATTACATACATTAATCGATTAATTACAGTATCGCGCAGAAAGCCCAACCAGGTTTCTTCGAGTTGAGCTCTTCTTTTGATCTGCAAATAGACCGCCAATATAATTAATAAATATAAAAAGCTGGTAATGGATTGGGAAAAAGCTGTAAATAACAACTTAATAAATCCAGCCATATCCTTTTCTCCTTCTCCCCGCTACTAATTACTCACCTTCACCAAGTAGGTATTTCACTTCTTCTAAACCTCTGGTAAGAGGGGCATCCAGCTCCAAGGGAATTTCTTCATTGGGATTTTCTACAACAAATTCGTAAGCTTCCTCTAGCTCTGCTACTCTTATATCTGGCTCTACCCCTTTTCCATTGATATCTCTTCCATTAGGAGTAAAGTACTGGGATGAGGTCAACTTAATAACATCTCCCTCTTTAAATGGACCACGGATAGTTTGAACCAGGCCCTTTCCGAAGGTAGTTTCGCCAATTATGATACCCATTTCATGATCCTGTATGGCACCGGATAATACTTCCGAGGCGCTAGCGCTGTATTCATTTACCAGTACCGCAAGGGGTAACCCGATATTTTCTGCATTGGATCGGTACTCTTCTCGCTTACCGTTTTTGTCCTCGCTGTAAAGGACCAATCCTTCAGGTAATAACATGTCTGCAATGGCTACACATTCATTTAGAAGTCCACCGGGATTATTGCGAAGATCCAGTACCAGACCTTTCATACCTTGTGTATGAAGATTGTTTAAGGCATCTATAAAATTCGCTGAAGAACCCTGATCAAACCGATACAACCATAGATAAGCTACTTCATCGTCCAGCATGCGGTATTCCAAATCTGGAATATCTATAATTGCCCTAGTGAGTGTCATCTCCAAGATTTCACCTTTTCGTAAAATGGAAACATTCACTTGGGTGTTTGGTTCGCCTCTCATAATGCTAACTGCTTCCTCCAGCATGGTACCGTCCATATCTTCACCATTAACAGCTATGATTTTATCACCGGAAGTAATTCCTGCATCGGCAGCAGGACTGCCTTTAAATGCAGTGACCACTGTAATTGCATTGTCGATAACAGATACAGACAAACCTACACCTGCATATGTACCTCCAACATCAATTAGAAAATCTTGATATTCTTCTGCTGTTAGATAATATGTGTAAGGGTCTTCCAGGGAACTTACCATTCCCTTTAATGCCCCCTTCAGTAAAGTATCTAGCTCTGGCTCCTTCAAGTACTCATTCTGAATGACAGCCTTTATCTGATTAAACTTCCTATAGAAGTCTTTCATTTCAGTATATTCTTCTGCCTGAATAGCGTTGCCCTGGCTAATCATAATGTATTCATTAACCTGTAATGTTATATAAGATGATAGCAATGCAGTTATTAAAATAAGTATAATGCACGTAACAACGGCAGATCTTTTACTAATCATAAAATGTCCTCCCAACTAAGCTGGTTTCCTGCTTAATTTATTATAGCATTTACCCAATATTTATACAAAAAAAAGTTTCCTTGATTATCCATCAGTATATTATGTATTATCGACAAAAATATCATTTAATAAGCAATTGATAAAAAGAAAGAGCTCAGATACTCTGAACTCTTACTAAAATTCTCCGCTGTACTCAGAATGTAATAAAATTCTACGTCTATACGCGTAAATGCTTTCTTATTGATAATAGACTGGCACTAACTCCAACCAAGCTGCCTACCAATAAAAACATTGCGGCAATCGGATATATAATACTATCTATAGGCAATAGCTGGAATAAGGACAAAAGATTGTATTGCTGAGGTGCTGTATTCATCTGATTCAGCAAAAGGTAATACACACCTGCTACAAGCCCGCCTGATAATACTGCACCCAAAAGGCCTAATACCAGACCCTCCATTAGAAATGGCCATCGTATATACCAATCTGTGGCTCCTATATATTTCATAATATTGACTTCCCGCCGTCTAGAATATACAGATATTCGTATGGTGTTATGGATAATAATCATGGCCATAACAACAAGTACGGCTACAATCACCACACCAAATATTCGAACGGTCGAAACAATAGTGGCAATGGAATCCACTGCATCCTTGCTATACTGCACATTTTCTACAGTATTCATTTTATTGAACTTCTCCACAACTTCAGCAACATATTCAGGTTTTTCTAGAGTAACATGAAAGGAATCGGGGAGAGGATTGTTTTGCTCATTGTAACCGTCTAAAAGATGTTTCTTGTCGCCCCATTCTTCCCGCCAATTATTCAGTGCTTCCATCTTGGATATGAACTTCCATTCGTTAATACCATCCCAGCGGTCCAATTGCTGCTCAATTGCCTTTATCTCAGATGCACGAACATTGGTTTTTAAAAAGACAGTAACCTCAGTCTTTGATTCCAAACCGGCAGCCATATTATTAAAATTCATAACTACAACCAGAACCAGGCCCAATATAAAAAGAGCAGCAGTTATAGCACTTATGGATGCCAAGGACATTATCCTGTTACGAAACAAATTCCGAAATCCATGATTAACCATTCGTTTCCAAGTTCTAATTTTCAAAGATGATCTCTCCTTTCGCGTCGTCAGAAATAATCTTGCCCTTCTGAAAGGTGATGACTCTCTTCTTCATGGAACTTACAATGTCCAGCGCATGGGTAGCCATGATTACAGTAGTTCCTCTGTGATTAATCATGTTGATAATTTTCATGATTTCACTAGCCGTTTCCCTATCTAAATTTCCTGTTGGTTCATCAGCTATTAAAATCGATGGATTGTTTACTAATGCTCTGGCTAAAGCTGTCCTCTGCTGTTCTCCACCGGAAAGCTGGTTGGGGAAATTATTAGCCTTGGTAGCCAAACCTACCATACCCAAAATAGCCGGTACTTGCCGGCGTATTTCTTTTCTGGTTGCCTCCACTACTTCCATAGCAAAGGCTACATTCTCATATACAGTCTTGTCAGGAAGAAGTCGAAAGTCCTGAAACACAACCCCTATACCTCTGCGATAGAAAGGGATCTCCTTACGCTTCATTTTTGATAAATCCGCTTGATTTACCAACAGCTTTCCCGTTGTTGGCTCCAATTCCTTTAGAATCAGCTTTATCAATGTAGATTTTCCAGCACCACTGGCACCGACTATAAATACAAATTCTCCATTTTCAACTGATACATTAATTTTATCTAATGCCCGCAGGCCGTTTTCAAACTCCTTCGATACATCAATTAGTTGTATCAAGTGTTAACCCTCCCAAGTATATCTATCCATTAACATCATCATTATTTTGAAGGTAACCGCTTGATGGAAATTACGCAGATCCAAACCCATGACCTTTTGAATTTTGTCAAGTCTGTACACCAAGGTATTACGGTGAATAAACAGCTGTCTGGATGTCTCACTTAAATTCAAACTATTTTCGAAGAATTTATCGATGGTTCGAAGCATTTCGTCGCTTAATAGCTTCTTGTATTCCTTTACAAAAAGGCCTTTGCTGTATTTCTCACATAAATACAATGGAACCTCATAAAGGAATCGTTCCAGTAAAAGACTGCTATATTTATAAATTCGATTACTGGTGCCATAAATTTTTCCAACTTCGATAGCACGAGATGCCTCATCGTAGGATTCCTGCAGTTGAAAGAGATTCTCCTTAATTCCTCCGATTCCGATGTAAGCCTTTAAAGAGGTTTCATTTTCTATGGTTTCATCAATTGCAGCGCCTAGTTGAAGCAATTCTTCTTCATCCAAATCGCCCGACACATCCTTAATTAGGGCAACCGTCATACCATCTACCAATACCAAAATGTCCCCCTGGTTTCTTGGGAATGCCTTCAACAGCATTTGATATACACTGTCTGCTTCCATTCCACGGGTGCGAACTAGGTACACGCAACGAGGCATAGCAAGCTCTAATTTATAGTCGCTAACCAGCTCTCGCAATTCTAATTCACCTAATTGGTTTAGAAGAATGCGACGCATAACCTCTTCCTTATCCAGTTTCTGAAGGGAGTTTTTTAATTGGGCTTCCAAAAGAGAAACCGTTAGCAAGCAATAATTTCGTGCAACCCGGTCGGTTCCTTCCATGGATAGAAAATAAGTTAATGTTTTGTCGGCTGTGAACTTCATGTATGTGCGGTTATTGTCGATAAAGATGGCCTTGTCGTCTTCTTCCATCACATCTCTTACGATTTGACCTCCGCCGCCTACGCGAGACTTATCGCTACTGGCTACAATCAATCCATTGGCGTCCAAAATATCAGTTTCCACTTGGAGGCTTCTCACCAGTTTGTCTAAAATTTTTTGCATTCTTTTTTCCATAAACATACGATCACCTACTCTTATTAGTATACATAATTTAATTCTGCTTGAAAAGCAGAATTATTATTCACCCACTATCTTTTCCAGTAATCCTGAGTCAAGCTAGACTTACATTTTATGCTCAAAATAACTGTTCATGAATAGCATTTGCCGAAATTATAAAAAAAAAGCAGAAATACTATCCATTAGGATTATATTTCTGCTCGCTTTACAAAAATCCTTCTTTATATGCAAATTTATCTAAAATAATTATCTAACTAGCAGCGATTCCTCGGTCTCCTTGTCAAAGAAGTGAAGATGATTGGAATCCATTGCAATTCTTATAGTGTCGTTGGCTCTAGCAGTAGACCTTGGGTCAACTCTGGCAGTAACATTGTAACCACCAATGTTTAGATACAGATAAGTTTCTGAACCCATTAGTTCAACAACTTCTACAAAAGCCTTTACAACTGTTTCTTCTGAGCTCTGCATGAATCTTTCCTCATCGTGGAAATCTTCTGGACGAATGCCCATGATAACTTCTTTACCAATGTAAGATTGATCAACAAACTTTTTAATCTTTCCTTCTGGAATCTTAATCTTGCTCTCGCCATCTTCGAAAACAGCATATACTGCATTGCTTTCCTGGGTAAGAGTAACATTAATGAAGTTCATCTGTGGACTACCAATAAATCCGCCTACGAACAGATTAACGGGATGATCATACAAGTTCTGAGGACTATCAACCTGTTGGATGAAGCCGTCCTTCATAACTACGATACGGGTACCCATTGTCATAGCTTCTGTCTGGTCATGAGTAACATAGATAAAGGTGGTTTGCAGTCTATTGTGCAATTTGGTAATCTCTGTTCTCATCTGAACTCTTAGTTTAGCATCCAAGTTGGATAGCGGTTCGTCCATAAGGAAAACCTTTGGTTCACGAACTATAGCACGACCTAATGCAACCCTCTGTCTTTGCCCGCCGGACAATGCCTTTGGCTTTCTGTTGAGCAAATGCTCTATGTCAAGAATCCTAGCTGCTTCTTTTACACGACGGTCGATATCAGCTTTAGGTGTTTTTCTTAGCTTTAAACCGAATGCCATGTTGTCATATACGGTCATGTGAGGATACAATGCGTAGTTTTGGAAAACCATCGCTATATCTCTATCCTTGGGAGCTACGTCATTCATTAGTTTGTCGCCAATGTACAACTCGCCTTCAGTAATTTCTTCTAGTCCTGCGACCATTCGCAGTGTAGTGGATTTTCCACAGCCAGAAGGACCTACTAGAACGATAAACTCTTTATCTTCGATATCTAGGCTAAAATCACTGACTGCTGTAACACCGCCATCATAAACCTTATACATGTTTTTTAGCGTAACACTTGCCATTAAAACCCCTCCATTAAATGATTTTCGCACCTGTCTATGCAAAATGAAGCGTATTTGCAACAATCGCTAATACAATTATTATTATAGTGGTACAAGCAGAATATAGCTATAGCTATTATTAACAAATTTATTCCGCAAGTTTTTGAAAGTCTTGCATAGAACCAGAGACAATTTAAGGTAAATTAGGGAAATTGTATAGTGCATAGACATCTTTTTCACCGTCCTTTTATATCCTTATGTTGCATTTCTATAATTTAGCATTGTATATTTATGAAGTATATTGTATAATTATAAGTGTCAAGTACATGAAAAAGGAGAATGCGGAGTGGAAAAGCTGTTAAATAGAGCTAATATCCTGATAGAAGCCCTGCCTTACATACAAAAGTTAAATGGAAAAACAATCGTTATTAAATATGGCGGTAATGCTATGACCAACCCACAACAGGTACAATCAATAATGCAGGATATCACGCTTTTAAAGTATGTGGGTATGAATCCCATCGTGGTTCACGGAGGTGGTCCCGAAATAAACAAACTACTGAATATTATGCAAGTAGAGAGCAAATTTCACAAAGGTCTTCGCATTACAGACGAAATAACTATGGAAGTTGTACAAATGGTACTAACAGGCAAGATCAATAAGGATATTGTTTCTAAGATAAATGCTTTGGGCGGTAAAGCCATAGGCCTATGTGGGATTGATGGCGGTCTCATCCAGGCAAGCAAATTAGAGTCATTAGATGGTGTTGACCTTGGCTTAGTAGGTGACATTACCCAAATAAACAGCAAAATGCTTGAAATCCTGGCAGAAGATGAGTACATTCCTATAGTGGCACCCATAGGTACAGGAGTAGACGGCACTGCATACAACATCAACGCAGACACTGCCGCAGGAGAAATTGCAGCTGCTATGAAGGCTGAGAAACTGATTTTCCTAACGGATATAGATGGCATTCGTCTCGAACCTTCCAATCCTGAGAGCCTGATCTCCTCAATCTCAGTTGATGAAATTTATGACCTAATGAATAGGAATATCATTAGTGGCGGAATGATCCCCAAGGTACAAGCATGTATAAGAGGTATACAAATGGGAGTCAACCGTACTCATATACTAAATGGCACTCTCCCCCATCCTATACTATTGGAGATATTCACTGATGTGGGGATCGGGACTATGGTGACAGCCTGACGGTTTTATCTCTTCACCAACCTGTTCACTTAGAAAGATTCATCGATGTGAGAATCAGAACTGTGGTAAGTGCTTAGCTGCCTTTATGGGAATTCACTAACTTAAATCATAAATGCTTCTAAACAATATGCCTCCGGTAATAGAATATAAGCGACAACTTACTTAAAGCAACTCTAGTAAAATTCTATTCGGAGGCTGTTTATTTTGAAAATCAATACTCGGTCTATGCTTTACGGAACTATGGTTCTATCAATCGCTAATCTCATCGTACGTTTATTGGGATTTGCCTATCGCGTCTTTCTAAGTAGAATGATGGGTCCTCAAGGTATGGGTCTGGTTCAACTTGTCAATCCCGTATTTCATATTGCTATAACTTTGACAGTTTCAGGAATCCCCATTGCCGTCTCCCGTCTTGTATCAGAGAAAAATGTAAAGCATGATATTCTGGGTATGCGTCGGACCATGACAGTGGCACTTTCCCTGGTTACAATTACTGCCACCACATTGGCTATCATTGGCCTCACCAACTTGGATTTTATTTCCCAGGTTATTATTAAGGATGAGCGAACGAAGTTGGCACTTTTTATCCTCTTTCCCTGTGTTATTTTCATAGGCTTGGGAGCTACTTTAAAAGGCTTCTTCTACGGACAAAAGAATATTCACCCACCTGCTCTAGCGGAGCTTATAGAACAACTAACAAGAATGGCCGTAGCTGTAGGTCTTATATTTTGGTTCGCACCTGAAGATAACTTTGCTCTAGCTGCTATGCTGGTTATGTTGGCAACGGTGTTTGGTGAAATATCCAGCCTTTTATTCTTGCATAAGCGCTATAGCAAATTTAAAAAGGAATTGCGCTCACAGAACGAACTGAGGGTTGGCCCCCAGCTCAATTCGAGAAGTTCAGTCAAAACAGATAGTATGGGGAAAATTGCAGGTTCTATTGCAGCCATTACTCTTCCTATAACCGCTACTAGGCTTGTCAATTCCTTGATGACAGCTGCTAATGCTATTCTCATCCCTCAAAGACTTATGTCAAGTGGAATGCTTCGCGAAGAAGCAGTTGGGCTTTTTGGTATCGTATCGGGCATGGTTTTGCCTCTAATGTTTCTTCCCTTCACTATTACTAATGCCTTGACTGTGGTCATTATCCCTAACTTATCAGAGAGCATGGCAATGCAAAGATGGGATGACATACAGGACAAAATTAATAAAGCCATTCATTTAACTTGTATAATCGCCTTTCCCTCCACCGCCCTGCTAGTGTCCCTAGGCCAGCCTATTGGTGACCTGTTGTATAAACAACCTCTTGTTGGCACTTTTCTAATACCGCTATCATATTGTCTTGTGTTTAATGCCATTCAGCATACCTGCAGTGGCATCTTGAATGGCCTTGGTAAACAAACAAGAGCTGCTGCACATTTTATGATAGGCAGTGCAATTCAATTGCTGTGCACTTATTTCCTGTTGGCTAACCCTAATGTTCGCATCTGGGGCGTACTTATTGGCTTTTTCTTTAGTGCCTTAATCGTATCAACCGCAAATCTAGCCATAGTCTTGAAAACAGCAAAGATGTCCTTTAGATTCCTTGAATGGATCCTAAAGCCAGGCTTTGCTGCTCTGCTTATGGGATTTTCCATCATCACTATATATCACTTGCTCGCTGACTTTGGAGCACCTAATTCGCTAAATTTGATTATATCTGCCTTATTTGGGTTTTCGTTATTCTTGCTGAGTCTATGGGCTGTTAACGGTATGCCAACTCCATTTACTATGAAGAATCTCAATAAAACACAGCATTAAGATAGTTACCCCTCCAATGGGCTTTATTGGCCAATGGGCTCTGACTACACTAGGCTGTACCTATACACTCAGTTTGCCCTCACCTCGTTCTGTCCATTTTCTCAAGTAATATGCTGTTCTGAACTGTTTCTGCTACTTTAAGAGAGTTTTGCTCATTTTTTCAAGTAGTGTGTGGATTTTTCGTGTTTTTCGTGCTTATTTGCTCAAAATTTCAAGTAGTGTGTGGATATTAAGTTAAAAAGTGCACATTAGTTGAAATTTTGCACATATATTCCCAAAAAGCTCATCAAAACCACACATTAGTTGATATTTTGCACATATATCACCAAAAAGCTAGTTCTGCCCGTATAATGGTGTAAATTAGATAAACTTAAAACTAAATAACTACTTTTTTACCGAACGAATTTACACCCAAAAAAAGGACTTGACGAAGTACTAGGATGGCAGGGACTGAGGCCTCAATGTTATTGTTGTAACTTTATTGTTTTATTTTTTTGTAATCTTTTATTTTTGTGTTGCATTATTATTCATATCGATGTATAATTATTAATATATAAAAATGTAATGTTTAAGGGAGGAAGAACAATGACCCTTCAAGAGACCATAAAATTAGATGAAATGTACTATATGAATACTTTCGGCAGTAGAACGCCGGTTCAATTTTCTCATGGAGAGGGCTCTGTTTTATATGATACCAATGGAAAAGCTTATCTTGATTTTCTAGCGGGTATTGCTGTAAACTCTCTAGGTTACTGCCATCCTACGCTGGTTAAGGCAATTAAGGATCAAGCCGAGCAACTACTTCACTGCTCCAACTTGTTTTATATTGAATCTCAGTCAAAGCTGGCTAAGTTATTATCTGACTTAAATTATGGCGGCAGAGTATTTTTCTGCAACAGCGGTGCGGAGGCCAACGAAGCTGCCATTAAATTAGTACGTAAATATTTCAGCGACCTGGGCTTGCATAAATATGAGATACTTACTACATACAATTCCTTCCATGGCAGAACCCTTGCCACCTTGGCTGCAACCGGGCAGGAAAAATATCAGAAGCCCTTCCTCCCCATGCCCGCAGGCTTTAAGTATGTGCCCTATAATGATTTGGGTGCAGCAGAAGCATCTATCACTCCCGAAACCGCTGCCATTATGGTTGAAGTTATCCAAGGTGAAGGCGGTGTAATTGAAGGTACTATGGAGTACATCAAAGGTTTGGAAGCTCTATGTAAGGAAGAAAACTTACTTTTAGTCATTGATGAAGTACAAACAGGTATAGGTAGAACAGGCAAATGGTTTGGATATGAGAATTATGGAATTGAGCCTGACATAATAACCTTGGCAAAAGGACTTGGTGGAGGCATTCCCATCGGGGCTGTAATAGCAAAAGGTAAAGCAGCCGATGTTTTAACACCGGGTAGTCACGGCTCTACCTTTGGAGGAAATCCCCTTTCCTGCTCAGCTGGTTTGGCAGTTGTTGAAACTATCCAAGAAGATGGCTTATTGGATCAGGTTATTAGTAATGGTCAGTACCTAAAAGATGGACTTAGCAATCTTTGGCAGCAATACCCATTTATCAAGGATGTAAGAGGAATCGGCTTAATTATTGGCTTGGAGCTAGATGAAAAGATCGAAGGTAAGCAAATAGTTGGTCTGGCTTTAGAGAAAGGCTTTGTGATTAACTGTGCTGGAAACAACACTCTTCGCTTCGTTCCTCCGTTAATTATAAAGAAAGAGGAAATTCAAAAGTTGTTGGGAGCCCTTAAAGAAATATTTTCGCAGTTATATAGCGTAGAGCAGTAAAAGGCATTACAATAAAATTTCTATAGTATATGCAGACCGCAATACATTCAGAAAGGAAGAACACTATGATTACAGAAAAAAATTTGGACTTATTTAATTATGAACCTAAAAAGTCATTTAGCCAGAAGCATCTTCTAGGCTTACAGGATTACAGCGCAGATGAAATCTATCAAGTTATTGCCTTAGGCCTCAAGCTAAAGGATGAGCAAAAAAATAATATACCTCATCAAATCTTGAAGGGGAAAACACTGGCAATGATTTTTACCAAATCCTCTACGCGAACCAGAGTGTCCTTTGAGGTTGGAATATACCAATTAGGTGGCATAGGGCTGTTCCTCAACTCTAACGATATCCAATTAGGAAGAGGAGAAACTATCTCTGATACAGCTAAGGTTCTTTCCCGATATGTTGATGGGATAATGATACGCACCTACAAGCAAAGTGATGTGGATGAGCTGGCCAAATACGGTTCTGTTCCTGTAATCAACGCTTTAACGGACCTGTTGCACCCTTGTCAGGCATTGGCTGATCTAATGACCGTTTATGAAAAGAAAGGCAAATTGGCTGGTCTGAAAATGGCATATCTTGGAGATGGCAACAATGTAGCTCATTCTCTCATGATCGTATGTTCAAAAGTAGGAATGGATTTTTCCATAGGATGCTCACCTGGCTATGAGCCAAATGAAGAGATCATTGCTATGGCAAAGCAAAACGCTTTATCTAGTGGTTCAGTTTTAGAAGTTATCTACGATCCTATAGAGGCAATCAAAAATGCTGATGTAGTATATACTGATGTCTGGTCCAGCATGGGTCAGGAAAAAGAATTTGAAGAAAGACAGAAAGCCCTCTCCCCTTATCAGGTAAATAGTGAATTGTTCTCACATGCCAAGCAAGATGCAATTTTTGAGCATTGTCTTCCTGCTCATCGTGGCGAAGAAGTGACTGGGGAAATAATCGATGGACCTAACTCCGTTGTGTTTGACGAAGCCGAAAATCGCTTGCATGTTCAAAAAGCAGTAATGGCCTTGTTAATGAAGTGAAAGAGGTGCAACAAATGGCTCTAATAATTCGTAAAGCTGGGCAGGACGATATTTCTGCCATTCATCAGATAACCAAGGAAGCTTTTGAAAAATACGCTGCTGACTTAGGCCTGCCTGAAACCGTATCAGCTCTTAAAGAGAATGAAGAAACCATCTTACATGAGATGAATAACAAAACTATTCTTATAGCCATCATGGATGGTGTTCCTGTAGGCTCTATCCGATACGAAATTCAGCCTGACAAGTCTGCCTATATTAGCCGCTTTGGAGTCAAGCTGGATATTCAAAAAAGTGGTGTGGGCAGGGCTTTAATGGAGGCTGTAGAAGAGGATTTGCGTAAACAGGATGTGGATATGATTACTCTCCATACAGCTACCAAAATGACTGCTCAGATACGTTTCTACTATGGCTTAGGGTTCTATGTCCATTCTACTACCACAGATAAAGGATATATCCGCGGCTTGCTTTGCAAGGAATTGACGCAAACACTTGTGTCTACCATAGGGGAGTTAATTTGTAAGTGATTTAAGTGAAATACCTTTGAGAATGATTAGAATCGATAAAATAAAGATTAATAGTGATATGTTTCACACCGCCACTAACAGTTGTGTTAAGTGGCGTTTTTCATGTGATTATAGTATAATATACGTGCTCTATAGATGGAACTCACATCTGCGACCTGTGAAGCCCTAAGCGTCGATGAGTGTCGATTAAATCCTCATATCGTTCCAGGACTTCTTCAACAATACTCTTCCATGGCTTTGGAATTGTTCGCCGTGCAGCCTTCCCGATCTCTTTCAGCTCCTCAGGATGATCCATTGCCCATGTTAACCGATCTGCCATATCCATGGTGGTATCATTTGCTAAAAGACCATTTTTACCATCCTGCACCACCTCAGCAGCACTTGAACCAGCCGCCAACAGTGACGGAGTGCCTATAGCAGCTGCCTCGCGAACAACCATAGGCGCATTGTCATACAGTGAAGGGAACACAAACAAGTCTGCACGTGCATACAATCCATCAAGTATGCGTGCATCTATGATATGGCCTGTATATGTGACTACTTGACCCAACCCTAACGAGGTTGTCAACTCATGTATTTCTGATTCTGAAGGGCCTTGCCCCGCCATTATCAATCGCAGCTTTCTGCCCTGTCTGACAAGTGTATCAACTGCTTCTAAAACTCTTCGTATGTTCTTTTTCCAGTTCATCTGCCCTACAAAAAGCAACAATGGTTCTTGCCCTATATTATAGAGCTCTTCAACCATACTGATCGCTTCTAAGTCTGGTTCTTTGAGGTCAGTTCCATTTTCTATAACCTCAATCGAGCCTTCATATCCATAACTGCGTAACACCTCAGCAGTAGATTTACTGACAGCCCAAACCTGATCACATTTGTAGAAAAAATCCATTACAATATTGTTTCCAAGTTTTGAAAGGGTTTTACTGTGTGTGATTTGATAGAAATCATCGTAATACTTAGAATGAAAAGTAGCAACTAATGGTATGCCATGACGTCGGGAAATCCGGTAAGCTTCACGTCCAGCCACAAAAGGACTATGAGCATGAATAATATCCAGCTGAATTTTTGCAATACGACTTTGATAACGAGCATCAAGAGCAGGAACACCCGCACGATACTGGTGCATCTTAGGAACTGCTATACCACTAAACTCCACAACCTCATAGGTCGGAATATCGTGATCGAAATTCTTTTGCTTTGGTGTTACCACATAACAGGCTTCACAAAGCTCACCCATTACTTTTGCGTAATTACTTACCACCCGCCCAACGCCATCCACCACTGGAAGAAAAGTATCACTAAACTGACCAACCTTCACCGAAAATCAGCCTCCTTTGTACAACCTACAGCTGGGCTGGAAATATATGTTGTAATAAGGTTTAGTATAGCAAGCTAAAATTATCTTGTCAACGAATATGGTAATTTATTACTTTATTGTACATAAATCTACATATCTCTCAATCTAATTTTAACATGTCCACTATGCAACGATATCAACTTGTTTGCATAATAAACAATAGAAATAACATGTCAGTAATCGTTATGGTTTTAGAAATGACGGTTAAAAATTACATTGGTGGATATTAGCTGATGTAAATAGGACTGCAATGAAGTAAACGTGATTAAAAATACTAAAAAGCGGATAAGCTTTCGTTTATCCGCCTTCTCTACAATCTTCAACTATATATTCAATATAAATCTTGAACTTGGCTTGCCTTAGACAAGCTTATTTCCTCAAATTATATAATCTACTTTCTTCTTCGGACGTGCATCAAGCTCTGCCTTCTTTTCTTCATAGCCTGGGCGTCCTAACAGGGCATAGGTGGCATTCTTGCCTTCCTCTACTCCTGGCTGGTCAAAGGTGTTAATTCCTAGAAGCTCACCAGCAAAAGCGGTTTCCACTTCCATGAAATACAATAACTGGCCTACTGTAAAAGCATTGACCTCAGGTAAAGAAATGGTACGATTCAGTCGTTTTGCCTTTAGAAGAGCATACTCTGTTGCTGCCTGCTCTGCATGAATCAATTCATTTAAGGTATGTCCGCTTAGGAAAGAAACTGCCGGGATATCCTCAAATCCAAGGGGGATTTCCATGCTTGTTCGATAATTCCCAACACCTAAGAAAGTAATAACCTTGTCAAATGGACCTTCGGTGTAAAGCTGAACTTGAGAATGTTGATCAGTAACACCTAAAGCCTTAACTGGAGTTTGTCCAACAAATACTTCTTCGCCTTTCAGGTTATATCGCTTACCAAGGCTTTCAGCCCAAAGCTGAGCATACCAATCTGCCATAAACTTCAATGAATCTGCATAAGGCATCATGACAGAGATGTTTTTTCCGTCCTGCATAGCCAAATATTGAAGAGTTGCCGCCATGTAGGCAGGATTCTTGCTGATATCCTCTTCTTTACAAATTTCATCCATGTAAGCTGCTCCTGCAAGCATTTCTTCGATATCTATTCCGCATACGGCTGCTGGCAGTAATCCTACTGGTGTTAATTCAGAAAATCGGCCTCCAACTCCTCTAGGAATATAAAAGGTTTTTAAGCCTAGGTCCTTTGCAATCTTAATCAGGTTGCCATTTTCCTCATCAGTAGTAGCGATTATGTGCTTGGTATAGTCCTCTCCCACCTTGTTCTTCAGGATTTCCTGAATTATAAGAAACTGGGACATGGTTTCAGAGGTGCTGCCGGATTTGGTAACTACATTAAACATTGTCTTTTCTACATCTATAATTTCAAACAAAGCTTCCATTCGTTCTGGATCTACATTGTCAGCCACATACAGCTTTGGGTATCCTCCACGTTTTTCCTTAGAAAGCTCGTTATAATGCATATGATTTAAAGCCTGTTGAACTGCGATAGGTCCTAGTGCAGATCCACCAATACCTAAAACTACAAACGCATCGAATTTGTCTTTAATCTCAGCTGCTGTCTCCAGAATATCCTCTATAATGTCATTTTGGTTGTAAGGAAGGTCTCTCCAATCCATCTTGCCCTCGGCGCGTTTGCTCACCATAGCTGCTGCTGCGACTTTTAGTTCGTTAGACATAGCTTCTATAGATACTTCGGAAATCCCCTGTTCTTCTCCTATTAAATCTGACATCATGTTATTAAAATCCATCGTTAGTTTCATTTCTAGCTTCCACTTCTGGTCTTCGTACCGCTTCATCGTCATTCTCTTTTCTCCCTTCAATAACACCCTTTGATTAAACCCAGATTATTAATTTGGCTGTTAATTTATCTACAGTTTTTAATTTTAACACAAAAGCTTTCAAGCTTCTACATTTTTAAAACATATTAATATCCATTTGGAAATATTTAATGCAAATTTTTTAGAATTCAGTCGAAATATCTAGAATATTTTAGCATAAATATTTATCAAATTACTCAAATATTTTATATATACTTTGCATCTTTTTTATATCATTACATGTCTATACTGTATGGTGATTGTACTATTATTATATAGGCAAATTTATACAGAAATGGTACAATGTTAATATTATAACTTTTTCTAAAAACTTGTATAAAGCAATATTAAGCTTATCATTAAAACACATTAAATGTGGGAAAGGAATATAGCATTGGAACTATTAAAAATTGAAAACCTAACCAAGACAATCAAGAAGAAAAAGATCTTAGACAGCATATCCTTGACTGTTAACTCCGGAGAAATCGTGGGGTTCCTTGGGCCAAACGGTGCAGGTAAAACCACCACTATTAAGATGGTTATGGGTCTGTTCCATATCACAGAAGGTAACATAAGCATCTGTGGACATGATGTCACCAAAGGCTTCGAAAATGCAATGAAAAACGTGGGAGGCATTGTGGAAAATCCCGATCTTTACAAGCGCTTAACTGGAAGGGAAAACCTCGAGTACTTCGCATCCATGCATGATGGCATTAATTCAGAAAACATCGACGGTATAGTTGAGCTTGTCAAAATGTCAGGACGAATTGATGATAAAGTTAAAACCTATTCATTGGGTATGTGTCAGCGTATCGGAATCGCTCAAGCACTCCTTCATAACCCCAAGCTTTTAGTTCTGGACGAGCCTACCAACGGTTTGGATCCTATCGGCATTAAAGAGTTAAGAGACATGCTGAAATTCCTATCCAAAGAGGCTGATGTAGGAGTCTTTATATCCAGCCATCTCCTTTCCGAAATGGAGCTTATGTGTGATCGTATATATATTATCGACAATGGTGTTATCATTGGAGCAAAAGATATCCATCAAGAGGAAGAATCTGAAGAAGATATTACATTCCAGTATACATTCGTCACAGATAACAATACTAAGCTGATGGCATACTTCAATGCACTACAATATAGCAGTGCCATTGAAAATGGTGGTGTTAATGTTGTGTTAAGTCGCAATGAGATTCCGAATATCATTGCTCAGCTTGTTCAAGACGACATCAAAATATACGCAGTCAACCAAAAGCATAGAACATTAGAGCAGGATTTCTTATCTATGACTACAGGAACTAAAACACAAATAAGGTAAAAGTAATAATCCCTAAATATAAACTAAAATGATAGGAGATAGATCGCCGTGATGAGCTTTATAAGACAAATTAAATACGAGATCAAGAACATTATAAGGTCAAAATTTCTACTGATCATTAGTGTGCTGCTAGTTGTAGCAGCTATTGCCTTCCCAATCATCAATCTTATTGCTAGTAAAAGACCACAAGATGATTTTAACGGACGCCCCATGCCCATGTATGAAACTGTAAGTTCCAGGTATGCCATAGACAAACCAATATACCCAGGAATTCCTGGATACCCTGGATCAGACGAGGAAATTACTATAGATGGGATTACAATAAAAGCTGACAATCCCTACTTTTGGGAGATCAGTTCAATGATGAATGAGAAGGAATACGTTGAGAATGACAAGGAGCGTTTCTCCACATCAGAAGCCCTAGACCTATTCCTGGCTCTTCTGGACACAGAGTTTCAGTTTACTTTGAATTTTGCCAAACATGTTACTAATTATCAAGACTATCGAACAAACTTGAAGTGGATGGCTCAGGAAAGCGTGTATGACAAATTCATCTTTGAAAACATAGACGTCTCTGAGGATATTTTATTGGAAGTTCTTAACCAAAGAAGATACATGGAGCCAGAAATGTTTAAAAGCAAATATCTGGACCTCTCTGCTGAAGAAAGACTCGCTGCACTAGATGCAGTGGATGAAGAATTAACAAGTCTTACAGCAATCCTAGAGAATAATGATTTCCCCCAATTTGTAAACATGAGCATAAGACAGGAAACTAAAAACATTGATAATATCAATGAGCAAATAGCTATTCAAGAGCAGGAGATAATTAATAACCCCTCTCAGGAAGATGTTATTAACCAGATGATTCTCGAACTGAAGCGTCAAATTTCTTTTAGCGAAAATAACATTGCCCTCCTGCAACTGCGTTTAGAGAAGAATATCATACCTGGAGAGAATGTCTGGCAAAACTACGCTCTTGGAGATATGGAGAGCTATCGTAATCAATTGTCCTATACAGAGATATTAACCGAAGAAAAGTTTAATCAGGAACCCTGGCTTGTACAGCAACATGGGAGCTATACAAAATATGTAGCTGCAATACAGAAACAGATAGATGCATTGAATAATGGGTTAATTGTAGCAGAGAAATCCATCTATGCCGATAAGCCTGACATGAAGTACGTAAGAGACGGATCAAGAAGCAGAACCGTACAGTTTTTAAATTACTCCATATTCGTGGCTCTTTTTGCAGCACTGCTTGGTGGCTGGATAATGGCAAGCGAATTTCAGCAAGGTACCATTCGTCTGCTGATGATACGCCCCAAGACACGAACTAAAATTTTGATGGCTAAATTCATGTCCTCATTGATCATATGTTTGGTTATATATGGGATAGGCAGTTTATTGAATTTGGTCACAAATGGAATCTGCTTCGGCTTTTCTGACTATGCCTTCCCGAATTTCTCTGTTGCAGGAGAGACAAACTTCTTTGCATACTATCTGCCAAAGATGCTGGCTTGTATTGCTCCTATAGCATTTATATTTGCTATTGCCTTTATGCTGTCAGTGGTTGTAAAGAATGTAGCGGTTTCCATCGCAGTACCCATAGCCGCATATATTGGAAGCCTGATATTAACCCCCATCCTATCCTATTCACAATCAGCGGGATGGCTTGCTTATACTCCGCTACCCTATATGCAGCTTTCCACATACTTCACTCAAGATGCTTCGTATTATAATCCTATATATGGATATGGAAGCAGCGTTACACTCAATCTAACCTATGGTATACTACTATTGCTAGGATTGTCTGTAGTATGTTCAGTAATATCATTAGTAGTGTTTAATAAAAGAGATTTTGTAAACTAAAGGGGATATCAAATGGATACAAACAATACGTTTCTAGAATCCTATAAAAAGAAGACTGATGAGCAAAACACACAGGAAGTTAATAAGCAGGCTCTCGAAACAAAGGAGCCTGCTGATTCTGCTTTTAGAAAAGGCGGTTTTGTAAAGCCTCCTGCAACAGAATCAGCGCCATCAGTAAAAAAGCCTCCACAATCCAAAAGAGTGATGGCTATTGTAATTAGTGTTGTAGTGCTGGCATTAATAATTTTTGGCATTTACCTGTTACTAAATCGCGGCATCGCAATGGTTAACCTTGTCGGTTGGACGGAAAATGATGCACAGTTATGGGCTAGAAACAACGGTATTCTGCTACAGGTAGAACAAGAATTTAACGATGATATGGAAGCTGGCAGAGTGCTTACTCAGAACGTAGCTGAGGGCACCCAGGTTAAAAAGGGTGAATTTGTAAAGCTGACCGTGTCCTTAGGTCATGACCTTTCTATTACATTGCCCATACCAGACATCATGTCAATGACTAAGAACGAGGTAGATAAATGGGCTGCTGAGAATTTCATGACAAAAGTACGTGTAACTACTGAATTTAGTGATACTGTGGAATCAGGAAAGGTAATCCGATTTGAAATTAACGATAACACAGTAGTAAACGAAGTAAGAAGAGATAGTCCTGTATATGTAATTATTTCTAAGGGTCCAGAGGATGTCACTGCTCCTACTATCGAGGTACCAAATTTCAAAACCATGTCCATTGCTGAAGCCTATGCATTTGCAAAAGAAAATGGGCTGGTCCTTGTTGTTGAAGAGGAGTATGATGATTTCGCCCCAAAGGGTTCTATTATATCCCAAAGTGTTAAGGCTGAGGAAAAAGTTGCTGAGGATACAGAAATAAACTTAGTTGTATCTAATGGAAAAATGATATTGATACCTGATTTCTCCAAATATCCCAAAGAGTTAGCACCTTCAGTGGCAGGAGAACTGGGAATTCCAATTAACATCGCTGAAAGTTACTCTGGAAGGTCTGCTGGTAAGTTTATTTCCCAAAGCATCAAAGCCGACACCATTTATGAATCCGGCCAGATAGTAGAATTGAAATACTCCATTGACAACAAAATCACCCTACCCTCCTTTATTGGGCAGACAAGGGATGCTATCGAGGCTTGGGCAAAGGAATTAAACAGCAATGGTGCTTCAATCGGCATCAAGGTAACAAGCACCAAGAGCAATTCGCCGCCAGGCACCATTCTAACCCAAAGTAAGGCTAACACCTTAGTCGACATCAACACATCTATTAGCATCACTGTATCCAGTGGTAAGGTAGTTTTTGTACCTGATTTCCTATCCCCTGCCGGCTCAGGATATGATGCGATCATAACTAGGGAAAAAGCCATAGCCATGTGCGAAGAGCTTAATATTATCCCTGTATTTGTTGAAGAGAACAAGTCCGGCAAGCTTCCAGGTGAGATATGGTATCAAAGCATTGGTGCTGGCATGGAAATAAAAGAAGGTTCCACCATTACTTTGAAGCATGTTCCTGCTAATGTGCAGTTGGTTGTACCTGATTTCACTGGTTTGACAAAGAATGATATTATTACAAAGAATCTTCACAAGAACTTCAATATAATATATGTTGAAGGCTTCAAGGAAGGCTTTGAAGAAAAGGTTTATGAGCAATCCTTGAAGGTTGGAACAAGGACAGCAGCTGGCAGCGAAATAACCCTAAGTATAGGTGCCTTGCAAGACCCGGTAATTCCTGATCCAACTGAAGAACCCGAACCAGAAGCTTAGGGACGGTTTCTTGCGTCCAATATTACAAATCAATAGACAGACAGAGAGTCCGCTTATCATGGCGGACTCTTTTTTATTTAGGGGACGCTTCTAAATTTTCGCTGCATTGTGTCCAAGCTTTTCTTCCAGAAAACTTGACTTCATTTTCGGGGACAGTTCTCTAGTTTTGCTACAGTTTTATTGATTTAGTTATTCAGTTCCTTAAATTCGATAGATACCCTGTCGGGGTCGTAGACGTAAAAGTATCTCATAGTAGCATCTGGTATTCTAATTTCCGATGGATTAAGATCCTTTTCTATAGCTAACTGCCGGACACCATCTAGGTCATCGGTTTGAAAGCATACAGTCAAACCTTTAGTTTCGATTGTGTCGCCATGTGGCATCCAAACCAGTTCAATCTGAGTTGCCCCCTCTTTATCAGCTAGAAAAGCGATTTCCCATTGATCAGTCTTTTCCTGCCTCAAAATCTTTAACCCTACAAATTCAGTGTAAAATTTTAAGGATTTTTCAATATCCTTTACTCGAAAGGTAAGATGTAAAAAATGCATATCTTCAGCTCCTTGTTTTTCTTTTGTTAGTAAATCAGTTAATCAAACACCAAATCACATGCTTCTGCAGGCATCCAGTGTTCATCGAAAGCCTCCAAGGAGTATGTCTTGCCATCAGTAGCTGGAAGTGTAAATTTCGGTGCCTGACTACCTAGTTCCAATGTAAAAGCCATTCTAATCATCCTTTTCATTCTATTCTTTAGTCTAATTATAAGCATGGGAGCAAGCATTCAATCAGTTTTTGATCTTTTAGATTATAGATATTTGTTAATGGGCTATTTTTCTATCCGTTTGACTTCACACACAGTCAATATCTTTCCGTTAACAGTGAATCGAACATTAAAGCCAGCAAATTCAAAGCCATATATTCTGTTAGAATCATTTTGGTATGATGGTCTCGGATCGTGTGATAATACTTCTTGAAGAGCCTCTCGCTTATGCTCTGGAATAAGTCGAAGCCATTCCTCCGGAAAGTCTACCTTCAAAACATAATCATCAAGTGATTCCGTGTACCCTCCAACCGCATCTGGATAACTATCTGCATATGAAAGGTATGGCTTTATGTCATAGATAGGCGTATTATTCATCAGATCAGCCCCTGCAATATGCAGTATTGGTCCAAAATCAGGAAGTTGTTCTATACTTTCCAGCTTAACGCAAGAAAGCCCTATAGCATTGGGACGAAATGGTGATCGAGTAGCAAAAACTCCCATCCGCTTATTGCCACCAAGACGTGGAGGGCGAACAGTTGGAGACCAATTGTCCCGGACAGACTCTGAAAACTTCCAGATAAGCCAAATATGCGAGAACTCCTCCAGCCCGCGCAAGGCATCAGGGTTCCTATATTCCTGTTCAAATACAATAGTCCCTTTCAGGGCATCAATCAGCCCACTTTGACGGGGAATCCCGAACTTTTCCGTGAAGTCGGTATGTATGTGGGCAATTACTTTCATTGAATGGTTTGAGTGATTTTCATTCATAACTTAAACAAATTTCCTCTTTTCAATATAAACTTAAAGCAATTACATGCTTATAACCTTGTATCCATCTTTGATATAGCTCTTCATACCTGCATGACCTAACATATCATCCAACATAACTAACCCTGACTCTTTATTTTTCTCAAACACACCTAAAACTTTTGAACATGCTAGACAAACTCCAGCTATGATCCCAGCGTCTTTAGCTTTTATGTACAGCGGATTTTTCTCTTCTTCGAACAGTGACACTAGTTTAACAGAAGCACCTTCAAAAATAATCTTTATTTCTGCCCCTGCTGAATGTAAATCCATAGAATTCATAAGAATGTGTTGAAAACACATCTTTTCACCGGTCATGCCATAATATAAGATTTTTTCCATTTTATTACCCCTTCCTATTTTCCTTAATGTAAAAGGTCTCTTTAGTACTTTCTTTAGTACAAAAGGTAGTAAGAATGTTTAGTATCTGGTAAAATATAGATGTAGCTTTAGTTTAATAGATAAATATCTATATTGCAAGGCAAATATATAATTGCCTAATTATAGGAAGACAAAATAATCCGTTTGCTTTCATCAGCTTTTTGCATATTAAAGAAAGGGAGGCAGAGATTGCATTTACACAGGCATTTTTCATTAATCAAAAAGAAGTGCTGCCTTTCATGGAGCAATTTCCTTTAGAAAAGCTACATTACTTCGGTCAGGAAAGTATCCTGTCTCCTTGTGAGAACAACATTATGATGCAACCCCAGGAGATAATAGATACTTGGCTGGATATGTCAGAAAAACTGGCTGAACGAGAAGACCTGCTAAGCTGGTCAGAGCATTTGATGTACATAGGGAGGAAAAAGAAATGCTAGAAAAATGTGAGCGTTTTGGCGGACACATTGGATACTTCATACGTCCATCTACATGGAATCAGGGTTATGGTAATGTTCAGCTTGCACTTCTTCTAAAGGAAGCGTCGAAACTAAGCATTGATCGTGCATTAGTAACTTGTGATGAGGACAATGTAGGTTCTTATCTCGTCATGGAGAAGAACGGTGGCATATATCGAGATACTATTGAAAACAACATTGATGGGAAAGTTCGGCGCACAAAAAGATACTGGTTTGATACTGCAACCAATGTTCAGCCTAGTTCTCATTCCCGTCCAACATAGTTTCAATAGCCCATCCGTTTCTACCATAATTTAGCATCACAGCACCATGTAAATCATTCCTATATACATCAATTTCGTGACTAGCCAGCCTTTCAATCGTTTGTGGGGTTGGATGTCCGAACATGTTAGTTCCTGTTTGGATAACTGCAAAGTCAGGAGAAACCACTTCCAAAAATGCATCAGTACTTGAAGTATTGCTTCCATGATGAGGCACCTTTAAAATAGAAGCTTGCTTGTCTATTCTACCAGCTAAGTAGTATTCTACACCTTTTTCTATATCCCCGGTGAATAGTACAGAAGCGTCCCCGCATTCTAGAAGTATAACAAGAGATAGATTATTCTCATTACCATCATATAAAATATCTGCTGCACTTTGATCAGGATAAAGAATATGAAGCCATGTTTCATTTCCTACTGCATAGGATTCACCTCTAACAGCTGTAATCATAGGAATTTCCTTTCTATTCAATGTGCTTTTTAACGTCTGGTAGATTGGCGTCTCTATTTTAGGAGGATACTCCATGAATGCCTTGGTTTTAAGTTCACTAACAACGGTGTTTAATCCAGTTACATGATCATCATGGCTATGCGACATAATGACCAAATCCAAAGAAGAAATGCCATTCTTTAATAGAAATGGCATCAA
>CAYFSR010000009.1:0-38548 GCA_964345785.1 uncultured Eubacteriales bacterium | reverse complement strand
CCAATATACTTAATCTCTGCCGATTGCCCTGTCCTTTGACGGTACGGTTCTTTAATATGCGTCTGAAGTTTCAGGTAGAAGTGAGGAGGCTTCCCTTTCAAGCAGCAAAAAACCGGAACATTTTCAGTTCCGGTTTTTTCTTTAATCACTATATGTTCAACTATTATTGTCTTCTAGATTTAGGAGGTCCAAGTACCTCCTTTAGAATTATCCCATTTATGAATGCATTAGGCGATAAATCTAACTTGTGGTGCCTCTGTGATTGTTCCTCTATAATAGCATATGATGACTCAATATCCTGATTAGTAGAATCCTGTGAAGATGCAACAGGAGATAAGTTGCTTGTTGCTATCTGCCATTGAGCTTGCTGGTCATTAGAAATCACGCTCCGAGAAGTCAGTTCATCGTTTTGCTCATTATGAGAAACAGTATAGGGATCCTCTGATAAAGAAGTATTTATAATGGGGGGCTGGTTGCCTGACAGGTTAAACCCTTTGCCAGGAAATTCCCCCTGGCCTGGAATCTTCCTATTTGGCTGATTTGTTTTTTGCTGAGCTTCACGCATTGATTTAACTATATTGCTAATGACGCTGGCAACAATTATAAGAATTATAAGCTCCAATTAAAAGCCCTCCCTTCGGGGGTGTGCCTTATTTTCCATCAGTTCCTGAAGTATCTGATCCACCCATTTTTGAGATTGCATCTCGCATTTGTGTGTCTGCAACTACATTTCGCATATTGTAGTAATCCATAACCCCAAGTTTACCTTCTCTTAAAGCAGCTGCCATAGCTTTAGGAACTTCAGCCTCGGCTTCAACAACCTTTGCTCTCATTGCCTGAATAGATGCCCTGTTTTCTTGTTCCGCAGCAACCGCCATGGCTCTTCTTTCCTCTGCTCTAGCCTGAGAAACTCTCTTGTCAGCTTCTGCCTGATCGGTTTGAAGCTGAGCACCAATATTTCTGCCTACATCTACATCGGCTATGTCAATAGACAAAATTTCGAAGGCAGTACCAGAATGCAGAGCTTTGTTTAAGACAGTTTGTGAAATACTATCTGGGTTTTCAAGCACATGCTTATGACTGGTAGAGGAACCTACTGTTGTTACTATACCTTCCCCTACACGAGCTAAGATAGTTTCTTCCCCAGCACCACCAACCAAACGATCAATATTAGCTCGAACGGTTACTCGTGCTTTTGCTATTACCTCAATTCCATCCTTAGCCATTGCAGATACTTTAGGGGTTTCCAATACTTTCGGATTAACACTCATCTGCACAGCCTGCAGGACGTCTCGTCCTGCTAAGTCTATTGCTGCTGCCCTTTCAAATTCCAACGGAATATTTGCTCTCTGAGCAGCAATCAGAGCATTAACAACCCTGTCAACATTACCACCTGCTAGGTGATGAGCTTCTAACATGTCAACACCGACAGTTAAACCAGCTTTGGTAGCTTTAATAAGTGGATTAACGATTCTGTTGGGAACAACTCGGCGCAAACGCATACCGATTAGATTAAAAATTCCAATTTTAACACCTGCAGCCAAAGCAGATATCCATAGTCCCAATGGTACAAAGGTAAGTATTACCGCTAGAATAATTATGGCAACGATTATAATTCCCAACAATAAAAATACTCCTTGTTCAACCGCATTTGCCAAAAACGGTAGTATAGATTGTAACATTTGCTTTCACTCCTTTTACTTATTTTAATAATAACAGCCGTGGGGCTGATTATTTACGATTCACTTGCTACAACAATTTTTGTTCCTTGTACTTCAACAATCCGAATTTTAGTACCACTTGGCAAATAAGTGCCTTCTGAAATGGCATCCATTCGCTTCCCCTCCACCACAATAATACCTGCAGGCCTTAAAGGGGTTATGGTTTCCCCTGTCTTACCCAGTAATTCAGATAATGAGTTGTAGGGTAAATTAACATAACCCTTATCAACGGTTTCTGATTCCTGTAGAACCAGTCGACGGAACAGCCTTGGCCCGCCAAATAGCTTATATAGTATGGGAATTAGTACAGCGGTGGTAGCAACTGCAATTCCTAAGATTAAAATTCCTTGCCCTATAGTAGGTGCTGCAAAAACTATACCTACCAGAATCATTATAATACCAGACACTCCGAACACGCCAAAGCCCGGCACAAAAATTTCTATAATCAAAAGGATTAAACCAAGAGCAAACAGGATAGCCGACCACCATTCTGTATTTCCAGCTAAAAAAGCACCGCCAAAATACAGAGCAAAGGCAATAATACTTATAATTCCTGGTAATCCAAAACCAGCCAAGAATACTTCGATAACCATAGCAAAAAATGCAATAATGAGAAGTATAGAAGCAACCTCGCTCCGTGTTAGAAATTGAGCTATTTGATATAGGGCACCAGGTTCTATCTCCAGCAACTGAGCTTCCTGCCAGTTCATTAATTCCAAAACCCCAGTTATATTAGGCTGTACTCCATCTATAAATGCTAGTTTAGTGGCTTCTTCCGCTGTTATATTAACAAGTTTGCCTCTAGGAAAGCCGGGAACATCAAGGTCCTTATCCGCCATACCTGCTGCAATAAGGGGATCTCTACCTCGAGCCTCAGCAGTGGAACGAAATTCCCCACTGACATAGGCAACTGTTTTTTCACTGTAGGGAATTGGCTCAGCAGCGCCCATATGGCTGCCGGGAGCCATAATAATAGTATCTGCAGCAATGGTAATTAGTGCTCCTGCTGAAGTGGCACGATCACCCACAAAGACCACAATAGGAACTTTCGAGGATATCATTGCATCACGCATTTCAAGAGCCGAATCTACTCGTCCACCTAGAGTAGATATATCAATTATTATTCCCTTTGCCTGGGCTAAATTGGCCATTTCAATTTGATCTACCAGATATGCAGACATAGCAGGCGTGATTTCATTCTTAAGAGAAACCACATAAACCTGATCACCGTTTGATGCCTGCATGTTGCCAGACATTAATATAAAAGCTATTAAAAATAGAAGAACATATGCATAAAAACGTTTACGTATTACCTACACCGCCTTTTGTTAGTGTATGGAGCTTAAATTATCAATCCACGAGCAATGAAGCCCCTATACCATCTTTATTCGCCAAAGCATTATAAATTCCTTCCCCAGCTTGGATTTTATGCACTATTTGTGTAATCACCCTTCTGTGATCTGAAACTGCAGAAGGCTTAACCTCGTGGTTCTTAAGATCTATTTGATCCGATATATAAATACGATCAATTCTTTCCTCAGCAGTATCACCCCAATTGGAAAAGGTATATAGATCGCCTTTATTAAGAGCTGCAGCGCTGTCTATCATAAGATAATCCAACAATTGCATTTCATCGCTATCAGGGTTATTGTTGAAGTCACCAAAAATTAAAATATTTCCTTCTCTTTGCGCTAACTGTTCATTAATGTACTGGATCTGCAAATTTCTTTCTACTGGGTTCAATCCAAGATGAGTTACGTATACATAGTAAGAAATACCATCTACATCAACCTCAGCTTCTATCAAACCATCTGGCTCCAACATTTTCTTGGGAAGCTTATGGTTTTGTGTATTAACAATAGGGAATTTGCTTAACAATGCATTTCCATACTGCACTCCTAAAATATTGATATTTCCACCATAATAATAATGATACCCCAGTGCTTCCGCTAATAACCTTGCTTGGTCTTGATAATTTGATCGAGGCATCTTATGTTCTACCTCTTGCAAACCTATTATTTGTGCATCTGTGTCTCGTATTTCTTCAACAATCTGTTCCAACATAACATTGCCTTCTTGTAATAGATCTTCTTGTAATTCTAGTTCCGTTGGTGCTTCTTGTTCCTTTGAAATACCTAGTGGCTCTCCTTGGGAAGTATTGATTGGTATACGCGACCGTTCTACCTCTAACACTTCTTCGTCAGTTTGCATGGGTATAGAAGCCAGCGCGACGGCTGGTTTTGACCTTTGGCCATTATCCTTATGGACATGGGTATCCCCACTGACACCAATAACCAATAGCAAACACAAGATTAAGATTACCCAAAATCCCCTCTGCTTCATAGATACCCCCAAATATATTATGTTAACTACATTATACAACAAAAAACCCGATATTACTATCGGGTTTTGCTTGTTTTTATTAAGTTAACCAGCTTGTATAAAATTTCCCATATATTTATTTTTAATTTTATTCGCTGAGGAAGGCTTAAAACTTTCTCTTACGAGCAGCCTCCGACTTTTTCTTTCTTTTAACACTGGGTTTTTCATAATGCTCACGCTTGCGCACCTCTGCCAATACGCCTGACTTGGAACACTTTCTTTTAAACCGTTTCAAAGCGCTTTCTAGAGATTCATTTTCCCCTATTCTGATTTCGGACATCTTGCTTTCCCTCCCTCCGCTAGTACAGTTACCCAAGTATATGGGTTGTTGAACTGTGGGAATTTATAGAAGCCAATAATATAGTATATTATAACGCAGTAGAATTCAACCTGTCAACTACAGGATTTCCAAATTCACGAGTGTGCACGTTCATACTAGCATATTCTCAAATATTGTTCCTTCAATTCTAATTATTTCATCAATAGGAATCACTACACCATCGGTCATCGTAACAATTCGTTCTTCTATATCAATCTTACTTACCATGCCACCGGCGGTCTGATAAGAACCACCATCCTTCTTAGCATCAGGTTGAAAATAGGTAATAGATATTTCTGGATGTTCTTTAATCCGTTCCGATATAATTTGCAGCTTATAGCTCAAAATATCCTTAACATAGTCATCTATTTCCATTCTCTCGCAGGTTTGTCTCGAAGCTTCCTTAATGGCTGATTCATAACCTGACAAAGCTGCAAATGGAGCAAATTGCGCTGCACGATCAATGACTGGCATCTGAGGACGGGTTTTTGAAACATGGTGAGGTAGATTGATAATATCATCATAAGAATTTTTCAAGCCTTGTGCCCTCCAATCTGCTTATTTCGGTCTATTGTAGTAGCTCCATCCTCCAAATTTACGCCCTTCAAGATGGCATTTTTCCCAAACCTTTCCCTGATTGCTAGTGTAGCTTTTTGAACTCTTTTTTCTTTCTCAAGCTCAGCTTTCTCTCGCTTCTGCGCCTCATAGTCCATAAATAAACTAATCTGCTCTTGACATTCTGTCTTCTGAATACCAGCCTCGTGGATCACTTGATTTGCTGTAAGGTTTACTCTTCTGACCAGAAGGCTTTTATCGGCAATTCTATCAAAAAGCTCCATAACAGCCTCCATAATCAGCATTGTAGATGATGTATGCTGATTGAGATTGATACTGCCATGGGCTTGTTTCGGAATAGATCGTCCGTATCTGTCAGTAGTAATTTCGCCTTGGTAAGACTGTCGCCTTGCTGAATCAGCCAGGTTTTCAATATCATATCCGATGGTCAAAACCATCTGATTTGTCACAAGCTCCTGTCCCACTAAGTCTAGCACCAAAAGCTCGGTCATTTCCCTTACAATAATCTTAGCTTTTTCAAAGCTGTATGGAGAATGCAGAACTTGACCGGATCCCAGACTCTTTGCGCTGGGCTTGTATGCCTTAATATCTGCAATCGTACAAGGTTCCCAACCCCAGGCATGGTCAATCAACAGCTCTGCATTAATGCCAAAGAGCTTGTACAACAGATCCTCGTTGTGAAAATCAGTAGACTTACCGATAGAGCACCTTGCGATGTCTCCCATGGTGTAAAGACCATTTGCTTCAAGCTTTTTTGCATATCCATTACCCACACGCCAGAAATCCGTGAGAGGGCGGTGGGACCATAATTTACGGCGGTAGCTCATCTCGTCCAACTCAGCAATCCGAACACCGTTTTTATCTGCCGGAATTTGCTTAGCCCCAATATCCATAGCTATCTTGGCAAGATAGAGGTTCGTGCCAATTCCTGCTGTAGCGGTAATGCCAGTGGTATTCAGTACATCCAGAATTATTTTCATTGCAAACTCATGAGCTGAGAGCTTCTGAGCAGACAGATAGTCAGTAACATCCATAAAGACCTCATCTATGGAATAAACATGGATGTCCTCAGGGGCAATATATTTTAAATAGATATTATAGATCCACGTGCTATACTCTATATAATATTTCATTCTTGGTGGGGCAATAATAAAACTCAGTGATATGCTTGGAGAAGATTCATTTATTTCCTTTACCTTCTGCACAACCTCAAATAGCCTTGGCCTGCCAGGAATACCATATGATTTAAGAGAGGGCGATACAGCAAGACAGATTGTTTTTTCGGTTCGACTTGCATCAGCAACAACAAGATTTGTTGTCAATGGATCAAGCCCTCGTTCAATGCACTCTACCGAAGCATAAAAGGATTTTAAATCAATTGCTATATAGGTTCTGTTTTCCATAAACAATAGCTCACCACTGTGATAATTTTTTTCTTATAAGTATTATATCACATGTTACAAGGTTCTTATTAAAAAGAGCTGCGGAATATCGCCGCTTGGTCGTTGACAGGTATGTCTTACTTTTTACTATAGACAATCAAAAAAATATAGTACATGTTTCATTATCGATATTTTATCACAATTTTATCATGCAAATCAACAAGTTATATTCATAGCCTGGATATCATTGATTAAATCATCGATGATGAGTTCCTGATATCCTGCACATCCATGCTGACGGATATATTGAGACAAGTTTGCTAAATCCGAATTCTTAAGATTATCCATCTTCTTTAATCGGGAATCCTCCAGTCTTTTATTGGAAAGAGCCTTTTTGTAGTCTGCGACCCCATATCTCCAAAGTATCAACTGCTCACCATATCGGCTTTTTAAATTATCTGCGATCCTTAGTCCTTCCGGATCAAAGTCCCCAGAATAATATATCATCGTACCTTCTTTGAAAAGCATGTCCAGCAGCACTAGAGAAGATATTCTTACCTGACCATAGGTACATATCAATGGCGGACGATCCAAGGAGAGGTCATCCAACACAGCTGAAAACACCCCAGCATTTTCCAAAACATATACTCTTCCATAGGGACTCACTATCCTGTCCACAGTACTCAAGTTTGCCAGGGACACCTGTAGAGATTCATTGTATCGATAAAAGCCATCCCATCCGGGATGTAGACTACCATCCTTATATGCTTTCAACCCTTTGCAGAGCACATAATTGGAAACCTCGTCAAACAAGATGCCCGCTGCATAGTATACCTCCGCTGTTTCTTCCGCATTTACAGGACGGGCGACACCAAACAGCCATACAAGAGCGTGGATAAAAATTTGTCCACAGGTTGTATTCCCATCAAAGAAATGGGGATTTGACGTAATATTGGAGGCAAAGACCGGGAGGCGAAGCTTTTTTCCGGAGAGTATGGGGAGCTGCAACAGCCCCCTGCAAACATTCATAATGTCCTTTTCTAACCTCTGCCTGTCAGCACTGTACCTTTGCATAAAAATATAATAGGCATTATTCTTTGCTTTTAAAGTATCACCTAGCCACTGGCCTGCTGTAGTGCCCTCAAACTTCCGAATGATATTCGAAAAGAATTCGTCCTGTTCCTGTTGGTACCTTGCTCTGGCTTCCTTGTTAGATATCAATTCTTCACCAAAATAGCCATTCAGAATATCTTCCAAAAGCAACCCATTGAACTTTGTGTACTCTAATGCCTTTTCAAAACGCTCCAGTTTTATGGAGGCACCATTTTGGCTCATGTAATTCTTACGTAAAAATCCCGTCAAAGCTTCCCGCTCCTCTGGAAGCATATTGCGAAGCTCTACGGTACCGCCCACAGTCCCCAAAGACTGGTATTTGCTTTTCATACGATCAAATATTCTATGAAAGCCCTTGTTGGATTGGAAATAATCGATAGCTTCTGCCAGTATTGAATCTATCTTGGTCATTTTTCTCACACCCTTGCGTCATAAGATCATCTAAGGTCATCCTTAGCAAATGCGAAGGATTTTTTTCGGATTCTTCGATAAACTCGGAATGACAGGATTTAAGTGTTACAGTATACTCAGTGTTACAGCATACTAGCTGCGACTTCTTTACCAGCATCCTGCATGTCCTCATCATCTACCACCAGTTCTCTTACCTTACCATTCCAACGGTAACGGATTACCGTAACAAAATCCGCATTGTTGGGGCGCACTAGCTCGCAGATTGACAAAGCAGGCACCGTATCATAATCTCCCCATAGGATTTGAGAATTTATTATAAAGCTCAATTGCAGTTCGTCCATTAAACGGAACATATCCCGGATATTGTTTTCATCCACTCCAGCAAAAGCTTCATCCAGGGAAATAATTCTGGGGCAATCCTTTCTTCCACCTTCATAACGCGCATATACTGCAGAAAACAGAGGAACATACATGGCCATTCCCTTTTCACCGCCACTGAACTTATCAAAGGCGTTGTTGGTCAATTCTTTTCTAGTTTCACCAGTTTTCTTATAAAACAGCTGGAATTCAAACCACTTTCGATAATCCAAAATATCCTTCATAATTGCATGAAATGTTTGCATGGCGCCTTTGCCCTCAAGCTCTTTACGAGCCTGGGCTATTTTTGAACGAAAATGAGAAGCCAGCTTTTCCATATCCTCTTCTCGCAAAAGCCCTGCATCGGATTTTAGAATATCGACCAGTTCTTTGGTACCCATCTGATCCTCCGTCTCAGCAGTCCTGCTTCTCCAAACAAGGCTGAAGGAAAGGCCGCTAGATGTATCCATGGATTCCATAAGAGAATTCATCTTTTTGACCCACTGTTCACTGTGATAGATTCTTCCACGAATCTTTTTTCCTACGGTGTTGGCCAGGATATCCTCAAACAGCTGACGGTCACTCTCTCGAAGAAGCTTTTCATTTTCCTCAATAGAATCTTGGATGAATCCGACAAGGGAATAAAAGTTTACATCCCTGCCCTGGATTCGGGCAGACAATTCCATTCGTTTTTGCTCGGATACAGCTTTAATCAGTCTGTCATCTTCACTTAAAGAGTCATCCAGTCCCTGAGTTTTCTGATGATCCCAATCAAAAATAAACTCCATAATTAAGTTGTACTCTGTAAAGTATTGTCTGTTTTGATGGTATCTTTCCTGCAAAGCAGAGGCATAGTCTTCCCGAAGCTTCCCTTCCTTTTCTTCACCCTTCAAGTCATGGTAGGCTTTACGGGCTGCCTTTAAGACATCCCATGTTTCTGCTGTTTCCTGTCCATTAGTCATGGTAGTCGGGTTCAGAATCTCATTGTTTTCATATTTAACTACATAAGCAAGACCATATTCCTTGCGGAAGCCCTCTCCATAGCAGGCATTTAATTTTACAAGATACGCTACGTCTTCTTGCAGCCTGTTCATTTTCTCTATGGCAACATTATGCTTTTCCTTGCATGTCTGAGCATTTCTTATAGCTTCTTCTATTTTTTTAGGGATGGAACTCAAAACACGAATACACTCATCAACTTCATTCTTAATTTCCTCGTAGTTCAGTTCCTTGAGGAGGGCCTCATGATTCTGCTTTTTTGACTGAGCATCCTGCATATCCCAGTTTATCTTGTTTATATCATATAAAATATCATCCATATCACCTATGATATCATCAATCTGTCTCTGATTACTATCCGCTTGAACATGAAACTGAACCAGCCTTACATGCTGAGTTTCCAAAATTCCAAGCATATCACGGTATTTTGCCGCATCCTGGTCCGCTTCTTCGTAGGCTTCCAGGTTGACAGTTATCTGAGATTTGGCAGTCAGTTCCCGCACCTGTTCACGAATTTCCTTAAGGGCATGGTGAGCCTTTTCCGCATAATCCTCTTTTATTCCAAAATCCCTGAGCTTCGACTCCAGATCCAGCCTGGCGGAATAAACCATTTCATAAGCCGTCTCCAAGTCTACCTTACCCGGAAAATCATCCAGTTCGGCATTAAGCCCTACCAGTTTCGTCTCTAGCAAGCTAATCTTCTGTTCCTCTTGTTCCAGGCGTTTATCAATCGCTTCGATTTGCTGCTCCAATTCCTGTATCTTTTCCAGCTTATGTCTTTTTCGTGCTTCCACGCCAATAAATTTTGGGGTGTAACAGGAGGTGGTTTTGCCATTCAAAATTCCCATGCCGAATTCACCAGATTCATTTAAATAAGCCAATCCTTCCTGCTTGTCCAGCATGATGCTTTTCAGAGCATCATCAATCTCCTCAGCAGTAATATCGCCAGCTTCAGGAGCGACTGGTTTTAGCAGCGTTGACAACTCGTATGCATAAAATTGCGGATTAGGGAAGATATATTTTTCTCCCGTATCCTCTTCCATCTCCATAAGTAATTCCCTATACTTTTCCGGAACTATCAAAGCATTTAAAAGTCCCATGTCCATCAAGGCTTCTTCAATTCTTCCGCGAACCTTATCCTCTACTTCATCCCGAAAATCAATAGCCCTATAAAATGGTATATAGGGTATATTCTCCTTATCCAGTCTTTGCCTGTTTATAAGTAACTTATCCTCGGTTTCCGGCTCTGGCTCTCTGCGGCTTTTCCAATCGTCCAGGTCTGCTTGCTTTTGTTCCTTTTCTTTATTGTATTCCGCTTTCGCCGCCTCTATTTCAAGAATATTCTTTCGAATTCCAGTATCTTCGTCACGGTGGCAACGGTGAACCTCTCTAGTGATGTTGTCATATCCGCTGTCCTTTCCAAAAGCTTGAACCGCTCTGGAAACCTGTACCATTGACTCGGCTGGCAGTTTTAATAATTTGTTTTTCTTTTCCCATCCATAGACTTGCTCAATAAACTCCTCTTTCGTTTCCTCAAACATAGCTTCTGTTCGGTCCAGCTCTCTTCGAGCGCCTTCTCGTTGCTGACGTGCGCCCTCTAGTTCCTCCAATGCCCTGTCATACTGCTGACTTTGAGTCTTTTCCCTTTCAAGGACCTTTTTAGCTCTTGAAATTTTTTCTTTATACCTGTCAATCTCATTTCGTAACAGCCGAAAATCATAATCCTTTGAGAGATCTTTTTGTAGTTCAGCTTGGGTAAACGCATGCTCATAGAAATAGAAGCGGTTAGCAAGCTCATCCATTTCGGAGAGAAGGCTTTCAACAAGGCCGGCCTGCTCCTCCTGCTTCCCTCCCAAAGCTTTCAGCTCACTGCTAAGCTGCCTTTCCCTGGTCTTCTTGCCGTCCAGGCTTTTTTCCTTGGTTTCCTTCCGACCCTGGAGATCCTGCAGCAAAGCTTCCAATCGTGTAATCTCTTGCTGTGCTATAAAGCTGTCGTGTTTTTCTAGCTGTTGTTTCTTGTGCTCATAGCTTTGCCTGGTCAGTTTCAGATCTTCATGCTCTTGTTCGTAAGAGACGTATTTGGTATGGTAATCTTCTCCTTCCGATTCTAATCGAGTTAGATCCTTTTTTGCTGTATCTAGCTTATCCTGACTATTTACATAATACCGGGCCTTTTCCAGTAAAACAAAACGGTTGTACCGTTCATATTCATTCATCAATCGGTCAGCTGCAGCCTTACTTTCCTTCAGTACCTCCAGTTGGCCTTTTATATTGTCCATATTCTCAATAGCCTCGGACATAGGTCGGAGATCATCATCGGATAGAGGCTGCAAGGAATTATTCATAATTTCATAGACGACCGTTGGCTTAAAATCCTTTGAAAGCTTGGGTGTTCTAATTTGAATTAAAAGCTTTATCAGCTCATCATAGTCCTCAATGGTTTCAAAACCAAACAAAAGCCGATTTACCATGGACATATAGTCCTTCTGACCTTCGTACAACTCCCCGCCCGATCCAATCCTGTTCCTTAGCTCAATCTTGCTTAATGGGATCTTTTCCCCGGTTTCCTTATACAAGCGTAAATCTTGTCCGATTCGTCTGCCGTCTGTAATGGAAAACCCCCAAAAGTCCAATTGTTTACCCCTTCGAGCCCTCAGCCCCATACCTATCGTCAGATAATGATCGGTTTCACCCTTGCAAAACTCCATAAAAAGATAGGCAGTGCTCTCTTCCTTATCCTTTTCATCCTCTCCGAGGAGATAATTTTCCAATCTTCTAGCCCGGGACCCAAATGGATCCAATCGTTCTGCACTTTTATTACCATCCAGCAGGAGAGGGATGAAGCTCTGCATGGTAACGGATTTACCAGAACCATTTGAACCCCTCAGCAGCAATCTTCCGTCATTAAAGTTGAATTCCTCTTCATCGTAATACCAGAAATTCAATAAACCAATTCGATTAATAACCCAGTGGTTTTGTAATGCGTTCACTTATTTCACCTGTTCCTTAATAGTATATGGTTACGGGTTAGGGGTAAAACTTTTAGGATAGCTGCCTATGATTTTACCTACCAGAGGCATGATTTTAATCTCCTTTTCTGATTCCATAAGCTCTATCATATGAAAACCCTTCATATAGTCAATGACCTCCTGGTAGAGCTTAGGCAGAGACATTTCACGGTATTCCTTTATCCAGCCGGAATGATTCTGCTCCCGAACTCTTTCAATAATGCTTTCAAATCGAACTATTGAAACCACAATCGTCTCATCATCACGCCTAGTCAGTTCGCCAGAGCTAACAGAGTCTACGATATAGGCATTCATCTGCAATACAATATCTGATATATTCCTCCTTGCGGGAAATACCTCTTTAAAGTTTTTAGACGGATCTAAAACCAGGAAAGCAGCATTTTTATGGACATGGAGCTGACTATCGAGGAATTCCTCCATATCTTTTTCCAGCAGACTCCTTTGGTTCCTGATATAAAGGAAATCCGGATCCTCCGGGCCTTCCGAATATACAGCCGGCGACATGACAATACGTCTGTATACCCTGTTTCTTCTGACTTTACCCCTGTCCCTGTCAACATCAATCCATTCTCCATTTTCCATATCCCGATACGAAGTATAGTTCAATATATTTCCCGTAAAATTCCGAACAAAATATCTGGATAAGCCTGTACTCTCATACAACACTTCCGTTTCTGACGAATCCATGAATCCCCCTTCATCTCCGTCATTTGTCTTCATGATGCCGCAATCTGATGCAAACCTCAATACCTTGACCATGGATTTTCGATGACGAAACAGGGTCCAATCAACCTTCTCCTCACCGAACCAAGAACCTTGGATAAAATCCGTTACTTCCGAAAGAACAAACTGCTCTTCTGCGCTCTTGTCTTCCAAAAAGGCAAGGAGCAAACAGAATAAGGAATATTCCATCCTGTCATCAAAGCTCTGTATGCCCATCCAAGCTTCTGCCTTACCGGGTAACTTCTCCAACTTGATCATATGGGGATTAACAATCAAATTGTATCCCAGCTTTTGCTCTAGAAAACCCTTGAAGACGGAGCTGTTATCTTTTATCTGGTAATACAAATCTTTATCCTTGTCCTTAATTATCCAGAACTCCTCCAAGAGGGTATCTAATTCTTTCATTTCCTATCCTCATTCGTATAATTTGTACACAATCTTAAGAAGAGAATTTAAGAGTATAAGCAGGCATTTCCAAAAATCCATCCTCACATTTTAGAATGCATCTTTCACCATTTTGGGGGAGCACCAGGGTAACTATTCGGCCATCCTCCGTTTTCGCCTTTTTATCTACAGTTGTTATCGCCTTGCCAATCCACTTGAGCATGGTAATCCGCACATGAGATGGGATTACCGGCAGTTCTGCCAGCACAATTGATTGATTCCTAATATAACCTTCAATGATGGCTCTTTCCTGTTCTATTCTCCTAATATACTCCTGACGCAGTAATTTCTTCTTTTCTGTCTTGTCAGGTATCCCGCTCCTTATGGCACGTTCCCTATATGCCCTGATCCTAGGTTTTATCTCCACATAATCAGGTTCTTCATCATACACACTGCTGTTGATACTTTCCGTTTCACGAATCAAGCCACTTCTAACATGTTTCGTGTTAAAAATCCCGAAAGCCAGGGAGGATAACATATGGGCTTCGTCCATATTCTCACAGGACAAGAACATTTGGCACAGCTTTTTGTACTCTTCTTTTCTATTGGCAGCACTGTTACGACTTTCTGCAATCTGAGCTGCATAGCGGGTTATTTTCCGTATAATATCGTTAGTAATTTCAAGAAGTCTTACCACTTCGCTATCCCTGCCGTTTGCACCCAGGAACCAATCCCGAAAGCTCTCCCATTTTCCTACAATATTATCGTGGAGCATACTTTCCGATATTTCCATGTCAAGTCTTGGAATGGACTTTTCATTTTCAAATGCTTTGGTGATTAATACAGAGATTGTATTTTCTGGTATACTTCGCAAGGCCTCTTCGATGACAGGGGCATTTCTCTGTAAGCCTTTGACAAACTCCCGCAAATACTCAATGATGGTGTCCTTGAATGCAATAAACTCCCTTGACTTCATTAGCTCCTCTGCACGAAGGCTGTGAAAACTCCTCATGTAGTCCTGATAATTTTGATTCAAGCGCTTAAAATCGTTGCTTAAATCCCTCCACCATGACCCTGCAGTTTTCACATCAGCATCTGCCATGTCAGGGATTTTTAATACCTGATCCTTAATACGCTCAAAAAGAGTAGGTTCAAGAGAAGCACCTTCCACAAAGAGATTCTCCAGGCGGGTGGTAAGCCTTTCAATCTCAACAGAATATTCCGATAGCTGGTATCTGAATTTTTTGTTTTTAAATTCGTCCACCGTTGCTGCTCTAGATGTATCCTGCAGGGGAATTAGGTTGCCCCAATCGACAAGAACATCAAGATCCTGTCTGCACTGCTCCATTGTATAGCTTTCAAACTGCAGATTGCCTTTAAGAGCTTCGTATACCTCTTCTTTATACATCCAGTATCTGATTTTTTCATATTCCAAAAAGAAATATCGTAAAATTGGACGATATCGCCAACAGTTTTCAGCTGTAAGATATTTGGTTTCAGTAATGGGCTTTGTCAGTTTTGATGTAACATTCATGCTAAGTCCGCAACATCCTTTTTACAGTAAATTAAAAAAGTAGCTTGTAAATCATTAATTGATTACTAAGCTGCTTATATTATACATATGTTTGCGTATTTCGACAACCATTTTACATTTTACTTAGGGTTAGTCTATGGAGCAACAACTTGTTGCACTCAATGTCCAGCTCTTTTACCTGCTCTATTTTTATGTGAATTCTATCTAAGGATGTTTGGTTTTCTAATAATTGATGCTTTAATATAAGGTTTCTTAGAATGAGACTTTGACTTTCCAAATCATCAAATAGAGTGATATCATAGTTAGAAAAAACTCTTCAACTATCTTCTGCTCCCAGTTCCGCCAGGAAGGCTGGTATGACCAACTAGATGGCAACAGTAGCACTATTGCTGATGCCATCCTTGACCGCTGAGAAGAGTTTTAGTCAATTACCTTCATATTCTATTCCTTATGCCTATTACCACCACATTGGACATCTATGTAAATTCTGAATAAAGTTATTTTTATGATTTAGGTGTCAAAAGCACCTAAATCATCTTATCTGATTATTAACTATAGGATTTCTCAACCGAAGTTATTTTCAAGGCTTCTTCCACCTAATATATGGTAATGTAGGTGAGCTACTGCTTGTCCTGAATCCTTACCACAATTTACTATGACCCTATAACCAGAATCCTTTATACCCATAATCTCCGCTACCTTGGAGATAGACAAAGTTAAATGTGCCATATCATCACCATGCTGTGAATCCAAGTCATTAAAGGATGCTACATGGGTTTTTGGAATGAGTAAAATGTGTACAGGTGCCTTTGGCTCAACGTCGTGAAAAGCCAATACCTTATCGTCCTCATATACTATTTTAGACGGAATTTCTCGATTAATAATTCTACAAAACAAACAATTATCCATTGATTATACCTCCTATCAGTCCATGCTTTTCTACTTCCTTTATCAAAACTGGAAACAGCATTCCCTCCAGCTGCTGGCCTTCATCTGGTACAGCAACTCGTACATATTCATCTGTGTACCCCTCATAATAGCCTTCCCATGCTGGATGCTCTTCTTCAAACAAGACTTCCACTTGCTTGCCAACAAAACCTTCCATAAAGCTTTGTTCCAGCTTATTACCCAGATCAATCAATTCCCTGCTGCGCTTTTCCTTTGTTTCAGATGGTACCTGATTTTCATAGGAAGCAGCAGGTGTTCCCTTTCTTGGTGAATAAGGAAACACATGAATTTTACTAAAGGCTATATCTTCTACAAATTTAAGCGTTTGTGCAAACTCTTCATCGGTCTCACCTGGAAAACCCACCATAATATCTGTAGTTATCGCTACATTTGGAATTGCACTTCGCAATCCCTTAACTATTTCCCTATATTCGTCTGTAGTGTATCTTCGATGCATACGCTTCAGTGTGGCATCACAACCACTTTGCAAAGAAATATGATAATGTCTGCATACCTTATTCATATCTTTCATCACAGAAACAAATTCCTTGCTTAGCAAATTGGGTTCCAATGAGCCAAGACGAATCCGTTGAATTCCATCTACCTTATAAATGTCCTGTAAAAGTTCTAATAAGGAAGTGATCTGTAGGTCTTTTCCATAGGAAGCTATGTGTATGCCCGTTAGCACAATTTCCTTAAATCCATTGTCAGCTAGGCGTTGTACCTCTTCAAGCACGCTAACTGGCTGCCTGCTTCGTATAGGACCTCTGGCATAAGGAATGATACAATATGAGCAAAACTGGTTACACCCTTCTTGAATTTTAAGAACGCCTCGTGTTTTACCTGAAAAAGTGGTTATAGGGGTATCCTCAAACTCTTGAATCTTCATGATATCCTCTACAGCGTTAATGCTGTCACCAGTGGCTGCTGCCATCTCCACATACTCTACAATTTTACTTCGGTTTTTCGTGCCTACAGCTAGTCTAACCCCTTCTATGGAAAGCACTTCCTCTGCAGCCTGCTGAGCATAGCAACCAACTACTGCAATTATTCCGTTTGGATTTGTACGATGGGCCTTACGAATTATTTGTCTGGATTTTCTGTCTCCCAGATTGGTTACAGTGCAGGTATTGACAACATAAACATCAGATTCCTCGTGAAAATCTACAATTTGATACCCTTCCTTTTCAAATTGCTCCTGCATGGCTTCGGTATCATATTGATTAGTTTTGCACCCTAGTGTATAAAATGCTGCTCTCTTGGAAGGAGCATTGACACTATTTACGCTCATTCCCATTCCTCCCAATGATACATTATTGCTGCTAGAACTGCCATTCCGGCCGTCTCAGTTCGTAAAATCCGGGAGCCCAGGGTTACACAAACCCATCCATGTTGCTTTGCCAGCTCGACTTCCGAAATATCAAGGCCACCCTCTGGTCCAACTAAAATTGCTATGGACTTAGGGGAAGTTTCTTGGTTGTGTAAAACCTTATGCAAACTTAGTTCCTTTTCTTCTTCCCAAAATAGCAATTTGAGGTCTGCGTTGCATTCCTTTATAGCTTGTTTCATAGAAACAGGTTTTGAAACATGAGGAATTATCCCCCGCTTGCTCTGTTTTGCAGCCTCTTCTGCCACCTTCTGCCAACGTTGTGCTTTCTTAAGCACATCCCGATCGTCTGAAAGGCGCACCACCGTTCGAATAGTTGTAATTGGAACCACCTCATAGATACCAAGTTCTACGCACTTTTGAATAATGGTCTCCATCTTGGAAGCCTTTGGAAGACCTTGAAGCAAGCTTACCTGTATTTTTGGCTCGGTTTGGCTGGGAGTTGTCCCAACAATTTTTACCTCGATTAGGTTCTTATCCACATGCTGAACTAATCCCTGATAGTCCACGCCTTGGCTGTCACACATTGTAATTTCCTCACCAATGCCAAGGCGTAGTACCCTTTGTATATGATGGGCATCATCACCGGTAATTTCACCGATATTACCCTTAATTTGTTTTGGTTCTACAAAAAATCTATGCATTGAGCTTACACACCACCATAGCCCATTCTCCCTTTGTATTTGTATCAACTGCTTCCAGCCCTACAGCTTTCATCGCTTCTACCACATCGGTCAATCTTTCCTGAATGATGCCTGAAGCAATAAACAGTCCATTTGGCTTAAGATAATTGCTAATTGAATCAGTTAATTGAATGATAACATCTGCAATAATGTTAGCTATGATCATATCAAATTGACCTTTAATTGGATCTAATAAGTTGCCGTGTATAGCCTCCAATTGGTCCTCTACACGATTTCTCCTGGCATTTTCTTTAGTTATTCTCACTGCATTACTGTCTACATCAACAGCTGTTGCCTTTTCGGCACCTAATAAAATTGCAGTAATGCCCAGTACTCCTGTACCACATCCTATGTCTGCAACCTCTGCTCCTTTTTGAATATAGCGGTCAATTGCATCTATACAAAGAGTAGTGGTTTCGTGAGTTCCTGTGCCAAATGCCATCCCTGGGTCCATTTCCAGCACAACCTCACCTGTTTCCGTGGCTGGCAAAGGCTCCCAAGATGGTTTAATTACCACACGATCACTGACCTTAATGGGCTTGTAATATTGCTTCCAGTTGTTAGCCCAGTCTTCTTCGTTGAGCGTAGTTATGTCAATCTCTAAAGTGCCCATTTCTAAGCCATAACTTTGCTGGCCCAGCTGCCCTATCCTTTCCTTAATAGATGCATATTTGTCAGCAAAGGAAGCATCGTTGCTTATATATGCTTTTACCAATACATCTTCTGACATATTGGCAAGGATGCCCTCGTCAATATAATCCCAGGTGCGTTCTTCCTCTTGAGCTAACTCAATATCCATTGGATCCTCAATGACAACCCCGGTAACTCCTACTTCGTAAAAAGCCTGAGCTACCATGTCTGCACCTTCTGTTGCAGTCTTAACGGTAATTTCTATCCAGTCCATACTGCACCTCCTCATCCACCGAATACATCCTTCATCTTGTCAAAGAAGGACCTTTTCTGCTCTGCATCCCCTATTAATTGATCAAACTGCTGAATTAAATCCCTTTGCTTGTCATTTAATTTCTTAGGTACCTCTACATTAACTGTGACATACAAATCCCCTCTGGTGTTTTCTCTTAAACGCTGTACGCCCTGATTGCGCAAACGAAAAACAGTTCCTGTTTGGGTTCCTTGAGGAATGTTGTATTTAACCTTACCACCAAGGGTTGGAACCTCTATTTCAGAGCCTAAAGCAGCTTGGCCAAATGTTATGGGAATATCACAGTAAAGGTCGTATCCCCTTCTGACAAACAACTTGTGTGGTCTCACAGATATGGAGACATAAAGATCGCCGGATGGCCCGCCTAGTTCTCCAGTTTGGCCTTCTCCTCGTAAGGTAATGGCTTGATTGTTATCTATACCTGCAGGGATGTTTACGCTGATTTTACGCACCCTGCGAATTTTCTTTCTGCCGTGACATTTTGGACAAGGATTGGATATAATTGTTCCTTCCCCATTGCACTTGTCGCAAGGCTGCACATTTACAAACCTTCCAAAAGCTGTGTTTTGCGCCTGCTGAACTTCACCACTTCCATTACACTTCGGACAGGTTTTTGCGTCCTCAGGTTTTTTTGAACCAGTGCCCTTACAATCGGGACAGTTTTCCATTCGCACAACTTCAATTTCCTTCTTGGTACCGAATGCTGCTTCTTCAAAGCTAATATCTAAATTATATTCAATATCGGAGCCGCGAGTAGGACCCCGCCTTGATCTTCTTGAACCTCCGCTAAAACCTGATCCCCCGAAGAACATATCAAAAATATCACCGAAACCGCCTCCGCCAAAGCCACTAAAGTCAAAGCCACCAAAGCCTTGGCCTGTAGGACCGTCATGACCGAATTGGTCATATTGTGCCCTAGTCTCCGGGTTACTAAGCACCTGATACGCCTCATTAATCTCTTTAAATGAAGCCTCTGCATCCTTGTCCCCGGGGTTTATGTCAGGATGATACTTTTTAGCTAGATTTCTATAAGCCTTTTTCATCTCTGCTTCTGAAGCATCTTTCTTTAAGCCTAATACTTCGTAATAGTCTCGCTTTGCCAATTAAATCTTCACCGCCTATTTATGCAAAAAATCTTTGAAAAGGCCAAAGCGTTTTGCCTTGGCCTTCCCATTATACCTGAATTATCTAATATCGTCCATTATGCTGTGACTATTTGTCATCCTCGTCGTCTACTACTTCATAGTCAGCATCTACTACATTGTCATCATTTCCAGCATGACCTGGATCCTGCTGGCCTGGATCTCCTCCAGCCTCTCCTGTCTGTTGATAGACTTTTCCAAAGACTTCATAGGATACTTCAGTTAGTTTTTCAGTTGCTGCCTTTATGCTATCTATATTGTCAGACTCCATAGCCTTTTTCAATTCATCTACTTCTGCCTGAATTCTAGCCTGGTCAGCTGAGTCGACTTTGTCTCCAAGTTCTTTCAAAGTTTTCTCTGTGTTATATACCAGAGAGTCTGCATTATTTCGAGTTTCTACTTCTTCTTTACGTTTTTTATCTTCATCAGCAAAACGCTCAGCTTCTTTAACTGCCTTATCTATTTCTTCATCTGAAAGGTTAGAAGAAGCGGTAATGGTTATCTTTTGTACGTTTCCAGTACCCATATCCTTAGCAGAAACATTAACAATACCATTGGCATCAATATCAAAGGTAACTTCTATTTGAGGAACTCCTCTAGGTGCAGATGGGATACCTGTCAATTGGAAGCGACCTAATGTTTTATTGTAGGCTGCCATCTCTCTTTCTCCCTGTAGGACATGTATCTCAACACTTGTCTGTCCATCTGCTGCAGTAGAGAAAATCTGGCTCTTATTGGCTGGTATAGTGGTGTTTCTTTCAATGAGTTTGGTTGAAACGCCACCCATGGTTTCAATTCCCAAAGAAAGGGGAGTAACATCGAGCAGGAGAACATCTTTTACATCTCCGCCTAAAACCCCAGCTTGTATGGCTGCACCTATTGCAACACACTCATCAGGGTTTATTCCTCTGTCAGATTCCTTGCCGGTAATTTTCTTAACAGATTCCTGTACAGCAGGTATTCTGGTGGAACCACCAACAAGAATTACCTTATCTATCTCTCCGGAGCTTAACCCGGCATCCTTTATTGCATTACGCAGAGGCACCATGGTTTTTTCAACCAAATCTGCAGTAAGCTCATTGAACTTGGCTCGAGTAAGAGTGATGTCAAGATGCTTAGGACCAGAAGCATCAGCTGTGATAAATGGTAGGTTGATATTGCTGGTCATTACGCCTGACAATTCAATCTTAGCTTTCTCAGCAGCTTCTTTTAATCTTTGCATGGCCATTTTGTCTTTACGAAGGTCTATGCCGCTTTCTTTCTGAAATTCGCTAGCCAAGTAATCCATAACCCTGTCGTCAAAATCGTCGCCGCCCAGTTTGTTGTTTCCACTGGTAGCTAAAACTTCAAATACTCCATCACCGATTTCCAGTATGGAAACGTCGAAGGTTCCGCCACCCAGGTCATATACTAATATTTTATGATTGTCTTCTTTATCTAAGCCATAAGCCAAAGATGCAGCTGTGGGCTCGTTGATAATTCTAAGTACTTCCAGACCTGCTATTCTACCAGCATCCTTAGTAGCCTGTCTTTGACTGTCGTTAAAGTAAGCAGGTACAGTAATAACAGCCTGACTTACTGCCTCGCCTAAATATGCCTCGGCGTCTTGCTTAAGTTTGCCAAGAACCATAGCAGACAATTCTTGTGGAGTATAATCTTTGTCATCAATCTTTACTTTGAAGTTTGATCCCATTTCTCTTTTAATGGACATGACAGTTCGCTCGGGATTGGTAATAGCTTGTCTTTTAGCTATTTGGCCTACCAATCTCTCTCCATCCTTTGCGAAGGCAACAACAGAAGGTGTGGTTCTGCCACCCTCAGCATTGGCGATTATGATAGGTTCGCCACCTTCCATAACCGCTACACAAGAATTAGTTGTGCCTAAATCAATTCCAATTATTTTTCCCATAAAAATCCTCCTCGTCGACTTATCTTACAAGTATCGAAGTTTATTATTCCATTCTATACTTCCAAGCATATGTACTAAATTATTATATTTTATATATTTTATGATTAGATTGTCAAAAGGTCTTAATGATGAACTTTAGTACTGTATATAGTGTTCTTCAACTGGTTTATAACCTATATGCTGTATAGTTTTCAAGATAAAGTAGTTTTGACACCTAAATCATTTTATATATTTTAATTATTTACTCGTTCATCAATGTAGAGCTACTTTTGCTTAACAGGTTACGTGTACCATACTGTACCGTATAACTCGTTCTCCCATTTTGTATCCCTTTTGATGAACCATTACCACTGTATTTTCATCTTGCCCTTCTTCTGCATCCATTTGACCTACAGCGTTATGATATTCTGGGTCAAAGGGCTTGCCCAGAGCCTCAATTTCCTCCACTCCTAGCTTAGCCAGAGTGTCTAGAAACTGTCTCCTTACCAGCTCAATTCCTTTCAGAAGAGATTCATCAACTTCTGTAGCAGGTACTGCTTCCAGGGCACGGTCTAAATTATCCAGCACAGGGAGGAAAGCCTCAACTACTTCAACAGTAGCTGTTTGATGGGTTTCCGACACTGTATTTCGGTTGCGCCTTTTGAAATTTTCAAAGTCGGCTTGCACTCTCTGGGCCATTTTTAGATATTCATCTTGCTTTGCTTCAGCATCAGACAGCTTTTTCTCTAGTTCACCTTGGTCTTCATTTCCCTTACATTTGCAATTTCCATCCGTTTCATCCATAGAATCCTCGCAAGCACAGGAATGGGATTCTTCACCAGAGCAGTTACAAGCTTCCTTTATATTTTGCTCTACTGGTTCCTGTCCCGTAGACCCCTGCTCTACGTTTTGCTGATCTCCATACTCCTCATTGACCTTGGAGTCCTTCCTTACCTTCTTCTCTCTCAAAATCTTCACCTCGTCCTTATGTTTCTATAAATAACAATAGCCCTTTGGCTATGCGCCGTAAAGCTGATTTAGATAACTGCTTAAAGCTTTACCCATATAATCCATTACAGATACAGCTCTAGAATATTCCATTCTGGTCGGACCAATGATACCAATTGTGCCCAGCACTCTATTGCCTAAGCTGTAAGTTGCTGTTACGATACTGCTGTCTCTAAGCTCTTCCTGAAGATTTTCCGTGCCAATGGTAACCTTAAGCCTCTCATCTTGTGAGCTGGCTAAAATTTGATACAGTAAATCCTTTTCCTCCAGTAGATCCAAAAAGGATCGAGCTCGGAGAATGTCCTGATATTCTGGGAAATTGAATATGTTGGTAGTACCCCCCAAGTAAACTTCCTGTTTCTGGGATTTCCTAAAGCTGTCTGTCAAAACGTCTACCAGGGAATTAAAGAATTTTTGATTCTCCATGAATTCCTTTTTAACAGCAGAAAGGTCCACAGTATCAATTTCAGTAAAGCTTTTATTCTGAAATTGCTCTGTTAAAATATTGGACACTTTGTTCAGGAAGTCGCCGTTAATGCCCTGAGGTATCTGTATAAGAGTATCTTTTAAAATACCAGAACTGGTTACCACTACCAGCAATGCAAATTCCCTGTCTACAGGTACAAGCTGAATATGCCGGATGGTGACCCTGCTTAGCTGGGGCGCTATAGCGATAGAGGTATAGCTGGTGATATTAGACAATACCTTAGCGGTATGGAAAATTATTTGTTCCAGCTGCATTATTTTATGTCCATAAAACTCTTTAATATAGTCTGCTTCCTGCTCATCCAGGCTTTTAACCTGCATTAGTCTGTCCACATAGAGACGATAGGCCTTATCGGAAGGAATTCTTCCCGCCGAAGTATGAGGCTGTTCTAAAAAACCCATCTCTTCCAGATCAGACATTTCATTGCGGATGGTGGCAGAGCTGATACCCAGTTCATATTTCCTGGCTACCGTCCTGGAACCAACCGGTTCTGCAGTAATAATATAGTCGTTGATGATTGCCTGTAATATTTGTAATTTTCTGGAGTCCAACTTCATAACCCCCACCTCCTTTTGTTAGCACTCTCTCATATTGAGTGCTAAAACTACTTTTAAATTATCACTTACCACAGTTTTTGTCAATAGCTTTTTCAAAAACCGTGTGGTTACTAAATGATTAGAACAATTCAAAACTTAATTCCGCCCTTTTCTGCACACTTTTTCAACTAATGAGTGCTTTTTGATTACTTTTCAGCTGATATTCAACCGGGGTGCTCACTTTTTCAAGTAATGTGTGTTTTTCACACTTTTTCAGTTAAATTTCAACCCCTACTGCTCACTTTTTCAATTACTGTGCACTTTTTCGAGCTTTTTAAGCTGAATTTGCTCATTTTTTCAAGTAATGAGTGGATTTTAAGTAAAAAAGTGCACATTACTTGAATTTTTGAGCATTTACCATCCCCGTGGGTTCATTTCCCTGTAAATCATTGTAGGCAAAAGAATGGAATATCCTAAAAATCTAGAAAAGCCAAAGCAATACGATTCTCAAAGTCAAAACCAAGAGCTGTTGGGCGTATGGAGTGTTCATCTTCAACCACTAATCCCTGCTTTTTAAGCTCCTTTATTTCTTGTGCGTATTTGTCTGTAAGTGAAAAGTTAAAGCGAGAAATAAAATCTCGTTTGTTGATACCTTCATTCAAACGAAATGCTAACATCAAGGTTTCAAATAATTCCGTCTCCTGATCAATATTCTCTTGAGCCTCTATTACCGATTGACCTTTGTTGATACGCCGGATATACTGCTCTATGCTTTGCACATTAGCCCTACGCACAGATCTATAATTGCTGTGGGCACCACAACCGCATCCAATATACTCACCGTTTTTCCAATAGTTTAGGTTGTGCCAGCTTTCGCAGCCTGGTCGTGAAAAATTGGAGATTTCATATTGCTTTAAACCATGATCCTCCAGCAAGCGAACTCCACTATGATACAAAGTACGCTCCTGATCATCATCCATCTCTTGGAATTTCCCCTGCGCTCTCCAGTGGTACAACACAGTATCTTCTTCTACTTTTAAACTATAGGCAGAAATGTGTTGAATGCCGCAGGCTATAGCTTTCTCAAGGCTTTTCTTCCATTCCTCTTCTGTTTGACCAGGAATTCCAAATATTAGATCAGCACTTATGTTAGTAAACCCAACTTCCTGTGCCCATTTTACGGAATCTTCAAATTCCTTACTTCTATGAATTCTGCCGAGAAAAGCCAAGTGATGATCTTGCCAGGCCTGAAGTCCAAAACTTAGACGATTGAACCCACCTTCATGTAATATACTCAACTTGTCCCGGTCCACTGTACCTGGATTACATTCGATGGATATCTCTGAATCTTCGGGCACAATAAAGCATTCCTTGCACTTTTCCAAGGTTTTCACCAATAATTCCCCATGAAAAAGGGTGGGAGTACCCCCACCCATGAATATGCTGCTGATTTCTTCTTCCTGTCTTTCACCTCTATAGGATTCCAACTCCTGAAACAAGGCTTCCAGATAAGCATCCATCTGCTTTTCCTTACCAGCCCAGGATGAGAAGTCGCAATAACGACATTTTTGTTCACAAAAGGGGAAATGTAAGTATAGTCCAATTTTTCTCATTTTATTTTTCCTCGTTTCCACCAAGATTCCTCGCAAGCTCGGAATGACAGTGGTTCAAGATTCCTCATTACATTCGGAATGACTGCTTCTATGTCATCAAGAGCGATAGCGAAGGATCTTTCTAAGATTCCTCGCAAGCTCGGAATGACAATTCTTTCTATATACTAATTTAGCTTCAGTACTGCCATAAAAGCTTCTTGGGGAACTTCTACGGAGCCAACTTGGCGCATCCGCTTCTTGCCTTCCTTTTGCTTTTCCAGCAGCTTTTTCTTTCTACTGATATCGCCACCGTAACACTTGGCCAGAACGTCTTTTCGAAGAGCCCTTACGGTTTCCCGGGCAATGACCTTGTTGCCGACGGCAGCCTGAATTGGTATTTCAAACATTTGCCTTGGGATGATATCCTTAAGCTTTTCTGCAATCATGCGGCCCCGTGTATATGCTTTTTCTCGATGAACTATCAGGGACATAGCATCCACAATTTCGCCATTTAAAAGGATATCCAGCTTGACCAAATCGGAATCCTGATAACCCAATATTTCATAATCAAGGGAGGCATAGCCTCTGGTTCTTGATTTTAAGGCATCGAAGAAGTCATATATAATTTCATTTAACGGAAGCTCGTAGGTGAGAATTACCCGAGTATCCTCTATATATTCCATATGCTTGTATATTCCCCTGCGCTCCTGACAAAGCTCCATAATCGAACCTACATAATCGGAGGGAGCCATTATTTGGGCCTTAACCATAGGTTCTTCCATAGCCTCTATTTCGTCTACTGGTGGCAGGTTAGTGGGGTTTGATATTTCAATTAGTTCTCCATCAGTCTTAAGAACCTTATAAATAACGCTGGGAGCGGTTGTTACAAGATCCAGGTTGTATTCTCTTTCCAATCTTTCCTGAATGATTTCCATATGAAGCAGGCCTAGAAAGCCGCAACGAAAACCAAAACCTAGAGCCAGAGAAGTTTCCTGTTCAAACATAAGAGAAGCGTCGTTTAACTGCAGCTTTTCCAGAGCATCTCTTAAATCTTCATATTCTGCACCATCAGCGGGATAAACACCACTGTATACCATTGGAGTTATCTTTTTATAGCCTGGTAGAGGTTCTTTTGCAGGCCGGTCAGCATGGGTGATAGTGTCCCCCACCTGTGTATCCCGAACATTTTTAATGCTTGCTGTTACATAGCCAACATCACCATCATTAAGGCCATCAGTAGGAGTTAGGAAAGGACGAAATACACCAACATCATTAACTTCGAATTCCTTCCCACTAGCCATCATGCGAATTTGGTCACCTTTCTTAATGCTTCCTTCCACAACACGTACATAAGCGATTACACCACGATAGCTATCATAAAAGGAGTCAAAAACTAAAGCTCGCAGAGGTGAATCTTCTGCTGCTTTTGGAGGGGGAATTTGCTTTACAATGCTCTCTAAAACATCCCTTATTCCAATACCGTTTTTTGCTGATATAAGAGGTGCATCTTCTGCTTCCAAGCCTAAAACGTCTTCAATTTCTTTTTTCACCATATCTGGTTGTGCGCTGGGTAAATCTATCTTGTTGATAACGGGCACCAGTGTCAGATCGTGCTCCATAGCCAAATATACATTGGCCAAAGTTTGGGCTTCAATTCCCTGTGAGGCGTCTACCACCAGAATAGCGCCTTCACAAGCTGCCAAGCTTCTGGAAACCTCATAGGTAAAGTCCACATGTCCAGGTGTGTCGATTAGATTTAAAATATATTCTTCACCGGCATCATCTTTATAGACCAAGCGAACTGCCTGGGCTTTAATAGTAATGCCTCGTTCCTTTTCCAACTCCATGGTATCTAGCATTTGTTGTTCCATGTCTCGTTGGGCAAGAGCCCCGGTTTCCTCCATCAGACGATCGGCTAATGTGGATTTACCGTGATCAATATGGGCTATAATACAAAAATTTCTTGTCCGTTGCTGCCTACTCATGGGCATATTTGCAATTTCTCCTCCTAAGTTGCCTGGTTACTCACCAAACCACTTCTTTTCATATGATTTTATTTATAAAAAACTTATCCTTTATAATAATATTGAATTATGGAGTAAATTGCAACTATATTCTGTTATAGTCTCTATTCTATTATCTGACTGATTGCTTCGGCCAGATATATAGCAGCTCTTTCAACCTCTGCCAGGGTAGTATGAGTGCTGCCCGATTCCACTAGAATGGCATTAGTAGAAACATGCTGATTGAAACGTCCTTTTCTGTACAACACAGGTTTAGCCAGCCCAGGGTAAAGTTCATTCAACTTGTTGGTCAGCTTGATTGATAGCTTTGCATTTTCCTTCCAATTTGGTTTCTCTTTAAATCCCCCAACAATTCCTTCGCCAGTACCTACGACCAGCATCAGCTTTGCAACTCGTTCCCCGTTTATGATAACAACTTCATCGTTGGAATTAATTTTACTGTTTTTATTGTAAGCATTACGGTGGACATCGATAAACATCTGAAGCGAATCATGATCAGACATTCTTTCTCTTAGTGTTTCCAATGATCTGGTGTAGGAGGCGTTATAATTTCCTTTCTCATGGTTAGATTGGTCATGAAGTACAGCTATTCCCCTACTTGTGAGTTCTTGTGCTAAAGTAGACCCAGCCTTTATAACGGTATACTTAAGGTCATCACTTCGGAAAGGTTCTGAAGACGCCTCTTTATACGGAGCCCTTGGGTCTTGCTTAAATGCTTCTATTGAATGACTATGATAAATTAAAATTTTAGGCCCATCACCTGTAAATTCTAGAGGATCGTCTTCTGTTTGAATTCCGTCAATTTGGATTTGAATTTCTTCAGAAACTTCCTGCACCTTTCCTTCTTCCGAATCTAATCTGCTTATATCAATAGGTGATGAAGAGCGATCAATGCCGTTACGGTCAGGATAGTTGGACGCTACCTCTACCGCCTCGCCTAGATCATTATCAGGTAGTTCTGGTGAATATTCCAGATATGGCATGGGATAATTCATTATGGTTTTGGGATCACGAATATCTCCCCTGATGACTGTATTCCAGAGGATGGAAAAAATACTCCCAGGGCTGCCATCTGCTGCCACAGCTGAAAATCCCCCGGCAAGCATGGATTTATACGCAGGATTAATCCCTTGTTCTTCTACTTGAACAAGCTCCTCTCCTTGATGTTGCTCCTGATGCTCAGCACCTCGTTGTCCAATAGGATTTCCTGACAACAGTCTCCAGGACAGATAAACAACCGTGACCACCAAAGCCAATATCACTAAAAAGTAAATTACATTGGACAAACGCAGGGTTTTGAATCGAATCATCCCCACACCTCATTTCTAAGCTAAGCTAATCGTAATAAGTCTTCTATTTATCTTATTCGCTAGAAATGAGATTCATGACTCATTAGCCTATATAATGGCAAGCTAGTGGAGGTATCGACTAACATCCTCCAAACTCAGACCATTGTGAATGGCCAAGTTAATACCATCGGCAATTATTCCTGCTGCATCATCAATTAGTACATCGACTTCCTTGGGGGTTACTACTAAGTCTCCCAAACCTTCTGTTAAAACCTCTCCCACCAGACGATCCAGATGTTGCTCATCCATACCCTGAAGCAATTGAGTGAAATTATTATCAGACGAAGCCTGTTCCGCAAACTCAGCGAGTAACATCTCGAGAGAGTCTCTTCCTATAGTATGTGCGTATACTACAGTAGGAACACCAATAGCTAAGGTCGGCACACCTAGTGTTTCCTTGGTTAGCCCCATTCGTTTGTTTCCTACTCCAGAACCTGGATTAATACCAGTATCTGCTACCTGTATACTGCTTCCAATCCGATCTGTTTTACGGGAAGCCAAAGCGTCTATTGCAATAACAAGATCAGGCTTGACTCTATCAACAATGCCTTTAACTATTTCACCTGTTTCAATTCCTGTTATGCCTAATACACCAGGAGCTACTGCACAGATCTGTCGCATCCGATCATCTACCTGTTCAGGAACATATTCAAAAATATGACGAGTTACCAGCACTTTTTCCACTACTTTAGGTCCTACAGCGTCAGGGGTAACGTTCCAATTACCCAAGCCTACGATAAGCACAACGCTGTTGTCATTTAGTCGAACTAACCTTCTAATCTCATTAGCTAAATGTTCCTTTACCTGCTCTTCATATACCTTATCTCCGTCACTAATCCCTGGAACCTCCAAGGTAATGTAGTTTCCAATGGGCTTGCCAATATGATCCTCACCTATGGGGGAAACTACTTCTACCCTAGTTATGGTTATATCTTCTTCCGGTGTTACCGTTTCCGCCTTAACCCCGGGTATTTCTTTCTTATTTTGTTCCTGCACCATTTCCCTGGCTTCCATGGCCAGATCAGTTCTTATGCTTCTTTTCATACAGATAATTCATCCTTTCCTCTCTTTTTTTATCATATCCCTCCTATTTTCACCTTTGTTAAGGTATTTATCCCAAAATTTTTGCATGAGCCACTTGTAAAACATTTTTATTAATGATACAATATGGTTCGTTGAATTTACTCGAGGAGGTGAAGAATTTGCCAAATATTAAATCTGCCATTAAAAGAGTCAAGGTATCTCAAACCAAAACTCTTAGAAATAAGATGGTAAAATCCGAGCTGAAAACAGCTATTAAGAATTTCGAGAATGCTCTCCTGGAAAACGACTTGGAAAAAGCCAAGCTTCAATATTCTGAAGTTACGAAGAAAATCGATAAGGCCGCATCCAAAGGTTCTATCCATAAAAACGTTGCTAACCGCAAAAAGGCAAAGTTGGCTCTTCGATTAAATGCATCTGCTGAAGCATAATAGTGACAGTAAATAAGTTATTGAAGTGAAACGCAATAAATTCCAACAAGCATAGAGAATCAAAAAGCGAGCACACACGAGTGTAATTACTCCTGTATGGTCGCTTTTCATTTTATACCACTGCATCTTTCCTACACATTTTAATTACCAAAACCTCAAGGCCAAGGCGATCCTTTATCTTTCCGTTCTTGATTCGATAATCTAACTCTACGCATTGGTCAAAATAATATTGAAGTTGCTCGATGGTAAAATTCCGTGATTGTTGTCTTCCCTTTTGAACGGAATAAGGATGGAGACTATGGGGTTTCCCCGAAAGCTTGTCCTTAGTTTGATTCAAAGAATAGCCCCTTTCCTCATAAGCCTTACAAAACATCATAATTTTTAGCTGTCTGCCTATAAGAGAAATGATGCCTAAAATAGACTGACCCTGCTCTAAAAGAACCTCCATCTGATGAAGGGCTTGTCCCTTTTGTCTTTCAGAAACTGCATCTATAAACTGAAATACAGTAAACTCAAGGGAAGGGGTTATAAGCTTGTCAACGGATTCTCTCGTTATATGAGCATTGGTCCCCGTATAGGATACCAATTTATCTACCTCGTTTTTGATATCCTCCAAATCATTGCCAACCTGTAGCAAAAAGTATTCCAAATCAGCATTCGATATTTGCTTATTGTGAGATCGAAATCGTTTACTTGTCCACTTGATCAGATCTTTTTGACTTAACCTTGCAAATTCAGCTATCTGGCCATGTTTTTGAATTGCCTTGTAAACCATTCGCTTTTTATCAACTGTTCCTCTTTGATAAAAAACCAAACAAGTGCTTTCCGGTACCCTTTGCAGATACTTTTTCATGGCTTCCTCATCACTGGCCTTTTTCCCGGACAAGCCAGTATAGTTTTTCACAGCCACTAAACGTCTCTCTGATAGAAACGGCAGAGTTTCGCTGGCAGCAATAATTTCATCTGCAGTGGATTCTGTTCCATCTATAATTTGATAGTTTAAGTCCGCATAAGCTCCCAAATCCAGCTTTTCAATCATTTGGTTCAATGCTTCTTCTTTTGTATACTCTTCTGGTCCATATAAGAGATACAAGCTGCCTAAGTTTCCCGTACTAATCTGTTTAAACATTTCCATATGATTCATAAAAGCTACTCCTCTTCTGCAGGTTCTTCTTCGGGGGATTCGCCCTCTTCTGGTTCATCTTCAGGAATTACAGTCTCTTCCGGCTCTTCCGTGACTATCCCTTCCTTAATAAACATTATCAAATCATTTGTGGTCTTATTCTGACTAATAGCCATTGATGTAGCTTCGCTCATCATGGTTAAGGCAGCTTCCACATAGCTTCCTGGATTTACTGTCTGTCCTGCATCCATCATGGCAGGCAGGTCTGCCGGTAATCCATTGCTTCTAAGCCATCCAGCCTGATACAAGGACTTTTTAGCCGGCAACAAGCCCGAATTTCTTAACTCAGCTTGAGATTCGTCGCTTACTAAATATTGTATGAAGTTCCATGTTTCGGGTATATCTTTAGCGGCTTTACTAATGGTAAGAGCATAGCCGCTTATAGCCAGTCCTCCCTGATCGGATACAGGCAGGGACGAAATACCAACTTTACCAGCCATGAGAGATTCTTCATTTTCAAACAATCTGCTTGCATAGGACCAGTTCCACATGAAAACCGCTTCACCTGCTTCGAATACACCTCTGCAGTCCTCTGCACTCATGCTGGTCACATTGGAGTTCAATGTTCCGCCATTTACCATACTAATTAATGGCTCCCAAGCTGCTGACATTGAATCTTCATCAAAGCTGATTTCCTTCTCTGAAAAATCTGGTTCAGCTCCGTAATAAGACCAGATAGAATTTAAAAATATTGCATTGTTTTCCTGGGAAACACCTGGAAAAACCAAACCATGCTCCATTTCCTGTTCATCACTTATCCTATTTGCAAGCTTTGCCAACTCAGTCCATGATGTAGGCGGGGTTTCTACCAGGTCTTTTCGATAATACAAAAGAGGTAGGTCCTGCCAAAACGGAATTCCATAGGTCTTATTTTTATGGGTCATTGCCTGATTCATTGCGTTGAAAAACTCGTCTTTCTTACTTTTAGAAAGCCCACCGTCTAAGGGTAAAATACGATCTTCGGCTATCATCTTCATCAACCAGGTGTCATGAAGCAAAATTAAATCCGGTACGGTTTCTCCGCCTTTTGTTAATTCTTCTAATTTTTCAAAAAATGCTATACGATTTCCTGAGCCTTCCAATCCCTCTATTCTAACGGGTTTAGGTATGGTACTGTCTTCTGGATTTTGTGTCGTAAGCTGTTGATGCAGCTCTTCCTGGGATTTGTTATATTCTAAAATTAATCTTTTCAAAACTTGATTCCCATCACGTGGATAATAGAAATAGATATATCTGTATGGCTCTTCTTCCTGGTCATCCTTTTGACCCAGCAAATCGCATCCCGGGAGCATGGATAGCATAAGAAGTAAAATAACGAACCATGTAATTATTCTTTTATGCTTCATAAACAGCAACCTCCGTTACACACCTTACACACCAGTAGAACCGAATCCTCCCTGTCCACGAGAGCTGTTGGACATTTCAGCTACTTCCTCCACCTCAACCTTAAGCACCGGTTGAATAACCATTTGTGCTATCTTCATACCTTCTTCAACAAGAAATGCAGTTTTTCCATGATTAATCAAAATTACTCCCACTTCCCCACGATAACCTTCATCTATAGTGCCAGGGCTATTAAGAACAGTTATTTGATGCTTCAACGCCAAGCCACTTCTTGGGCGAACTTGAGCCTCTGTTCCTTCTGGTAATTCTATTATTATACCTGTATGAATCAATTTGGAACTGCCTGGGTCTATTACTGCCTCTTCTACGGAGTATATATCCAAACCTGCATCTCCTGGATGTGCATACTCAGGCAACCTTGCATTTGGATGAGTTTTCTTTATATTTAATTTCATAAAATTGCTTCTCCTTAGCTTATATCTATAGAGATTAAAAGAGCTATGTAAAAACCATAGCCCATTTTGTCTATATTTGTGTCACTCTTCGTTGTCATTAGTACTTTTTCCCTTTATGCCCTGAGAATTAACACAATCTCTACAATATCCATAAATCTCAAAACGATGCTCGACGGGAATGAATCCATCTTCGCTCTTTAGTCGATCCAGAGGGCAAAAGTCTGTGGTTTGTATGCTGCCACACCTGTTACAAACCAAATGATGATGGTGACCTTTATCATCATGCAGTTCATAATAGGCTGCTTCCCGGTTAAGCTCAACCTTTCTTATAATACCTTCCTGCAAAAGGAGCTCCAAGTTACGATATACGGTGGAAAAGTTTGTACCGGCTTGGCTTTCCTGGATTTTTTCAAATAATTCCTGGGCTGTCAGCAGGTGAGAACCTTCTACAGCAAACGCCTCAAGAATAGCTTCTCTTTGGCGAGTAATTTTATATCCCTTATTTCGCAGCTCTTCTTTCAAAACCTGTGTTCTATTCAAGGCAATATCCCCTTTATAGGATAGTCGGCTCCGCATTACAAGTTAATCTAATGCTTTATGCTAATCGTATCCCAAAATCGTTGATAATGCAACTGATTGACTAAGTGAGTTTCTGCTCACTGGATTCTACTTTACTTCTCCCAAAGCAAAACTTTCATGTATGGCTCCTACTGCCTTTTCTACCTCATCGCTGCGAACAAGACAGGAAATTTTAATTTCCGATGTACTGATCATATGGATATTTATATCTGCCTCTGCCAAGGCTTTAAACATAGTTGCAGCTACACCTGGATGGTTTGCCATACCAGCACCAACTATGGATATTTTTGCTACATCATGGGTGAAGTTGACTTCCTTTGCACCTATAAACTCAAGGTTCTTGTTAATCAGATCAACTGTATCTGTCAATTGGCTTCTGGCAATGGTAAAGGAAATATCTTTAGTATCTCCCCGACCAATACTTTGCAGGATGATATCTACGTTTATGCCTGCGTCTGCTAATAGACTAAAGATTTTATGGGCTACACCGGGGATATCTCTAACTGCCATAACAGATATTCTAGCGATATCCTTGTCATAGGCTACTCCTTTAATCATCATTTTTTCCAAATCCGTTACCTCCTTAACAAGGGTTCCTTCATTTTGATTTAAACTAGATCTGACCACCAGATTCACATTATATTTTTTTGCCAGTTCTACAGAACGATTATGCAGAACTCTTGCTCCCAAACTAGCCAACTCTAACATTTCATCAAAGGATACATCCTTTAATTTCCGTGCTTTAGGTACAATTCTGGGATCGGCCGTGTATACACCATCTACGTCTGTATATATCTCGCATAAGTCGGCTTCAAGTGCAGCTGCTAATGCAACAGCAGTGGTATCGGAGCCACCCCTTCCTAAAGTAGTAATATCGCCGTTACCATTCATGCCCTGAAAGCCTGCAACAATTACAATTTTGCCAGAATCCAATTCCTTCCGGACTCTGTCGCCATCTATCTCAGCTATACGAGCATGGGAATGAACGTTATCAGTGTGTATACCTACCTGTAGACCAGTAAGGGATATTGCATGATAACCCTGTTCTGCGATAGCCATAGCCATTAAAGCAACAGATATCTGCTCACCAGTAGATAACAGCATGTCCATTTCTCTTTTAGAGGGGTTTTTGCTAATTTCACTTGCTTTCTCAATAAGCTCATCTGTGGTATCCCCCTGAGCTGAAAGTATTACAACAACCTGGTTGCCTTGTTGGCTGGTTTCAATGATTCGTTTTGCTACATTAGCTACCCGCTGGGCGTTGGCTACCGAGCTGCCTCCATATTTTTGAACAATTAATGCCAATTGCACTTGCCTCCTTGCTTCCCTCTTTCTTAGAGGGGATGGAAATCCAAAATTTAATATACTTAGGCATTGTATCACATTGGGTTTTTCATTGACAAGAGTTTTTACAGGCTTACTTTCTTTCTATTCTTTCCAGATTCAAAAACTGCACAAACTAGAGCCTGAGTTTTCCTTGCTTCCTCACCGTCAATAAATGGTGTTTCACCCTTAGAAAGTGATTTGTAATAATCATTAATCTGCTTTTTATGGCCAACTCCCCAATAGCTTTTAGCATTCTTATTAAGCTTATCATCAGGATCTCTTTCAGCAACCAGTTCTCTACCGTCGTTAAAACGGATGACTGCTTTATCAGATACTAGCTTGATGTGGCCATTTTCACAATGAACTCCCAACTCAATTGGAGCATCATAGCTGTTATAGTTTAAGGCATGAAAGAATGTAACCACGCCATTTTTGTACTTAACAACGCCTTCTGCACAGTCCTCAACCTCAATGTTGGGATGGAATCGATTGCTGATATTGGCATCAACATATTCTATAGGTGCATCAACAAACCATCTTAGTTGGTCCATGGCATGAATGGCTTGGTTAATAATAACTCCACCACCCTCTTTATCCCAGGTACCCTTCCAGTCACTGCTGCTGTAATATTCATCTCCGCGATACCAATAGACGCTAAGCCTTCCAGATAGGATTTTTCCTAACTCACCTGACTCTAACGTTTTCTTAATTAACTGAGAACCAGCATTGTAGCGATTTTGGAATATGACACCTAAAGCAACCTGATTGTTTTTGCATGCCTCAATCATGTCATCTGCTTGTTGGAGCGTAACCGACATAGGTTTTTCGGTTAAAACATTTACACCCTTCTTAGCCGCCTTAATAGCTATAACCGGATGCAAATAATGAGGTGTACATATATGTACAGCATCTAAATTTTCATCTTCAAGCATTTTTTGATAATCAGTATAATATTTACACTCATACTTCTCTGCTGCAGCTTTTGCCCGCTCTTCGCGAATGTCACAGACAGCTGTCAAGACTGTATAAGGAGAGTGTTTTAGTGCTTCCAAATGTACGGTAGAAATCGATCCGCATCCTACCAGCCCAACCTTGAATTGTTCCATCTTCTACACCTTCAAATCTATTATTTTATGGCGTTATAATTTTACACCAATATTGAATATTATATAGAAAATATGGATTAATGCAAGGGAATTTAAAGTAGCCACAAAGATAGCAGCATTTAGTTATTTTGTTAAGGCGGAGATTAACTTTTTTGAGTTGATCTATGATTATTAAGCTGAAAGAAATGAGTGGGTTAAGAAATCGGGCAGGAATGCTTAGGTATAAAAGCAATCACTACCCGATTATAATACGTACTTTTACTAGACTCGTACTTTTGCTAGGCTTACATAAGCTTGCATTAAACATATACTAAATACTTTAATTAGACTAGTTATGCCGCTTTCCATCCTCGTTCAAGCTCCATAACCAGCTTTATTTCACCATAGTTATAATCGGAGCTAAGCTGCTCACGTATAGCTTTAAGACTGACTCCTCCTGTTGTATCTGCGGCTTGCAGAATGGAGGCAATGCGATCATTGGGAAGGATTTCTTGAAGAGTAATCTTGTACTGGGGAATCAGCTTGGTAAAGTGTGTATAAATTGTGCTGATAGCCAGACCCCTCTCCCTTGCAATCTCAGGAATGGACAAACCATCTTGATATAGCTCGTAGCTAACCTCGGTAGTATCTTTAACAAGAGCCAGTGGGTGTTCGGTATCTTCATTCAAGTATTCTGATAAAAGATCCATTATGGTTGCAATAAAGGGAAAACGCTCAGTATAGATCCGGTTGCCAAATCGAGCTAGATAACGTTTGATGGTAAAAAGAACATCTCGTTCCATCAAGCCATAATGCCTCATAATGTCGATTAGAGGTTTATACATGATATCGTTAATTTGATAGCGACAACGAAATACATTGGCTTCTTGTTCGGGCAATGTGCTTAGTAGCTGCCTGACTTGTTTGGTCAGTTGGTAGTTAACAACGCTAAGGGCGTATGAGCTTCGAAATTGATCTCTTAATTTTTCCGGAGTAGAGCGATAAATGAACTTCTCTAACATTTCAGTTTCTAAAGCTGATACTTCCATAAGACAAATTAATTCATCTAGTTCCACTTCTTCAGTGGATCGGTTCTGCCATAGATGCAGTAGGTTAAAGAGTTGGTCTAGGAGTTGATCCAACAGGATTCCCTTTTTGGAAACCTCAGGACTTTTCTGTTCGAAGCAAGCCTGCTTCAAATAAAATTGTACTTGCTTTCCTTCCGTTTTCTCAAGCTTTACTAACTCTTTTCGCCCTTCTTCACTTATATGCAAGAAGGGAAACTTATAAGCTCCAGAAGAAACCTCCTCAACATAAACCAGTCCATCTGATGCTAATTCTGTTAGAATCGCTTCGACCTCTTCCTTCTCAAGCCTATAGAGAAGACCCCACAGGGGTATAAGATCAAACTCTCGAACAGACTTCTCCACATTGTATTCTCGAGAGCCTTTGAGAAGCTTCAACACAAATGTTTTGCCCCTCTTACCATGAATTTGTTCGACTGTTTTCAACGCTCCATAATACCGTAACTTTGCATCCACCTGTAATCACACCTTTCTCATTTTTCACCATAAATCTCTACCTTTGACAGTCGCAAGCCCATATTGTTCTTTCAGGCTTGTATATATTGTATCAGAACACATGTTCTGTTGTCAACTATATTTTGTATTTATTTTCTTGTTTTTTCTATTTATTTTTTAAAAAAGTAGTTTACAACTTGAGAATATTTTCGCCAACTTACAAGCAAACTACTCATGGAGGTGTGTGATAAAATGAATTTAACTTTAACACAAAAGGAAAGAACTCTTTTAGAAGACCAGAAAAAGCATGAGGATATTTGCATTAAAAAATACACCAACTATGCGAATCAAACTAAATGCCCTGAGCTAAAACAAATGCTTCAAACTTATGCTCAACAAGAGCAACAGCATCTAAATACCATCAACCAGATGCTAAGTGGCCAGGTACCTAATATGCAGCAAAACCAGCAACAGAATCAACAACAGAATCAACAGCAAAACCAGCAGCAACAAGCAGGACAACAAGCTGGCATGAAGAATGCCCAAGACGCAGACTTGTGCACTGATTTACTAATGACTGAAAAGTATGTTTCTAATGCCTATAACACTGCAGTATTTGAGTTTGCTGATACCAATGCCCGCCAAGCACTAAACCATATCCAAAAGG
>CAYFSR010000008.1:13108-39477 GCA_964345785.1 uncultured Eubacteriales bacterium | reverse complement strand
GGCTTTCGCCTTATTTTTCTTGATAATACCCTATAAAGAGGGTGTGAACAGTAACATTGATAAAAGGTTGTCAATGATATTTGAAAAAAGTGCTTGACACGGGGCTTGACTCTTTGGTAAACTACTAATTAATCTTTTATTTTTTATGGAATCCGATGACGGAGACAGAAGGTCCGAGGCAATTATCTTCAGTGAGCTGGTGGTTGGTGCAAACCAGCGGGTTGCCGGGCTGTATGCTCACTCCTGAGGGGTAACCTGAAAAAACCGATAGAGGTTTTAGTAGGGTATACCGGGTGGTCCCGTTACAGGCCGGAAGCTTGATGGAGCTTCGCGAGGTTTGTCCCCAAAGGGTCAGACGAATTAGGGTGGTACCGTGAAAGTAACCTTTCGCCCCTTATACCAGTAGATTTACTGATATGAGGTCGAAGGGTTTTTTGTTTTTAAAATGTTATATCAAAGAAAGAGGGAGGGAAGCACAGATGAAGTATGTAGTAGGCGTATTGGTTGATAACCATCCCGGCGTACTATCAAAGGTGACAGGCTTGTTTAGTCGCAGAGGCTTTAATATCCACAGTCTGGCTGTAGGGGTTACTGAAAACCCAAAAATTTCTCGAATTACCATTGTTGTTGATGGGGATGAATATCTGGTCGGTCAGATAACCAAACAGCTCAACAAGCTTATTAATGTCATTCAGGTAGCGATCATCGGTGACAATTCCATCTCAAGGGAGTTGGCTCTTATCAAGGTTAAGGCCACACCGGAAACCCGGAATCAAATCGTAGATATCGTCAATATTTTCAGGGCAAAGGTAGTGGACGTAAACCGGCATTCTATTATTGTGGAAATTACCGGAGACAATGAAAAAATTGCCGCTTTGGAAGATATGCTAAGTGATTTTGGCATTATGGAAATGGTTCGTACTGGCAATATTTCCATCGATCGAGGGTTAAAAATGGTGAAGTATATTCACCCAGAAAACAAGGAGGAAGAATATTATGGCGAAAATGTATTATGAATCAGATGCAAATCTAGGGCTCTTACAAGGTAAAAAGATTGCGATTATTGGTTATGGAAGTCAGGGTCATGCTCATGCGCTGAATCTTAAGGAAAGTGGAATGGATGTTGCAGTAGGTCTATATGCAGGAAGTAAGTCTTGGAAGCTAGCTGAAGAAGCAGGCCTTAAGGTAATGGAAACAGCAGAGGCAGCCAAAGCGGCAGACTTTATTATGATATTGGTTCCCGACGAGAAACAGGCAAAAATTTATAAGGAAGCCATTGAACCAAATTTAGAGGAAGGTAATGGCCTAATGTTTGCCCATGGCTTTAACATTCACTACGGTCAAATTACCCCGCCTGCTGATGTTGACGTATTCATGATTGCTCCGAAAGGCCCGGGACATACAGTTAGAAGTCAGTTTCAAGAAGGTAAAGGGGTTCCCTGTTTGATTGCTGTCCATCAAGACGCAACTGGTAAAGCAAAGGATTACGCTCTAGCTTATTCAGCAGGAATCGGCGGTGCAAGGGCAGGCGTACTGGAAACAACCTTTAAGGAAGAAACCGAAACCGATCTGTTCGGTGAACAGGCAGTATTGTGCGGCGGAGTTACCGAGCTTATAAAAGCTGGATTTGACACCTTGGTTGAAGCAGGTTATCAACCCGAAAGTGCATACTTCGAATGTCTCCATGAAATGAAACTAATAATCGATTTGATGAATCAAGGCGGCATGTCTTACATGCGTTATTCCATCAGTGATACAGCAGAATATGGAGACTATTCAACTGGCAGGCGTATTGTTACAGAAGAAACCCGAAAAGAGATGAAGCAGGTACTTAGTGAAATTCAAGATGGTACCTTTGCAAAGAACTGGATTTTGGAAAATCAGGCAAACCGACCCGCTTTCATGGCTAGACGTGCCCAGGAACGAGAACACCAGATAGAGAAGGTAGGACGGGAATTACGCAAGATGATGCCTTGGATTGAGGAAAAATAATAACTTATTAGGAGGACACTCATGGCTAATCAAATTGCAATTTTTGATACAACATTAAGAGATGGAGAACAATCACCCGGCATCAGCTTGAATATGCAGGAGAAGCTGGAGATAGCTAAACAATTGGAGAAACTAGACGTAGATGCTATGGAAGCAGGCTTTCCCATCTCCTCCAAAGGCGACTTTGAAGGGGTAAGAGCAATCGCCCAGCAAGTTCGTAAGCCGGTAATTACTGCCTTGGCCAGAGCGGTCCCAAAAGATATTGATCGTGCCTGGGAGGCAATACAAGAAGCAGCCAAACCTAGAATTCATACCTTTATCGCTACTTCCGATATTCATATGAAGTATAAATTACGTATGGAGCCTGAAGAAGTATTGAGGCGGGCGGCAGATATGGTAGCTTATGCCAAATCACTTTGCCCCCAGGTAGAGTTTTCCCCGGAAGACGGCTCTCGTACCAGACCAGAATTTCTGTATCAGGTATTGGAAGCGGTTATTAAGGCTGGGGCAGATGTGCTGAATATTCCGGACACTGTAGGCTATTCTACACCAGAAGAATTCGGAGCACTTATACGAGGAATTCAGAAAAATGTAAAGGGCATTGACAATGTGGTTTTAAGTGTTCACTGCCACAACGACTTAGGCTTGGCTGTAGCAAATTCGCTAGCAGCAATAGAAAACGGAGCCCGCCAGGTAGAATGCACCATTAATGGACTGGGAGAACGTGCAGGGAATGCGGCACTGGAAGAATTGGTTATGGCGCTTAGGACTCGAAAAGATTTCTATGATTTCCAGACCAATATAGAAACAGAGCAAATTTACCGCACCAGCTCACTCATAAGTTCCCTGACTGGTGTTCATGTACAGCCTAATAAGGCCATCGTAGGCGCTAATGCCTTTGCTCATGAATCGGGTATTCACCAGCATGGAATCATGACCAATCGGGAGACTTATGAAATTATGACCCCGGAATCAATCGGCTTGAAGAAAAGTCAGATGGTTCTTGGAAAGCATTCCGGCCGCCATGCCTTTGAAGAACGCTTGCAGGAGCTTGGATTCCATCATCTGTCAGCTGAAGAGGTTAACGAAGCCTTTCAAAAGTTTAAGGATTTGGCAGATAAAAAGAAGTATGTTATGGATAGCGATATAGAGGCTCTTATCTCCTCGGAGCTTGTACAGATACCTGAAACCTTGCAATTGGATTACTTCCATATTACCAGTGGTAATTCTTTAATTTCAACTTCTACGGTGCGTATATCCAGGGAAGGTCAGGTTGTAGAAGAAGCCGCATGTGGAGACGGACCTATAGATGCCATATTCCATGCAGTGGAAAGGGCAACTGGATTTGATATCACCTTGAAGGATTATCGTATTAGAGCTATTACCAGTGGTAAGGATGCCTTAGGTGAGGGCACTGTAACCATAGAGAAAAACAAGAGGATTTATGTAGGCCGGGGTATCAGCACAGACATCATCGAGGCTAGCGCCAAAGCTTATATCAATGCCATTAATAAGATGATATATGATATGAAGGAGTATCCCAATGGAGATACATCTATAGAAGCAATGTGATAAAAGGAAGATTCTTTACTGCGTTCAGAATGATAGAAAGTTTGTATGTCATCCAGAGCGCAGCGAAGGATCTAACTAGAGGTTGAAATATTCAAAAAATAGGGAGATGGTATGAGATGGGGATTATAAGCTGAATAAGAATATAGTCATATACGATTCCACATTGAGAGATGGAGCTCAAGCCGAAGGGATTTCTTTTACAGTAAACGATAAGTTGAGAATTGTTCAAAGGCTGGACGATTTTGGAGTTAAATATATCGAAGCCGGTAACCCTGGCTCCAACCCCAAAGATTTGGAGTTTTTTGAAAAGGTAAGACTTCTTCCGCTGAGAAATGCTAGACTAACTGCTTTCGGAAGTACGCGTAGAGCAGGCATTATGGCAAAGGATGATGCTAACCTTCAGGCATTGCTGAAGGCCAACACCTCTGCTGTGGCCATATTTGGTAAAACGTGGGACTTTCATGTAACGGATATTATCAAAACCAGCCTGGAAGAAAACCTGAATATGATTCGTGACACCCTGTCTTTTCTGAAGGACCAGGGAAAGGAAGTTGTATTTGACGCAGAGCACTTTTTTGATGGTTACCAGGCTAATCCTAACTACGCTATGGAATGCTTAAGAGTTGCTGCAGAAGCTGATGCCGACTGGCTGGTGCTGTGTGATACCAATGGCGGGACTTTCCCATCTGATATCCAAAGCATAGTTTCAGAGGTTGTAAAAGAATTCTCCGTTCCCATAGGAATCCATTGTCACAACGATGGAGGCATGGGTGTTGCCAACTCCCAAATGGCAGTTGAAGCAGGTGCAGTCCAGGTGCAAGGCACGATTAATGGTTATGGTGAAAGATGCGGAAATGCCAATCTTTGTACCATCATTGCCAACTTACAATTAAAGAAAGGGATGCAATGTATCCCTGAGGAGCAAATGGAGAATCTTTCATCTGTTTCTAGATATGTCAGTGAATTGGCTAACCTGGCACTTAATGAAAGGGATCCTTATGTAGGAAACTGTGCTTTCGCTCATAAAGGTGGAATGCACATTGATGCCATCAATAAGAATCCTTTATCTTTTGAGCATATTCAACCTGAATTGGTAGGAAATGGACGACGTATCCTAATGTCAGAGGTGTCAGGGCGCAGTACTATCCTGAGGCGAATTCAGGAGATTACTCCCTGGATAGACAAAACATCCCCGGAAACCCAATATCTCATGGATGAAATGAAGCGATTGGAGCATGAGGGCTACCAGTTTGAAGGGGCGGAAACCTCTTTTGAGCTGCTGGTGCGCCGAGCATTAGGCAAAGATACCCGCTTCTTCAATGTTAAGGATTTTAGAGTGATTTGCGAAGAACATTGGCAGGATGATTATAGCGCATCAGCCATTATTAAGGTTCAGGTAGATGGAGTTGATGAAGTATCCGCTGCAGAAGGGGATGGCCCGGTAAATGCCCTTGACAAGGCGTTAAGAAAATCCCTTCAGGTGTTTTATCCAGAGCTGGATAAAATGCGGTTGACCGACTATAAGGTTCGTGTACTGGATACAGGGCAGGCAACAGCTGCTAAGGTTCGGGTTCATATAGAGTCCACTGACGGAGAAAAGGTTTGGGGCACAGTAGGGGTTTCCACCAACATTATAGAAGCCAGCTGGTCAGCCCTGGTGGATTCAGTAGAATATTTTTTATATCGAAATCATCATTTAACTACAAGTAAAGATAAGAAGAGATCCGATGTGGTGTAAGGGTTTTGGATTAAGCTTTAAGATAAGAGGAGGAGTCTCAATGGGTATGACCATGACACAAAAAATATTAGCAGCACATGCAGGCTTAGATAAAGTAGAGCCGGGTCAGCTCATAATGGCGGATTTGGATTTGGTACTTGGTAATGACGTTACCACGCCTGTGGCCATACGTGAGTTTGATAAAATAGGAGCAGAAGGGGTTTATGACAAATCCAAGGTAGCTATTGTACCAGATCACTTTACTCCTAATAAAGATATAAAATCTGCTGAGCAATGTAAGCTTATGCGAGAATTTGCTCATCATCAGGAAATAGAAAATTATTTTGAAATAGGACAGATGGGTATAGAGCACGCCTTAATTCCTGAGAAGGGCTTGGCAGTGCCTGGTGACGTAATCATAGGTGCAGATTCTCATACCTGCACTTATGGTGCACTAGGGGCTTTTTCCACGGGGGTAGGCAGCACTGATATGGCGGCAGGTATGGCCTCTGGTCAAAGCTGGTTTAAGGTGCCTGAAGCTATACGCTTTAACCTAAAAGGAAAACTACAGCCTTGGGTTAGCGGAAAAGATGTAATCCTTCATATTATCGGAATGATTGGTGTAGATGGTGCTTTGTATCAATCTATGGAATTTGGAGGAGAAGGCCTGAAGAATTTAACCATGGATGACCGGTTTACTATGGCTAACATGGCAATTGAGGCTGGTGCCAAAAACGGAATATTTGAGGTTGATGACCAGACTCTTGATTATGTTAAGGAACATTCCACTAAGGAATTTAAGGTTTATGAGCCAGATAAGGATGCCTGGTATGTTCGTGTAATAGATGTAGACTTATCTGAAATAAAACCTACAGTGGCCTTCCCTCATTTGCCTGACAATACACGTACTATAGACGAGGTGGGAGAAGTTGTAATAGATCAGGTAGTCATTGGTTCCTGTACCAATGGCAGAATTGATGATTTGAGATCAGCAGCCAAGGTATTAAAGGGAAAGAAGGTACACTCCAAAGTACGTACCATCATTTTCCCGGCTACTCAAAAAATATATCTGCAAGCTATGCGTGAAGGTCTACTGGAAATCTTCATAGAAGCTGGTGCAGCAGTAAGTACGCCTACCTGCGGGCCTTGCCTTGGAGGACATATGGGGATTCTAGCCAGTGGGGAACGGGCAGTAGCAACCACAAACCGTAACTTTGTAGGCCGTATGGGTCATCCGGAAAGTGAAGTATATCTGGCCAGCCCTGCTGTAGCAGCGGCATCAGCAATAACCGGTAAGATTTCTTCACCCGAGGAGGTAGAAAAATGATTCAAGGTAAAGTGATTAAATACGGACATAATGTAGATACAGACGTAATTATTCCAGCTAGATATCTTAATACCAGTGATCCGGAAGAACTGGCAAAGCATTGTATGGAGGACTTGGACAAAACCTTTGTTGACAGGGTTCAAAAAGGTGATGTAATGGTAGCCGGACGGAATTTTGGCAGTGGTTCTTCTCGAGAGCACGCACCAATTGCTTTGAAAGCCTCTGGCATCAGCTGCGTCATAGCAGAAACCTTTGCTCGAATTTTCTTTAGAAATTCTATTAATATTGGACTTCCTATATTGGAATGTCCACCAGCAGCCCAGGATATCTCCGAAGGAGATCAGGTTCAGGTAGACGTAAATACAGGGGTCATTACCAATTTAACATCAGGCAAGACCTATCAGGCAGAACCCTTCCCAGGCTTTATGCAGGAAATTATCAATGCTGATGGCTTGATATCATATGTTAGGGAAAGGAATAAATGATTATGAAGATTGCAGTAATTCCCGGAGACGGAATCGGTCCCGATATTATAAAGCAAGCTTATAAGGTATTAGACCGTGTTTCAAAGGTTTACCAAATGGAATTTGAATTTCAAGAGGTGCTTATGGGCGGCGTGGCCATCGATGAAATCGGTGTGCCTCTGCCGGAGGAAAGCTTGAAAGTCTGTCAAAATAGTGATGCTGTTTTACTAGGTGCAGTTGGGGGAGCAAAGTGGGATACTCTCCCGGGGCATCTTCGCCCAGAGGCTGGTCTTTTAGCTATCCGAAAGGGACTTGGCTTATTTGCCAACCTCAGGCCTGCTATCTTATTCCCCCAGTTAAAGTCTGCTTCGACCCTAAAGGAAGAAGTTCTGGGGGATGGCTTGGATCTGATGGTTGTTCGTGAGCTGACAGGAGGCATCTATTTTGGTAAAAGAGGCCGCCGTGATGTAGATGGTGGTCAAGAGGCCTGGGATACGGAGGCATATTCCACCAAAGAAATTGAACGGGTGGCAAGGGTTGGATTTGAAATAGCAAAAAAGCGTCAGAACAAGCTGATGTCTATAGATAAGGCTAATGTTTTAGAGAGCTCAAGATTATGGAGAGAAGTAGTTATAAAGGTAGCTGAAGAATATCCAGGGGTTGAGTTAAGTCACATGTATGTGGACAATGCAGCTATGCAGCTTATTCGTAATCCAAGACAATTCGACGTTATTGTTACTTCCAATATTTTTGGTGATATATTAAGCGACGAGGCTTCCATGCTTACAGGGTCATTAGGAATGTTACCCTCAGCCAGTCTGGGAGAAGGCAAGCTGGGTCTCTATGAGCCTATCCATGGTTCAGCACCGGATATTGCCGGTCAGAATAAAGCGAACCCAATTGCTACTATTATGAGTGTAGCTATGATGCTTCGCTATAGCTTCAGCAGAGAAGACGTCGCTAAAGCAATAGAGACAGCAGTAGAAAAGGTGTTGGATCAGGAATACCGTACAATAGATATCATGCAGCCATCTATGAAGTCTGTAGGAACTGAGGAAATGGGAGATTTAATTGCTAATGAAATACAGTAAACAATCCTGTTAGCGTTCGTTAATCGTTCTTGCAAAGGTTCATTCCATATTATTTATTATTTTGGTGTGAACAGTAACAAGATCCTTCATTGCATTCAGGATGACAAGCAGCAGGTAAGGCTTTGGATTTATAGCATTACAAAGGTAAATTATGGTTGTATTGGATCAAAGGTATCGATATACTAAAGGTATAAGAAAAAAAGCCTGGTAGGAGGTACCTATGTCTATATATGGAAAGCGATCTCGTCGTCCTTGGCAAAGATTTTATGTAGTTAGCTTAAACAGACTTATTTTATCAGCAATTATCTTACTGTTAGCAATAGCTGTGGTGGTTCTTTTGATTCTTAACCTATCCCAATCTGCAAAGCAGTACACAGCAGATCAAATACCTACAGAACACTTGTCCATGTATTTTGAAATAGAGAAGAACATGGATGTACCTTGGTATTATCTAGCTGCTATCGATAAGGCAGAGAAGGTTTCTCCAGAGGAAATAACTAAGGAGCGGTCTTCGGGTATAGCATTACACCTAAACGGTATAAGAAGTGAAGAACAATTGCCTGAACTTTTGACCAGTTACAATGATAATAAAGCTTTTATTCGCCGCTCGGAGAGGGAAATTGAGCACTTCTCCCATTTGCGATCGATTTATGATAATAAAGTCTTTCCCTTTGCAACAAATGCAGAGTATACATTTGAAGACGGTTATGGAGATGGTCGTTCATTTGGTGGGGAAAGGACCCATGAAGGTACTGATTTAATGGCAGATACGGGTGTTCCTATTTTATCCGTATGTGATGGTGTAATAGAGCAAGTAGGCTGGCTTGATTTAGGTGGTTACCGTATAGGCATTCGAGGCCAGGACAATATATATTACTATTATGCTCACATGTCCCGTTATGATGGAAAGCCAGAAGTAGGCGATAAGGTGAAAAAGGGCCAGCTCATCGGCTTTGTAGGAGATACAGGCTATGGCCCGATAGGAACCACAGGACAGTTTGAACCTCATCTGCATTTTGGAATGTATTATGGAAAGAAAGATAAGCTGAAAGCTTTCAACCCTTATCCATTTTTGCAGGCGTGGGAGCGCTAAAATAGGAGGAATTATAATGATTAGTAATAGAATGAGTAAAGGTGTGGAGCGGGCACCTCATCGCTCCTTATTAAAAGGAATGGGATATACCGATGAAGAGCTTAGCCGCCCGATTATCGGAGTTGTTAATGCGAAGAACGACGCTATTCCTGGTCATATGCACTTAAATCAAATAGCTGAAGCTGTAAAAACCGGGATTCGTATGTCAGGAGGAACCCCTATAGAAGTACCTTGTATCGGTGTTTGCGATGGTGTTGCTATGAACCATATAGGTATGAATTATTCCCTGCCATCCCGGGAATTGGTAGCTGATAGTGTTGAATCTATGGCAGAAGCTAATGCCTTCGATGCTATGGTCCTCATTCCTAATTGTGATAAAATCGTACCAGGTATGTTAATGGGGGCAGCAAGAGTAAATATCCCTGCGGTTTTTGTTAGCGGCGGGCCTATGTTAGCTGGTCGTCGCAAGGGTAAAGTCTTGGATTTAACCACAATGTTTGAAGCTGTAGGCTCTGCTCATGCGGGTACCATGACAGAAGATGAAATATATGATATGGAAAACTATGCTTGCCCAAGCTGTGGAGCCTGCTCTGGTATGTTCACAGCCAATTCAATGAATTGTCTCACAGAGGTATTGGGAATGGGTTTACCTGGAAATGGAAGCATCCCGGCTGTTTATGGTGAAAGAATTCGTTTGGCTAAGGAAGCCGGAATAAAGGTTATGGATGTATTCAGAAAGAACCTTTGTCCTCGTGATATCATGACCATAGAAGCATTTGAAAATGCTTTAACTGTAGATATGGCATTGGGTTGTTCAACAAACTCCGTACTACACTTACCAGCAATTGCTCATGAAGCTGGAGTTGCCATCAACCTTGATATTATAAATGACATCAGTGGACGGACACCTAACATATGTAAGTTAAGCCCTGCTGGACCTTACCATATGGAAGATTTATATCAAGCAGGCGGCGTGCAAGGAGTTATGAAGGAACTGGCATCTAAGGGATTACTTAACGTAGATCGGCCAACAGTAAGCGGAGATACAATAGGTCAGGTTGCCGACAAGGCTGCAATATTTGATCACGACGTAATTAGACCTATAGACAATCCATACAGTAAAACTGGAGGCATTGCAATATTAAGAGGCAACTTAGCACCGGATGGAGCTGTTGTAAAGCGCTCTGCCGTAGCACCTGAAATGATGGTACATCAAGGTCCTGCCCGGGTATTTGAATCTGAAGAAGCAGCATACGACGCTATATTAAATGGTAAGATTAATAAAAAAGACGTAATAGTTATACGCTATGAAGGACCTAAAGGTGGTCCAGGTATGAAGGAAATGCTATCGCCTACGGCAGCAATTGCCGGCATGGGTATGGATAAGGATGTAGCATTGCTTACTGACGGGCGATTCTCCGGTGCAACAAGAGGGGCTTCCATAGGGCATGTTTCCCCAGAAGCTATGGCAGGTGGACCTATTGCCGTTGTTCAAGAAGGAGATATTATATCCATAAATATTACGGAAGGTAAATTGGATGTTTTGCTGGAAGAATCTGAGTTGAAAGATAGATTAGAGAAGTGGACAGCGCCTGAGCCGAAGATTACCAAAGGCTATCTGGGACGTTATGCCAGAATGGTGACATCTGCTAATACTGGAGCGATATTAGAGTAGTCTATACGTAGTAAGACATTGTACGGACTGACTGCGGCATTAACTAGGTGGAGAATTTTGCATATAAGAGTTGTAGGAGATTGTATAAGTAAAAAAAGGCAACCGAAGAGGCTGCCTTTTAACCCTCCTTCTCAGGAGGAACTTCCTTAAGTAAAGTTCGAACAGGATACCTTATAATTTAGCCCCTGCTGCCTTGTCTACAAAGACATAGAGGTTGGGGTGGAGTTGCAGGATGGATGCTGGAACTTCGGGAGTAACTGGGCCCTGTAAGGCTTTCTTCATAATTTCCGCCTTGTCCCCACCCTTGGCAAAAAGAAGAATCTTCTTGGCCTGCATGATGGTTTTTATACCCATAGATAAGGCCTGACGAGGTACCTCATCTTCGCTCTCAAAGAATCGAGAGTTAGCTTGAATGGTGCTTTGTGTTAAATCAACTAACTGAGTTACCGAACCAAAAGGAGTACCTGGTTCATTAAAGCCAATATGGCCGTTATGACCGATACCTAGAACCTGCAGGTCGATTCCGCCAGCTTCAGCAATCTGCTCTTCGTAATTTTTGCATTCTGCTTCCGGGTCTTCGGCGTTTCCATTGGGAAGAGAAACATTTTCCGCTGGAATGTCGATATCCTTAAATAAGTTTTCCTGCATGAAATAATAATAGCTGCAGGGATGATCTTGTGGAATACCTACGTATTCATCCAGGTTGTAAGTTTTAACTTGGGAAAAGCTGACCTGATCGGCACGATAGCTTTTTACCAAATTACGATAAACACCTATGGGAGTGGAACCGGTAGCTAGCCCTAAAACCGTGTCAGGCTTATCTTTGATTTGTTGGACGATTTCTTCTGCGCCCTTTTGATCGCATTCTTCTGCTGTTCCGATAAACAAATGCATCTTAAATAACCTCCTAGTAGTAATCAAATTCTACTATTGTTATATCATAAAAGAAAACTCAATGAAAGGGGAAGGCTAAAAACAAAAGTAAAAATAAAGGCGTGAACCTTAATTGGTAATATGGTAGGATAAAAACTAGATGAGACGAACACCAGCATGACAATATAAACCATCGAAAGGGGCATATTATGCATCAAAGGACAAAGGATCAAATCATAAGAATTATTTACATATTACTTGGCAGCTTTGTGTATTCTATGGCTATCAATGCCCTTTACATTCCTCATCAATTGTTGAGCGGTGGAGCAACAGGTATCGCTATGATGCTGGAATACCTATTTCGAATTCCAGTCAGCATATCCCTGGTGGCATTGAATATTCCTCTGTTTTTTGGTGGTTATCGCTCCCTAGGAAAGCGATTTGTTTTTCTTAGTATTATAGCTGTCATCAGTTCTTCAGTTTTCTTGGCACTTACAAGAACTTGGATTATTCCCGTGGAAAATTCTTTGATAGCAGCCATCTTCGGAGGTTTAATCTCAGGAATCGGATCAGGAATTATCATTAAGAATCGTGGCTCTCTTGGGGGAAGCGATATAATCGCAATTATCGTTAACAAATATTTTTCTTTTAGCATAGGCGGAATCGGTATGGCTATTAATGCAATAATTTTAGTTTTCGCAGCATTTTTATTCAATGTCGAAATGGCTATGCTTACTATGATTGCCATATTTGTAGGTCAAAAGGCAGTGGATGCCATACAAGAAGGCTTTAATCATCAAAAGACGGTCATCATAGTTTCAGATAAAAGCGAAGAAATAGCTAAAGAACTATTAACAAGTATTAATAGAGGAATTACTTTCTTAGACGGTTCAGGAGCATATACAGGTAAGGAAAGAAAGCTGATCTATATGGTAGTTCGGGTTATGGAGCTTTCTCGCACCCGAGATATTGTTCATCGAATTGATCCAGCTGCTTTTTTATCCATAATAGATACCCGGGAGGTACAAGGCAAGGGTTTTACTGTCAGGGAGCCATATCAATAGCCTGATTAAGCTTTATTCACTAAGAAGGAGAGGGAAAACTAAATGAAACTAAATGAATTTGTTGATGCTCATAGGGAAGAAATTATCTTATCTGTTCAGGATATTGTGCGAATTCCCAGTGTAAAGGGGCAGGAACAGCCTGGTAAGCCTTTTGGAGAAAAGGTGGACAAGGCACTGACCAGCACTTTAGCTTTAGCAGAAAAGCTGGGCTTTCAAGTGAAAAACATAGACGGCTATGCTGGACACGTTGAGTTTGGCGAAGGCAAGGAAACCATGGGTATTCTAGGTCACTTGGATGTTGTGCCTGAAGGAAGCGGCTGGACCTACCCGCCATATGAAGCCCGAATAGTAGATGGGAAGATGTACGGAAGAGGCGCATCCGATGATAAAGGGCCTACTATTGGTGCTCTTTATGCTATGAAGGCTGTTATGGAATCCGGGCTGAAGATGAAGAGAAAGGTTCGACTCATATTAGGTACAGATGAAGAGAGTGGTTGGAAGGACATGGAGGTTTACTTTCAAAGGGAGGCTATGCCTGATTTTGGTGTTACCCCTGATGCAAACTATCCCATAATCAATGTAGAAAAGGGAATTCTAAATTTCAAACTAAAGAAAACTTTTTCCTCCAGTGACAGTCCTGCTGTAAAGATTAGATCTATATCAGGAGGCCATCGCCCTAACATGGTGCCAGATGATTGTAGTTGTTGTTTCTCTCCAACAGGAGATCAGGATAAAATATTGACACATCTACATAGCATGCAGCAGTTCTCCGATTATGACCTTAGTGCTGGGTTTTGTAAGGACAAGGGGATTGAAGTGACTGCAAAGGGAGTATCCGCCCATGGCAGCGCACCAGAAAAGGGCCGTAATGCCATAGCCCATATACTGGCTTTTTTAAGCACTTTAGGCATGGGAAACAGTGAAATGGAACAGTTTTTACTCTTCCTGAATAATCAAATAGGAAGCGATACCTCAGGAGCGGGCCTGAATCTGAACCTTGAGGATGAGGTTTCCGGAAAGTTAACTTTGAATCTAGGTACCATCAGTGTGGACGAAAGCCAAGGTGAAGCTGTAATCAATATCCGATATCCGGTAACTTTCAGTTATGAGCAAATTACAGGCAATATTTTAAGTGCGCTGGAAGGCACAGGGGTAGAGGTGGAATTTGGTAGTCATAATGCACCACTGCATGTACCAGAGGAGGGTTTCTTAATTGAAACTTTGAAGCAGGTATATACTGAACAGACCGGACAAGAAGCTAAAGTTCTGACCACCGGTGGAGGAACATACGCCCGTGCTATTAAGAACGCTGTTGCTTTCGGGGCACAATTTCCCGGGAGGCCGGATGTTGCCCACGAAAAGGATGAATATATTTTCATTGAAGATTTAATTATTCATACCAAGATATATGCTCATGCTATTGCCGCACTTTGCTGTGAGTGAAATATGAAGTGAGGCTTAATTATAATATTATGATTTCAGATTTAAGGGAGGCGAGCAAATTGAAGCTGACAGGAGCGCAAGTTTTAATTGAGTGCTTGAAGGAACAGGGAGTAGATTTGATTTTTGGCTATCCAGGAGGAGCTGTTCTACCTATATACGATACCCTATTTAACACAAAGGAGATTACGCATATTTTGACAGCTCATGAACAAGGCGCTACCCATGCAGCTGATGGATATGCCCGAGCTACTGGCAGACCAGGTGTTGTTTTGGTTACATCAGGGCCTGGAGCTACCAATACAGTAACCGGAATTGCTACTGCTTATATGGACTCCGTACCCTTGGTGGTAATTAGCGGCCAGGTGGCTGGCAATTTATTAGGTAGAGATTCCTTTCAAGAGGTTGACATAGCTGGTATCACTATGCCTATTACCAAGCACAATTATATAGTAAAGGACCCGGACAGGCTGCCTCATGTTATTAGAGAAGCTTTCGACATTGCAACCAGCGGGCGTCCAGGTCCGGTTGTAATTGATATTCCGAAGGATGTCCAAACAGCGAATATTGACTACCAGCTAGATAATCACCGGCCCATGGAGTGGAAAACACGACACAAATGGGTGGAGCAGGCAGAATTTAATCCAGAAAATTTTGCATTGGCAGAAGAGTTGATAAATGAGTGTTCCAACCCGGTTATTTATGCTGGAGGCGGTATAAATATTTCTGGTGCTAATAATGAGCTATTGGAATTTGCAGAAAAAATTAAGGCTCCGGTATGTGCCTCACTTATGGGGATGGGCAGCTTCCCCGGCGATCACCCTTACTTTTTAGGTATGGTTGGTATGCATGGAACTAGATATGCAAATTACGCTGTGTCTCAAAGTGATTGCCTCATAGCTGTAGGAGCACGCTTTAGCGATCGTGTTATAAGCAAGGCTGAGACATTTGCTAAGAATGCACGTATCATTCATATTGATATAGACCCTGCGGAAATTAGTAAAAACATTGAAGCCCATATTCCTCTATGCGGTGATGTAAAAAAACTGTTGACTGAGCTTACTGGAAGGGTAAAAGTGAAAGATGAAAACGGGTGGAACCAACAGGTTCAGAAGTGGAAGGAAGACTATCCACTGAAATATAAGGGCCAAAGTTCGCTTAGCCCTCAATATGTAATAGAGAAGTTGTATGAGCTAACTGATGGGAAAGCCATTATCACCACTGAAGTAGGACAGAACCAGATGTGGGCAGCCCAATACTATAAATACTCTGAACCCAGAACCCTTATAACTTCTGGCGGCTTGGGCACTATGGGATTTGGGCTGGGAGCGGCTATTGGTGCAGCCATGGGAAAACCTGATCGCAAAGTAGTCAATATTGCTGGAGATGGAAGCTTTAAAATGAACTCCACCGAGCTGGCCACGGTTTCCAAGTATAAAGTGCCCATGATCCAGCTGGTACTAAATAACCACACCTTAGGCATGGTACGCCAATGGCAGGATCTCTTTTTCCAAGGACGGTTTTCCCAAACCACACTAGGTCCAGATGTAGATTTCCTTAAGCTGGCAGATGCCTATGGAATTAAGAATTATCGTATAACCTCTAACGAGCAGGTAGAGGAAGTTTTAAGGGAAGCAATTGCTCTTAATGAACCAGTGCTGGTGGAGTGTGACATAAACCGTGATGAGAAGGTTTATCCAATGGTTGCACCAGGTTCTGATATCGATGATCTTATCGACTAAAAAGGATAAAATTAGGTAAAAAATTTACTGTTAAGAAGGCTTGTTTATGTGGTAGCATATAGATAAGCCTTTTTCTTTTTTTTGTTATCCTAGTACCCATCATTAATTAGAAGTCATCTCATGTGAAGAGGAAAAACTTATATTAGGAAAAAACAAGAAGAAGTGAAACAAATATCCAATATATATCGTCTTATATATGAGAGGTTATTTGTAATATTTTTAAAGAACTGAGTAATATACATAATGGAGAAAATAGGACGGAGCAAATTGAAGCGGAGATACCTAGTAAACGGGGGGCAAGTAATAGGACTTATACTTATGGGGGGACTGTGGATTGACTGCGTATATAATAAAAAAAACCGAAATATTCTACCGTGAATTACTTTATCCCAGGCATTTCCGTATAATAATAATTATTTACATAACATTAAAGATAACAGGCAAACTGTTTTATAATGAATCATATTTTACTGGACTAAAAAATGGCGTCATAGGTATACTAATATATTGGTTGGCAATGTATGCTATTAACCTGGTTTCCACAAATAAAGACACTAAGAATAATAAAGTATTGATTAGAGTTAAGACTAGCAAGCGTAATAGCAAGGATAGCAGTAAGCAGGAGCTCATAATTGCCAAAAAAGGCTTGTTCGTTTCCATTCTATATATTTTTTTTCTTTTTCTACTTGTCTATGATTATCTTCAGCGTAGAAATCTGGTAGCAGGACATCCTATTCTGTCATATATTCCTGGGTATGACGGCTTTCTTTCACTGTTGCAGGAACTGTCACGAAGCATTGCTGATTTAGCTGATTTTATATTTCCATACCAAATTCTAAACATAATCATTTTCGGTATATTTCTAATACTTCTTCCTTATCTCATATTTCGCTTCTTGGGCTACTCCTATGAGGGATTGTTTTCTCTAAGAAATTCTATTGCTGCTTTGCCCGTTCTTGCTTTGAGCATTATTTTGTCTTTGAGTAGTGGGATCAAGGGATACTGGGCTTGGAATCTTTTTTATACAATACTATATCCTGCAATAGGGGAAGCTTTTTTTCACAGAGGAATAGTCTATCGTTCTGCAGCCCGTAGTATAAAGACCCCCGCTACTGCAATGGTGGTTAGCGCAGGAGCCTTATGCTTGCTGTATTTTCCAGATATATATTATCGAATATGTGCCGGCAGTATAACCTCATGCATGTCCAGAATGGGAGACGTCTTTCTACATGGTTTATTCATGGCATATGCTTATCGTAAGACAGAGACAATCTTGCCCTGGATACTTGTTCATGCACTTACAAATACCTTGTATTTTTAATTTTTTCTAAATAAACAACCCATTTTTTTCTTGGATAGATATCATCACCAAATGATAAAACTAGAATTAAGCTTTATTTAAAGCTATGATGATAGGAAGGTGATGTGGATTGAAAAAAGTATTATGTGCTTTACTAGTTGGTCTCATGTTCGTTTTAGTACCATTTCAAGGATTTGCTCATGGTAAAAGCAACCTGGAAATAGTGAATAAAGTGGATGAGGGTTCCAATAAATATATGAATTGGAACTTGAATACACCACAATTGAAGGGTTTGGAAGATCGTAAAATTCAGAAGAACATAAATAATCAATTTAAAAATGATGTGAATAACTTTAAGAAAGAAGTGCTGACATTAGCAAAAGAAGCTTATAAGGGATCTCAGGAAACAGGATATCCATTTAATCCTTTTGAAGCTGATACAGCCTATGACGTACATTTTCTAAATCCGAAATTGCTAAGCTTGACCATTGATATGTATCAGTTTACTGGTGGAGCCCACGGATTTACAGTAAGGAAAGCTTACAACTATGACCTGAAAACAGGTAAACAGTTGGGATATGAGGATCTCTTTCCTGGTTGTGATTATAAGAGCATTATAATTGCAGAGGTAAGCAAAGAAATTAAGAAGAATCCGGAAATTTATTTTGATGATGCCTTAGAGACAGTAAAAAAATTCACTGATGACCAGCCCTTCTATATTACCAAGAAGGGAATTGTTGTCTATTATGGATTGTATGAGATTGCTCCTTATGCAGCAGGTATAAGAGAGTTTTTTATACCATTTTCCGATTGCGGTTGCTCATAAACTGGTCTTATCTTTACTAGCTGTGGTTCGTGTTTTTAGATAAGTAAAGATTTAGATAGTATAGAAAGAATTATAAAGGGGTTGTCTAGCAACCCCTTTAGTTACGTTACAAAAGTCGTGTAGCTTATATTTGTTATCTTATATATAGTACATGAGGCCTTCTATACCCTTGCGCTTTTGCACTCTTTCTAACAGGTCTGCCAGAGTTATTTCCCTTAATGTTGCTTTGACAACATTGTCTAATACATCAAAAACATCTTCTCTTATAGTATCATCAATTTCAGGCGCCTTTTCGTTGACTGTTTCTGATGTAGGTTCAAACAGAGATAGTTCAGTAGTGATTAGGACGTCCATCACAGTTATTTCCTTTGGCATTCGTGAAAGCTGATAGCCGCCTTTAGAGCCTTTTACAGAATTTACTATGTCTCCATGTTTTAGCAAAGAAAATACCTGCTCCAAGTATATTTTTGAAATACCTAACTTTTCTGAAAGAGTTATAAGGCTAATAAATTCCCCACTTTTATATAATTCAGCCAAGCTGATTGTGGATGCAAGGGCATAGCGGCCTTTTGCAGAGATTCTCAAACATAACACTCCTTTAACATACATGTTTAATAAGTAATAATTATAAGGTTAATAAAACATGGTGTCAATAGTGTTTGGGTGTCATTGTATTTAAGTGTTATGAAATACCTTCCTTGTTAACAAAAAAGATTACATATCATATAATGAATCAACGAAGCTTGAAAGGTGGACAGATATATGTACAATTTCAATGAAGGTTATTATATGCATGAGCTTTACAAAGAATGTAAGAATGCAGCTGAAATCAGTTTAATGAATACAATTCGTTCGTTATGGGAACAGCATGCGCATGGACAAGGGCTACAATTACCAGCATAGTATTCAACCAACCAGATGAGGAATTCGTAACCCGTAGATTATTACGCAACCCAAAGGACTTTGGTGATGCTTTACGGCCATATTATGGGGATAGCATTGCTTCTAAATTTAGTGAGCTGCTAACTGAACATCTTGTAATAGCTGCAGAGTTAGTAAAAGCAATAAAAGCCGGCTTAACTAAAAAAGCAAAAGATGCAGAGAAGAGATGGTATCAAAACGCCAAAGACATCGCTGCTTTTCTCGCAGAAATAAATCCTTTCTGGTCGGAAGAAAACTGGAAAGCAATGATGTTTGAGCACTTAAGGCTTGTTACAGCAGAAGCTGCAGAAATGTTGAGAGGGAACTACCAGGCAAGCATAGATGCCACTGATCAAAACGAAGAGCACGTTCTTGAGATGGCAGATATGATGATAAACGGAATTATCATGCAGTTCCCAGAACAGTTTGCGTAGGGTTCGATTACCAAGCAGACGATGAATGGTTGATCGTCATACTTCTGTAGTGCTGATAATGACAATACGGTATTGTAAAAACTATCAGATTTTGATTTGCAGAATCTGATAGCAAAATATTTACCACTGTATACACTTCGATCCTTTACTAAGCTAAACTCGGCCTGTACTTCTTCGGTAAGTCGGTCCTTATTTGCGATTCCATCCCGTACTCGAATAAACAATACTAAGCGTTCAATTTCTGCTTTGTTATACATCGCTGACCTCTTTTTCATTAAAAACTGAAGTCTGTGAAGTATCTTTCTCTAATGTCTTATCTGTCTTAACATCAGATGTTTGTTTTATATAGTTTGTAGAAGCAACGCTTTTCTGCTGACTCAGTGTATTTCTATCCCAGAAAACACCATCAACATAGCCCTGTATAGATGTATCAGTCTCTGCCATTTCCAATCTTTTTTCTGTCCAAACGCAATAAAGTGGATTTTCTTCAATTCCGATAAAATGCCTACCAAGTTTTTTTGATACGACACTGGTGGTACCTGAACCTAGAAAAGGATCAAAGACGATATCCCCTTCATTGCTGCTCGCTAGCATGATTTTAGCTATAAGTTTTTCGGATTTTTGTGTGGGATGAGCTGTGTTTTCCGCCATTGACCAGAAAGGTATAGTGATATCATCCCAGAAATTTGACGGACAGGTGTCTCGATAATTGCCACCATCTGTTTCCATCCAATCCTTAGGCTTTCCATTAACACGATAGGGTGCGAGAACCTTCTTGCGAATTTTAACAGCATCCAGGTTAAAAGTATATTCATTGGACTTAGTTGCAAACCATATATCCTCGAGACCATTTTTCCAATTTGCCTTTGCACCTCGGCCTTTTTCACGTTGCCATGTAATTCGGCTTCTAACTGTACACATGTCCATAAGAACGCGGCCAATGATTAAGCTAGATTCCCAATCACAGCATACATAGATAGATCCAGTATCTTTCAGTAGTGGTAGTACTGCATGGAGCCACTGTCTTGTATATGTTTCATAATCCTCATCTGTCTTTTTTGCAAAACCATTACCATGAAAGGACTTGCTTAAATTGTATGGCGGATCGGCAATAATTAAATCTATGCTTTTTTCTGGTAGATGTTTAACTACTTTAAAGGTATCCCCATTTATTGTTTTATCTAAAACCTTTGAAATTTCAACAGGGGCATTTACCTCGATGCATCGTTCCAGGTACTCTTGTCCTTGCTCTAATGAAATATCAATTGTCTTGTTTCGACCAGCTTTTATTTTCGCCATGTTTTCCCTTAGCCCCTTTGTTTTTAACTATGTTAACCCATTTAACGGCACTAGAAGTACAGTTAATTGATTTCTAATATAATTATAACATATTAAATCTTTTCTCAGATTTAATTTCTTGTAATTTTTCAACGGCTTGCTCTTTATCTGGTAAGAAAAACACATCATTTCCTCGATTGCTCTCATATATGAACGCTTTTAAGCTTTTGCTTGTGTAGGCTGAAAAATCTCCAACAATAGCAATTTTTATTTTGTAGGTAACGAACTTTTGCAATATGTCACCTGCTATTTTAGTGCTTAGATCAAAGAAATCCTCACATATAGCTGACTTATTGATGATAATACGGTTGCATCGGGTTTGATATGAGACAGACATGATTAAATCCAGTGCTGACTGCACATCTATAATTACTATTTCATCGCTATTGACAATAGCAATTTCATGCTGCTTTCCCTTTATAGCTGTAATCTCCATTCTACAACCTCCACTAAGAAATCTTTATTTAGTATACTACAAAGCAATGAGAAGTCATAGTTTTTCATGCATAGACGAAAGGAAGGATTTGTAATATAGTATCATTGAGTTAACGCAATAAAATAAGCAGGTGATTAAATGGCAAAAGATAATAAATCCAAATTATTTCTAATGAGCAATTATTATGCATTCTTCGTTACTGGTGCTATGGTTTTAATGTTAGGCGCAGCAATGCCGCATATACTTAGGGATTACCAACTCAGATATGATCAGGGTGGCACTCTTTTAATGTTACAAGCTATGTGTAATCTAGCGGCTGCTGTATTAGGAGGAGTTATTTCAGCATACATCGGTAGACGTGCTGTTTTGCTTTTTGGTGCGCTGACATATGCTGTTAGTTATGGAGGCATAGCATTTGTTTCGTCACCTGTTGCTTTATATATACTTGTGACCATATCTGGGCTAGGCTGGGGTATCATCAACAATTTGGTCAATGTTGTTGTAAGTGAAAGGACGAGAGGAGATGGGGGTGCTATTAATCTCCTTCATATGATGTTTGGATTAGGAGCTTTAACTGGACCGTTTTTGGTAAGTATAGCTATTGGATCGGGTTTGGGCTGGAGGATTGCTATGGCTGCTATTGCTTTGCTTTCCCTTATTTTGGCCTATGTGTTTTTTCGTATGGATTTGCCTGAGCCAGCGATAAGTACAGAAATAGAAACGCATAACAAAAAAAAGAAAATATCCTTCGCTTTTCTTAATGATATTCGCTTTTATATTTTTATGTTAATTTTATTTTTCTATGTTGGTTCAGAAAGCATAGTCAATGGGTGGTTGACCACATATTTATTGGACACTGGTATAGCAGATGAATATTCAGCTCGGGCATTGTTGTCCATTACCTGGTTTGCAGTTATAATAGGTCGCTTCGGGGGTGCAATATTATCTAAATACACTCGCAAAGAAATACTTCTGCTGGCCGGTGGACTGGGTTCTGTTCTGTTTGCTATTTTACTGCTTATTTCTAATAGTATGTTTATGATATATGTATCTGTGATTGGATTAGGTTTGTCATTTGCTGGTATGTACCCAAATACAGTTTCCAATGCAGATTATTTAATTCAAGGCTCAGGTACTGTCGGTGGAATTATGTTTTCCGGGGGAGGATTGGGTGCCTCACTTATTCCCTATATAGTTGGGTTAAGGGCAGAATCTAGAGGTATCTCGGCAGGGATGAACACTTTACTGGCAGCGGTGTTTATACTGGCTTTGCTTTGTGTAATAAATTTAGTTATGAGTCGAGGGAGTCAAAGGGACCTTTGACTTAAAGTAGGCTGTTAATGTGTCAGGAGAACCGTGCCCGCGACTCGATGGCGACTCGCTAACTCGCCGGTAAAATGTAAGTGTAAAATGTAAGTGTTGATATATATCCGCTAAGCATGTTACAATGGTAAAAAATACATGTCAATTATAATATTTTATAGATTAAATTGACTGTTGCAACTTTTTAGGGGTGAATGCTGTCTATGGATAACAATACTAAGATTATACGTGTAGAAGAAAAGTATCCCCTAAGCTTTATACAATGCTCTGGCATATATTCAGCATTAAGTGAAATGCTGACGCCAGACAGCTTTAACGACCCTGACGGCTATACAATCCGGTCCGTGTATTTTGATGATTATTCTGAAACAGCATATTATGATAAAATAAATGGGGTTGAATATCGGACCAAACTTCGTTTGCGTATTTATCCACCTAATTACGATAATGTGAAGCTTGAGATTAAAGAAAAGAAAGGCGGAGCCCAGCAGAAACACTCACTGCAAATTAGTCGATGTGAGGCAGAGGCACTTATTAACAAGGAATATGAAATTGCGCTAAAAAATAAAAGCATAGAGAAAATGCTTTTTGAGAACGATATTCCTACACATAGTATGCGACCTGTTGTGATGAATCAATATAGACGCAGTGCGTTTATGCATGCTATAAATAATATACGTATCACAATAGACAGAGATATTGTAAGCAACGAAACTAGTTTTGACTTATTTGATGAAGACCCTGTCATGTTTCCAGTTATGGACTATTACGAGGCTTTACTTGAGGTAAAGTATGACAATTTCCTATTTCAATGGATTAGCGATCTATTTAATATATATGGTTTGAATAAAGAGGCATACAGTAAATACGTTTTTTCACGCAGACTATTTGAAAGCTTTATTTCTTAGAAAAATTTATTGATATAAGGGAGTTACTATGAAAGACTTTTTAGATTTATTTTTCAGTGCTGGAACTACCATAAGGCCCGAGATAGCTCTTTTGAATATGCTGGTTGCTGCTGTCTTAAGCACCATTGTATTTTTTGTGTACAAGATATCCTTTAGCGGCGTAGCCTACAGCAAAAGATTCAACACAACACTAATCATGCTTTCGCTAATAACCACAATTGTAATGAATATATTGGGGAACAGCTTGGCCCTGTCAATGGGTATGGTAGGTGCTTTATCCATAGTTCGTTTTAGGACAGCTATAAAAGACCCCCGAGATACAGCTTATATATTTTGGGCAATTACAATTGGACTTGGCTGCGGTTCAGGCAATTACTTCATGATAGGAATAGGAACACTTATAGTAGGTGCTGTTACCATAATCTTGAGTAAAAGCGTTATGGATGATGAAAGCTATCTGCTTATCGTTCGTTGTACTAGAGAAGCGGCTTTTTCAGTAAGACAGAAGATAGAAGTGTTATATAAGACTTATAAACTGCGTGGGGAAACCATTACAAACAATCAGGTAGAGCTTGTTTATCAGATCAAATATAAAAAAGGTAAGGCTAACAGTAGTAATGACTCAATTATGGATATCGATGGAGTTCACACCGTAAATATGGTAGCTAGGAACGGTGAAACCTTAGGTTAGGATGTTCAGGAGAAAAAAATGACTGTAAAGTATAGAAAAACAACATTAATCTCTTTAACGCTGTTTTTATTGACCATAGCTTTAACTGGTCTTTTATCAGCATGTTCGTTGGGAGATTTAGGTTCCGGACTTGTAATAAATGAAGTTGTATCATCAAATACCGACTCTCTGTCTGTACCTCAATTAGGATCGCCGGATTGGGTAGAAATATACAATGGAAGCAGTGATGATATAAATTTAGAAGGTTATATATTACGTAATTCGAGTGAACCTTCTACTTATTATGTTTTTCCAGACATCGTTATTAAAGCAGATGATTATTTAGTTATATATGCCTGCAATAAGCCCAAAGATGAGGAGCTGAGGGACCTTTGTACCAGCTTCAATCTTCCAAAGGACGGAGTAGGACTTGTACTTTATGATCCTAATCTAAAGGTTCTGGACGAAATTGAGGTTCCTGCCCTTGAAACCGATATAAGCTGGAGCAGGACTGAGGATGGATTTAAGTACTGCATAACTCCAACTCCAGGATATGAGAATGCAGGCATTATGGCTGATTCCATAGACGAGCTTGCTATTAAGGAAGTCATCGATCCCCCAGCAGGTTTACGCTTGAATGAAGCTACAGCAGAATGGGCTGAGATATATAATGGTTCCAAGGAGGTTGTGAACCTGGCTTCCTATTATCTTTCGGACAATCCTTCGAATCTTACAAAATGGCGTTTCCCCGATATAGAGCTTTTACCTGGGGAATTTATAGTAGTAGGTCTTCGGAACGATTTTGGGGATATTATGGCTTCATTTAGAATTTCAAATTCAGAAGATGCAGTTTGCTTTTCAACACAATCCCAGCTTATCGACTCTTTAAATGTAAACAATCTATTCTATGACTTATCTGTCGGCTTGGATGATTTAGGGAAAATTGCCTATTTCCCAGATGCAACACCAGGAGAAATGAACTCTGACATCTTTTTCCACAACTTGGAAGCCTCTGATATGACTGAGGCAGATCCGTTAAGGATTTCCGAAGTCCTCCTTAGAAACACCTTTTCTATAATAGATGATTACGGTGACAGGTCTCCTTGGGTTGAACTTCATAACTATTCTGACAGAGATATAGATTTAAGCTATTTTTATCTTTCAGACAACCCAAATAATCTTAAGAAATGGAGACTCCCTGAAAAACAACTTGCACCTGGAGAGTTCCTGGTTATATTCTTAAGCGGGCAGGATACCGAGCTCCATACCAGCTTTAGAGTGTCGTCCGAAGAACCTATAATACTCTTGGATTTTTCTTCTAACCGCATACAATATATAGACATTCCAAAGGAAAACCGTCTTGATAATATATCCTACGGTAATCAGGACGGAAATTGGTTGTATTTTGGCAAGCCTACACCTAATTCAGAAAATACGTCCCATGGCAATGAGAGCATATCGTCAGTTGAAAGACTCGACAGGGCAGGGGTTTGGATTAATGAGGTATTGGCCGTATCTATGCCCAGAGCCTCTGCCAATAGAGTGGATGGAAGGGATTGGATTGAGCTATACAATGGTGGAGACACAGAAGTTGATTTAACCGGCTGGTACCTGGGAAAGGATTTGGATGACCCCTTCAGAAGTGAGCTTTCAGGCAGCATAGCCCCTAAATCATATAAAGTTTTTTATGCAAGCAATCCAACTAATTCTGCTAGAGATACAATAGGGATGAATATCAGTATGTCAGGTGATACCCTTGTGCTTTCCAATGATTCCAAAGAAATTGTGGATGTATTTCCCACAGGAGCCTTAAAATACGGACTTACAAGTGGACGAGCGCAGGGTGACTATACTGGAGATAGATATTTTTTTACATCCTCAACCCCCAGAGCAGCTAATGCACAACCAATTAAAACCTATTCAACTGCGCCAATATTCTCCCATCCGGGAGGTTTTTACTCTGAAGGCTTCACCTTGGAAATTATAGGTGAGAATATTTACTATACTACTGATGGAAGCACTCCTAACAGGTATTCAATGAAATATACAAGCCCGATACCCATAGACAGTTCCACTGTTATTACTGCCTTATCAATAGAAGATGATAAAATTATAAGTGATAAAGTAGTATATTCCAAAGGACATGCAACCTAAATTTTTGGT
>CAYFSR010000008.1:0-13098 GCA_964345785.1 uncultured Eubacteriales bacterium | reverse complement strand
AAGTAGTAGCAACATATTTATTCGAAGAGCTGCATTCAATGCCAGTTGTATGCATTTCCGCTAATCATTCAGATTATGCAGCCGTATATGGCCAATCCAGCAAATTCGATCCAATTGTAGAGAGGGCTGCATATATAGAATACTATGAGCCAAACGGAAAACTGGGAACCTCATTTCCTGCGGGTATAAGGGTAGGAGGAGCTAGCACTCGTGAGTATATGCGACAAAAAACATTAAACATATACTTAAGAGGCGGCTATGGCCAGTCATCGGTTGTTTATCCATTTTTCGAGGGTTATGCAGTCAATGAGTTTAAAAGCTTGACCTTAAGAAATGGTGGGCAGGATAATTTTCACCCAATGAGCACACTAATGACAGACGCGTATAATTCTATGCTGGCAAAAAGCTTTAATACCGATTATGCAGAAAGTAGATATGCCGTACTTTATGTAAATGGGGCATATCGTGGGGTATATGAGCTGAAAGAGAACGTAAATGAGGATATGTTAGCTTCCAGGCATGGTGTAGATGTAAATAATGTAAACTTGATACGACGAAATACAAGGGCCCTGCATGGAAGTAATAAGCAGTTTTTGTGGGCGCAGGCCTATGCCAGGGACTATAACTTGAATAATCCTTCAAACTACGAGGAGTATTCACAGCGTGTAGATGTGGATGCCTTTATAGACCATATTTTTCTCCAGGCATACATAGGAAATGCAGACACCTTTAACCAAAAATACTGGGCAGCTGAGGATTATTCTGTAAAAATACGACCTATTATATTCGATTTAGATTTCGGCTACTATAACACCAGTATAATATATCATTATTTTTCCGGCGAAGGAATACAAACCCCGGATGGCACCCATACAAATATGTGGATACCTACGGGGCTAAAAACCAGTGATGTATGGAGGGAAAGGTTGTATGAACGCTGGGCTGAACATCTTACCACCACACTGAATGGCCGTTTAGAGCTTTTTGACAGCATGTATGCCCAGCTAGAACCTGAGATGGAAAGGCACTGTAATTATTGGAAGGCATACACCTTTTCAAAGTGGCAAAACAATGTAGAATCCCTACGGAAAAGGATAGAGGGGCGCAATGATGTTTTTAAACGTCAGATGCAAAGCTATTTCAAGCTTTCAGATGCTAAGATGGAGGAGCTTTTTTCAGGTGAATAGCAGACAGCCGGCAGTTAGCCGGCTTTAGATTCTATGATAACAACTTTCTTACTTCAAAATTATCCTCAATCAATAACCAGTTTTGTGGGAAGTTTCTACCCAGGACCCAATAGAAAAATCCACGAATGCCCATCTCTTTCACCAGATCAAATTTCGCTTGGACGCTGCGGGCATCCTCAAACCATACAATATGTTGTCTGCCTTGCTCATCTGCGTAGTTAAAGAATGGAGCCTGTGATACTGTATCATATTCTATATTCGTATTGTACCTCAAAGCTAGCTCAATAGCTTGCTGTGGGCTGATGGATTTAGCCCATTGCCCGCCTGGGACATAAGGCAGTATCCAGTCATATCCATAGAGGGGTATGCCCATCATAATCTTATCTCTTGGTATTTCGGTTACAGCGTAATCCAATACTGCTCTTACCTGGTCAATGGGAGATACGGCCATTGGCGCACCTCCTGACCAACCCCACTCATAAGTCATTAAAAAGACAATGTCGTTGGTTTCGCCGTGTGCACGGTAGTCATGGCCTTCATATAAGGTTCCCTGTTGGTCTGCAGAAGTCTTCGGTGCTAGAGCAGCACTCAGCAGCAGATTTAGAGGTCTTAGCCTCTCGGCTGCCCTTCTCATAAAAGCATTATATCTTTCCCTATTCACTGCTCCCAAATACTCAAAGTCAACATCCAGGCCACCGTAGCCTTTTTGCTGCATCACGGCAATGGCATTATCCAGCACTGTATTTTGAAGAGTCTCACTGGAAAGAATGGTTGTAGCAAGCTCTTGGCTAAAGGTACCATTTTCAAAGTTAGTTAGTACCATAAGTGGCATAGCTCTTTGCCGAATAGAAGCTTGTATGGTGGGTTCATCATTAATAGGAGTTAGTGAACCATCCCGGTTTACTGCGTAACTAAAAATGTTTAGGTAAGTTAAATGAATTCCAACTCTGTCTACGATGCCCGGAGAGGCAGCCCCTGTACCAATTACATCGATATAAGCAGCCGTATCTACTACCATTCTTTGTTTCTGTGGAATGTATAATCGTAAGCCTACATATATGTTGTTTGGGTTGGTAATGCCGTTGATTTGCATTAACTGTGCCAGAGGAACATTGTACAGGATGCTGATTTGGTATAGTGTTTCACCTGGAGCTACCCAATGATAGCTGCCCCATATTGGTATCACTATGGTTTGGCCAATAACTAGACGGCTGGGATCAGGAATTTCATTTGATGTATCCAGTAGTTCAATGGTGACAGAATACATTTGTGCGATTCGCCATAAGGAATCACCAGGTCTCACAATATGTATTTGCATCTTTTTCACTGCCTTAATTTACTTTCTATAACACCTATATTCAGCTGTGTGAGTATAGGTGATAGAAATAAAAAAACTGAAATGAAAATTTATGCAAAATATTTTAGATAATAAAATGCTATTAACAGGTAAACATTTAAATTCTATGATCCTGCTAGTACAACTTCATTATTTAGGCGTGAAGTTTTGAGATCGATAATCCTTTGGTTTTCAGAGCCTCTGAATTTTAGTAGGAAGTTTTTCTTATCAAGCTCAAACCTTCCTTCTACAAGCGTATCTGTTTCATTTAGCAGTTTTCGCCAGGCTATATTCTTCTTGCTACCTTTAAGTAGCTCTTCATAGGTATATCCTGTGTATGTTATAACATTCAGGCCCATTATCTTAGCCTTGTGGGCAAGCTCCGCAAAGCCTTCAGCCTGCTCAAAGGGTTCCCCACCACTCAAGGTGATTCCATCAAGGATAGGGTTCTTACTCATATTTTCTATAATAGAGCCCATGCTGACTAAAGTACCTCCAGTAAAGGAGTGGGTTTCTGGGTTGTGACAGCCTGGGCAGTTATGTTTGCAGCCCTGGGCAAAGACAACTAGTCTTATTCCAGGACCGTCTACAATAGATTCGTTTATAATACCTGCAACTCTTAGTTGGGTTTTCATCTAGCTCTCCTCTTTTGAATATATACTTAATTACTCTGATTATGGTTATTTTACGTCATAATCATTCGCAATGCTTTCATATGGCTGTTCTTAAACCTACATTTTACAATTCAAATGACTTACTCTATCATTTACCTCAGCCTTCTTAGCATCATTGAAGCGGTCTAGAGTACCTACCAGATATCCGGTAATGCGCCTGATTCTATCAAACCCTGAGTCTTCTGAATCCTTTCTTCCACACTTAGGGCATTCGTTGCCAATGATTCCTGTATATCCGCATATGGGATCTCGGTCTACTGGATGATTGATAGCTCCATAGCCAACTCCAGCCTCTTTCATGCAGCGAATTACCTTCTCAAAAGCTTCTAGATTCTGAGTGGGATCACCATCCAGCTCTACATATGTTATATGGCCAGCATTGGCATACTCATGGTAAGGCGCTTCCAAGCGAATTTTATTAAAAACTCCGATATCATACGAAACTGGAATGTGAAAGCTGTTGGTGTAGTACTCTTTATCAGTGATACCATCTATCTTGCCAAAGACATCTCTATCCATTTTTATAAAGCGGCCTGAAAGCCCTTCTGCTGGAGTAGCCAAAAGGGTGAAGTTTAACCCATATTTTTGACTAGCTTCATCCATACGCTTCCTCATATGTCTAACGATATCCAAACCCAGCTTCTGAGAATCTTCACTTTCTCCATGATGCTTTCCTGTTAAGGCTTTAAGGCATTCAGCCAGGCCGATGAAACCTACAGATAAGCTCCCATGCTTCAATACTTCTCTGATTTCATCCTCAGGCCCCAACTGGTCTGAGTCTAGCCATATACCTTGTCCCATAAGAAAGGGGAAGTTTTTTACCTTTTTCCTTGCTTGAATCTCAAATCTTTCGAGAAGTTGGTCAATTACAAGATAAATTTTGCTGTCGAGTTCTTTGTAAAAGCTATTTATATCCTTATTGCTTGCTAATCCAATTCTAGGCAGGTTGATGCTTGTAAAGCTCAAATTACCCCTCCCATTTGTGATTTCCCTCGAAGGATCATATACATTACCAATTACACGGGTGCGACAACCCATATAAGCTATCTCCGTTTCAGGCTGGCCAGGCTTATAATATTGCATATTAAATGGGGCATCTATAAAGGAGAAATTGGGGAATAGTCTTTTAGCACTAACTCTGCAGGCTAACTGAAATAAATCATAATTTGGATCCCCGGGATTGTAATTTACGCCCTCTTTTACCTTAAATATATGAATAGGGAAGATAGGGGTCTCACCATTTCCCAGTCCCGCTTCAGTTGCCAGTAATAGATTTTTAACGACCAATCTACCTTCGGGAGAAATATCAGTACCATAATTGATGGAACTAAAGGGAATTTGGGCACCAGCTCTACTGTGCATGGTATTAAGGTTATGAACAAAAGCTTCCATTGCTTGATACGTAGCTCTATTTATCTCAACTTCCGCATTTTCAATAGCAAATGCCTGCGCCTTTTGAACTATGGATTCATCCTTTACTAAGCCCATAAGAATCTTAGCCTCATACTCACAGTATATCTCCAGATTGCTAATGGAGGGAAGCAGATTAAACTCTTCTTGAATACTCTCACTAATTTCTTTAACCTTTAATGCAGCATCCTCTACATTGGCAAGTAGATTCAATGCTTTTGCAAGGTTCTGCTTGTAGAGCTTACTATAGGTTTTAGCAACTCCCTTAGACATACTGTAATCAAAATTAGGTATACTTTGTCCACCGTGCTGATCATTTTGGTTCGATTGTATGGCAATACAAGCAAGGGCAGAATAACTTTGAATGTCGTTTGGTTCTCGTAAATACCCATGGCCAGTGCTGAATCCGTTCTCAAACAACTTATCTATATCTATCTGACAGCAGGTTGTGGTTAAGGTTAAGAAATCCATATCATGAATATGTATATCTCCTTCTTTGTGGGCAAGAGAATGCTCAGGTTTAAGCACGAATATTTCATTAAACTGTTTAGCACCTTCAGAACCATATTTGAGCATTGTGCCCATGGCGGTATCGCCGTCAATATTAGCATTCTCGCGCTTCACATCGTTATCTTTTGCTTCCTTGAAGGTGAGATCTTCATATACTTTCATCAAGCGGGTATTCATTTCGCGGACACGGGTTCTTTCAGCTCTGTATAGAATAAATGACTTTGCAGTATGTGCATATCCTGATTCTATAAGTACTTTTTCAACAGCGTCCTGTATTTCTTCTACACTTGGAATTTTGCTGCCTTGGGTTGATTCAATATGTATTACTACCTTTTCTGCCAGTGAAAGCGGGTCGTTATCGCCTTTCTCCCCGGTTGCATTTATAGCTTTGAAAATGGCATTTGTTATTTTTTCGATATTAAAAGGTACTTCTCTTCCATCTCTTTTTCGTATTTTAGTAATCATGGTACCCAACCCTTTCTTCTATCCATGTTCATTAATATTAAAGCCTCCTGACAAAGTGTCAAGAGGCTGCTGAAAAATAATATTCTTAGCATCTTACACCCTCTATCGTCCGTAGAGTTTGGTGCATCAAGCAGGTAGGTCTTCTGACTCTGGTTCACAGAGTTCCACTCCTTCCCGGATCTCTCCAGTGGACTATGTGGAAATCTCCCCATTACAGCGGCGGGACCGTGCAGGAATTCCACCTGCTTCCCTTTTAACCCTATACTTTTGTATAGGCACCTGTATGATTCTATATATTAAATTAGCACAAAAAATACTACATCTTGTACTAAAAATATTACCACTTACTACATCTGGCGTCAATCCCTATTTTGAACCTCTCATGACTAAAGTCACGAGATTCTGTTGCAAGCAACAAGGCGGATGAAGCAGAGGAAGCAGAGGGGACGGTTCTCGTGCTTCCATAACAACTGCTATATGATCATTATCCCATATTAGGATGCCCACCAATAGGTAGTCTGTTCGCTATTAGCTCAGGTCGAAAATTTACTATGGTGAAAATTTACTATGGTTGACTTTTTCATATGGTCATGCTAAAGTTTGAGTTGTTTAACTAGTAATTTAGTAAATTAGTAGATTAGTAAATTAGCAGTGTGAGACTAGTGAATTAAAAAAATATAGTGCGAGAAAGAGGCAATTAACATGAAAATACCTACAACACTAAAGCATAAACCAGTAATAGTTTCAGAGAATTATGAGAATATAGACGGGCGTCAGGCATACGATACAGATGCGAAAGGCCTTTCGATGGGGCTGGCTCAATGGAACGACCGGGGCAAAGTAGATATTTCTGCAAAGGTCTGGAGGCATACAGGTGAAAAGTGGTCTCGACAATCAGAAGAACTACCAATTCATCGGGTTCTTGATCTTGCAATATTGTCATGTCGCACTATCTTATATTTTCAGGAAGCGTACCGATACCCAAAAATGTATGATCCGCAAAATCCCGATATTGACAGAATTGGTTTGCAGGGAGATGCCATGAAGGTTGAGGTTTGCACTGATAGTCCAATGATAGATGAAGACATTGAACTGTTCTCGCAAGCGCTTAGCAAAGATGGAGAGCTAATTGGAGAACGACTTCGAGTATTGTCCAGATTGCTAAAGGAAGCAGGGTACTAGGATACTCAACAAAATAGCACGTTAGGTGGGAAAATAATATGGAAAAGAGCAAGCGCAAAGAACTTATCGATTCATATAAACAAATGGATACTATGATGGGAGTTTATCAGATAAAAAACAATGTGAACGGTAAAATTTTTATCAGTTCATTTGCTAACTTAAAAAACAAATGGCTAACCATAAAGATGCAGTTAGATATGGGAAGGCATCCTAATGCAGAATTACAAGAGGATTGGAATGAGCTTGGTGAGGAGGCTTTCTCATATTCTGTGCTGGAGGATAAGAAGCAGGAATCGGATATGGACGTTAAATGGGAGCTTCAACAGATGGAAAAAGTATGGCTTGCAAAGTTAGAGCCATATAATGGCAAAGGATATAATAAACCGCCGAAAGAACCCCTAATTAAAGGGTAAATCACTTCAGCGGCATGCAATGCTTATATGTCTAACACAATTCCGAAATACTTCTCGAGAGCGCTGCGGAATTCTTCTTCGCTTTCTGGAGTAAAGGTTTCAACACCGTCTTCGGTGAAAATTCGAAATTCCTCATCTGCTACGGTAACTCGACCCTCTGTCGTACGGAGGGATACCATGGTGCGCTGAGTAAAAGGCGAATCAGGTGAATATTCACACCAGAAGCTTGGCATGATGAAATCTATGGGGAGCTGTACTTCTTCAGTGAAGGAATATAGTTGCGACCATTGGTCTTGTCGAATCTCTTCCAACACCCAACCTAAAAAGTCATCCTTCTGCAGACGATATGAGCCATTATCCTGATGATAAACCTCATCTAGTACCAGAGGATATGGCCAGGTTGGGATATTTCCACCCACACCAACATCACAGATGTAGGAATATCCGTCTTCTGTTTCCACCCTGAGAACTTGATGTCTGCGCATGGGAATACCTACCTCGTCTCTTAGGAATCTCGCCATATAGCTTGTTACAGGAAAGCCTAACTCCAATAAGAGCCAACGAAACAGAGCATTTGATTCAAAGCAGTAGCCTCCACGTCTCTGGATAACAATCTTATGATAAAGGTCCGGGATTTCCAGGGAAAGAGGAACACCATATCTGATATCCAAGTTTTCATAAGGTACTGTCTTCAGATGAGCCTCCTGCAAGGCAGCCAAAGTTTTATAGCTGTTGTCCAAAGGTCCTTTATAAGCTATACGTTCTAAATATCCTTCAACAGTGCATTGCGCAAAATCATTTGTTTTGTTATCCAAAATATCAGCCCCTCCAAAATTATGTCTATTAGTGTCTTTTTGCCTATAAAAAGTCTACTTGAAATATGCTTAAAAAGCAATAGTGTATAGTGACACAACTTGGCTTTTACAAAATAGTGCATTGATAATATGATGTGGTGTATGGTATTATATCTGCATGTCTACAGATCAAAAGAAAGTTGATGATATTAGTTGAAATCTAAAAAACCTGCCTCTAAATATACATTTACCTTTATAATAGTATGCATTATGGTCTTATCGATTATTTTTCCTCAGCCTGGTCAATTTATAAAGGAAATCGGTATGAGCTCTGTTCTAACTTTCCTCGCTATGTTTGTCTCAGGCTTGGCACTTTCCTTTGAAAATGTTAAAAGCAGCTTAAAAGAATATAAAACTATAGCATTCTCATCAGTGATGACCTTTATCATATTTCCTCTTTTAGCGTTCTTTTTTAGTAAATTGCTATTTCCGGGAAATGAAGATATGTTTGTAGGCACTATGATATTATCCACTCAAGCAAGTACGGTTTCCTCAGCTATTATCCTGACAATGGCTGCTGGCGGTAATGTACCTCTCGCAATTATTATAACAGTATTTAATAATTTTCTTTCTGTTTTCATAAGCCCTATAATACTTAATGGCGTTTTCTCCATGGAAAGTAATATTACATTTAATACCGGAGAAATGATTCTTAATTTAGTCATGGTAGTCATTGTGCCGATTATTGTTGCCCAGATAGTAAAGTATGTTTTCAAAAATCAGATGAAATATATCAATAAGATACGTAAGCCTGCTGCCAACCTGGTGGTGTTGATGTTTGTTATGATTGGTGCATCTACAGCAGCTCCACAATTGGAGGGCAATTACGGCATAGTTTTACGTGTGGTGATTTTTGCTTTCGTCCTTCATATGTTGGTGGCTTTCATAGGTTACATTTATTCAAGGATAATGAAGCTAAAGAGAGAGGATGTGCCGGCTCTTGTTTTTTGCAGTGCTGAAAAAACCATGACATCCTCGATCTTGATTTGGAATAATTATTTCTCCTCCTATACTTTAGCACCAATCCTGTTTGTATTTAACCATATTGTTCAACTCATTACCGATTCGGTCATCGGGAATATCTGGGTAAATGCAGAGGAGAACAATTATAACTAACTACCGGTTGATACTTTCAGTTGGAACGGTTTTTTACTTGTACAATGGTAAAATATGATTTGACATCTACGAGATCATTTGTAAAGGTATTAAAAGATATGTGGAATGAAGCTAATGATTGAATGAAAGTCAGCGGTATGATGGTAGCTCTTATTTAGTGGCATTAAATAAGGCGGAGCGTACCAATCTTACGAAAAATGTATAGATAGTTAAGATTCTTTAAGAGTAATATTGATCAAAATGAGCCCAGTATGTTTCATACCGGGCTCTTGTGTTATTCTAGTTTTTCTGTTTGTTACTCCATATGAACTTTATTAATCATATAGAAGTGGTGCAATATGGTCTTCTTCCATATTATCTGCATCATACCAGTAGCAGCCTGTGTCAATAAATGATTCTACTTCTTCACCTTTGATTAACTTCACTGCAGCTTCGACTGTTTTGTATCCCATGCCAACAGGATCCTGAGTAATTGCACCAATGATTTCTCCAGAGGCGATTCCTTCCTTCATAGCGGCAGAAGAGTCGAAGCCTACTAGTTTAACTTCATTAATTTTGCCTGCTTCTCTTAAACCATTAAATGCGCCAACACAAGCACCTTCATTTGATGTATAGATTAACTCTATATCAGGATGTGCCTGCAACATGCCCTTGGTAATTTCAGCAGATCTTAAGTGATCCCCTTCACCATACTGAATATCAAGAATTTCTATATCAGGATAATCTTTTTGAATCTTTTCTTTGAAGCCGTCTACCCTTTTCACAGCATCGATGACGGTTTGGGAGTGGCCAACTATGCCAATCTTACCTTTCCCGTTCAAAATCCTACCTACATTTTCCGCTGTAAGAGCCCCAGCTTCCCAGTTATCGGTTGAACAATGTGCCTCAGATTCTTGTTCACCAACACCAGCGTCAAAGCCAACTACTCTTATGCCTTTTCTCTTAGCTTCTTGAAGAATACCTGCAACGGATTCTGTGTCAATAGCCGCCATAGCGACTGCAACTGGGTCGTTGGCAAGAGCAGTCTTTAACATGTCAACTTGCTTGTCTACCATTGTTTCCTGCTCTGGGCCCTCAAAGGTGATCCGCACATTGTAATCCTCGGCGGCTTTTTCTGCACCTTGCTTTACAGCTTGCCAAAATTGGTGTCCATAACCTAGGGCTATTAATGCAATATATGGCTCATCATCTGTTTGTTTGTTTGTTGGTTGACATCCAATTGAAAGCGCTAGAATGGATATTATCAATCCAAACACCAATAGTCTTTTCTTCATCTTGATTCCCCCTTAACATTATGTTTGTTTTATACTAAACCCTGTAGAATAGGGTGTTAGCTTAACATATTACATTATTGAGCTTTTTTTCTTCTTACCTTGTCAAAGTATACAGCCAAAGCGAGAACAACCCCTACTATTGCTGATTGAAGCTCGGTGGAAACTGACAAGATTCTCAACCCGTTGGTAAGAGAGCTTATGATAAGTGCGCCAATTATAGTTCCCGTTATGCTTCCTTCACCACCATTTAGAGAGTTGCCTCCTATAACTGCAGCTGCAATGGCTTCTAGTTCATAACCCACGCCAAGTTGTGGTTGGGCTGAATTAAGACGGGATGACATTATTAGACCTGCAAAGCCAGCAAATAAGCCGCACAGAGAGTAGATTCCAATTTTCCAACGGTCAACCTTAACACCAGATAATCTGGTTGCTTCTTCATTGGAACCGATTGAAAGCGCATATCTACCTATAAGGGTCTTGGAAAAAAGCATATAGGCTAAAACGGCAAATATAATTAGTATAATAATTGCATTGTAGAACCCTTTTATACCCAAGAAATTGCCAGTTGCAATGTTTTGATAGCCTGGAGCAGATGTGAAATATACAGGTTTGATCCCTGATACGACCAAAGAAAGTCCTTTGGTGACCATTTGCATTGCCATGGTGGCTATAAAGGGAGGCAGAAACATCTTTGCTACTGCAAAGCCATTTATTGCCCCGCAACAGGCTCCAACAAGAAACCCGAAAAATATTGCCAAGGGCAATGGAAAGCCCCATCTGGTTAATGCAATTCCACTCATTACACTGGAAAAGGTCATTACACTACCTACAGAAATATCGATACCACCTGTAAGAATAACAAATGAAACACCGAGTGCAAGCAGCCCGTTAACACAGGTAGATAATAGTATAGTCATGACGTTATTGTAGCTTAGGTAATTGGGGTTTATAATGGTGAAAAACAGAATCAACAGAATGAATATTCCGAAGATAATAATTAGATGTGACATTTCTTTTTTTGGAAACAGCTTTCCTTTGTTTATTATATTAGCTTTCATTATGATGTGCGCCTCCAATTCTTGATATTCCTGTTAACTGCATATTGCATAATCTGATTTTGGTTTATGTCTTCTCCTACTGCCTCTCCGGTAATTCTACCTTCGCACATGACTAAAACCCGATTGCATACACGAATAATCTCAGGTAATTCTGAAGAAATTACTATGATTGCTTTTCCTTGATCTGCAAGTTCGTTAAGAAGCTTATAAATTTCGTTTTTGGCTCCGACATCAATACCGCGAATAGGTTCATCAAAAATGATAATATCGGAATTTCGAGTCAGCCATTTTGCTAGGACAACCTTCTGCTGATTACCTCCAGATAAGAATTTTGCTTTTTGTTTTAGTGAAGGTGTTTTTATATCCAACACTTCTTTTTGCTTTTGAGAGTTTCGCTCAGACTTGTTAAACTTAATAAAACCCAATGAAGAGAACTCTTCCATATCTGCTAGTGAAATATTTTCGTCTACATTTAATCCCAATGCAAGTCCAAACTGTCTTCGGTCCTCGGAAAGATATGCCAGCCCAGCTTTTACTGCATCACTTGGTGTTTTGATTTTTACTTTACTTCCGTGTATATATATGTCACCTGATTCGTATTTTTCAGCAGCAAAGATTGCCTTGGCCACTTCGGTTCTTCCTGCTCCAACTAGACCGGCGAAGCCAAGGATTTCACCTTGTCTCACATGGAATGAAACATCCTGGACCATTTTTCCTGCATTTAGATTCTCGACCTGTAATGCCATGGGAGCTTCTTTGTTTTTAAGCTCGTCTTGCTTTTCAGCAAATATCTCTCTGCCTACCATCATTTTTATGACCTCATCAATATCCGCCTCTTGAGTTTGGACAGTATCGATATAAAGACCATCTCTCATTACTGTAATTCTGTCGGTGATCTGCTTTAACTCTTCCAAGCGGTGAGAAATATATATTATGGACCTGCCTTCTTCCTTTAAAGTGCGAACCACACGAAATAAATCTTCAATTTCACTATCAGTAAGGGATGAAGTAGGTTCATCCATAATTAGGATTTTAGAATCATAGGAAAGCGCTTTTGCTATTTCCACCATTTGCTGCTTTGCAACTGATAAATCTCCAACTTTAACTGTTGGGTCAATTTCCAAGTTAAGCCTGGCAAAGATCTCGCGGCTTTTCTCGTTTTGAGTTTTGGAATCAAGAAAAAGTGGCATCGTTTTCTTGAACTCTCGACCGATAAATATGTTTTCAGCTACTGTGAGATGATTCATTAGATTCAAATCCTGGTGAATCATAATAATTCCCAGGTCCTGAGCATCTCTAACGTTGTTAATACTAACTTCCTCGTTGTTCATTAAAATAGTGCCAGAATCCTTTGTATAAATGCCGGAGAGTATCTTCATTAGAGTTGATTTACCCGCACCGTTTTCACCGACCAATGCATGGGCTTCGCCTACGTTAAGATAGAAGGATACATCATCTAATGCCTTTACACCGGGAAAGCTTTTGGAAATGTTCTTCATTTGGATTATACTGTTAACCATACACACCACCTTTTCTCTATTTATGGTGTAATAATAAATTACTATTTATATATAGTAGTATTCACATCAGACTTTTAAAATCACTATAATTTGTACAAC
>CAYFSR010000007.1:0-40364 GCA_964345785.1 uncultured Eubacteriales bacterium | reverse complement strand
TTTGCAGGGCAGACAGGGTCGTCTGCCCCTACTTTCCGTTTTACTAGTATCTAGTATCCAGCATCTAGTATCACCGTCCACCCGCATCCCGTGTATCATCCCGTAGCTGAGCTGAATTGTTGCATTGACAAAGGCAGGCTATGCATATAATATTAATATATTGATTATGAAAACAAGGTGGGGAAATATGCACAAAATCGGATATTTAGGCCCTGCCGGTACTTTTACGGAGCAGGCTGCATTAGTTTTGCAAGAGGACTATCCAGGAGAGCTGGTTGATTATAGGGATGTTCCAGGCCTGATCATGGCAGTCCAAGAAGGTGATTTAGACTTCGGAGTAGTGCCTATAGAGAATGTTATCGAAGGAACTGTTAATGTAACCATAGACATGCTGGCCCACGATGTTAATTTAAGAATTATTGGGGAAAGAATTATACCCATTCACCAATGTCTGGTAGCCAAGCTAGGTGTAAAGAAAGAGGATATTCTTCAGATTGTATCTCATCCCCAAGCGTTGGCCCAATGCAGGCGTTTTTTACAGAAGGAGTTTCCCGGAGTACCAGTGCATTCGTCCAATAGCACGGCAGCTGGTGCTAGGGAGGCAAAGGAAAGTGCCCAGCCTGTGGCAGCCATTGCCAACAAAAGAGCAGCTGAAATATTTGGACTTCAGGTGCTGCAGGAAAACATTGAGGATCATCCCAACAATTGTACCCGTTTTGTAGTTTTATCCCGAAATTCCATCAAGCCAACAGGGCAGGATAAGACTTCAATTGTATTTTCCGTCAATGATGAACCCGGGAGTTTGTTGCAAGCCCTAGACATCTTTGCCAGGTGGGGCATTAACCTGACACGAATTGAATCCCGACCTATGCGTACCCGTTTAGGGCAATATCTATTTTATGTGGATTTTGAAGGTCATGCAGAGGAAGAAGGGGCTTCACGCGCGCTAAGTTCGGTTCAAGCCCTGAGTACCTATTATAAGCATCTGGGGTCTTATCCCCGATATCAAGATGATATCGATTAAACGATTTAGAGAAATTGATTACCTGTGCTGAACAGGATGCAATTGTAATAAAAACGAGGTGTGCAATGTATTTTCTTCAACCTATTCTAAGTATAATCTTTCTACTCCTGCCAATTATTTTAATTGCAGGATTGATTAAAAGACTTGGTAAAAGAGCTAATTTTTATGAGTATGTTCTACTTTCATCAGGCAGTGTTTTACTTTCTCAAGTACTATATTTAATAACATATGCATGGATTAACGGTCAGTCAGCTTTCGATGCAGTATGGAGCTCGTTTCGACAGAGCTTTACCAGCGGAATTGTAGATACCAATCAGCTACTGAACCTATATCATCAATGGGGTCTTTTTCAAAACTTTACTACTGCTGAACAGTTGGTGGATTTCTTTATTGCAGAGATGAAGAACACTGTGCCAGCTGTTATTGTACTTTCCTCCTTGGCATATGGTGTGGCGCTGTTTCTAATCATTCGATTGGTTATGAAACGATTTAACTATGAAACTTCAGCAGTGCGCCGATTTGAGGAGTGGACTCTTCCCAAGGGAATGGCTTTTGGTCTCGTAATCTTGATGCTTGTTTCCTTTATGGGACGAAACTTAGGTATTCCCAGGTTTGAGGTAGTTCATTTTACTATAACAGCCCTGATTTCATTTTTGTTCTTGGTCATGGGGCTGTCCATGCTATGGTTCTTTCTCAAAGCAGGAAATGTCCCAGCAGTTGTGCGATGGGTGCTCATAATACTAATATTTCTGCTCCTAGGCACCATCCTTCCGTTTATAGGCTTGTTGGATCAATTGTTCCACCTGCGGATAAGATACCGTAACAAATTTTTATTTAAGAATGGAAAATAGGAGGCATCCATGAGAAAACATTTTAAAAAATGGAACCTGCCTGAATCTAGAATATATCTGGCCATCATATTGGTTTTTGTGCTCATCTTATTTCAATTTGATTACTGGATAGGTGGCCTGGCTCTGGCTTTATTTCTGGTCCTCTTGTTTTATAATTGGAGAATGGTGCATCAGAGGAAAGAAGAATTTAACAGCTATCTTGAAAACCTATCTGAGGATATTGATTGGGCTACGAAAAATGCAGTATTAAGTATTCCTATGCCTTTAATGGTCATCGAACCCGATGGGACAATTACCTGGTATAATCCTCAATTCAGATTGTTGATGGATGGAAATAAGCTTTTAGATCGCAAAATTCAGGATTATATTCCACAGTTTCCTCTAAATCAGCTTAAAGCAGGTAATGAAGGAACTATCCCCGAACTTAATTATCAGGGAAAATGGTACAGATTATTATGGTCAACGGTCCGAACTAATTCAATAAGCTCAAAGGACAAGGCCATTTACTTGATATACTGGTTGGATATTACAGAAGATTACCGTATAAAAACCTTGTATCAAGCGAAGAAAACTGTTTTCGCTCATATTGTAGTAGATAATTATGATGAGGTTATCTCTAACACGGAAAGTACTAAAAGGCCGGCGGTGCTTGCGGAAATTGAATCCCGAATAGCACATTGGGCTAAGGATATAAATGCCGGGTGGATAAAACACGATCATGAAAAATATATGGTAGTTATGGAAGAGCAGGAACTGGAGAAAGTACGCAAGAGAAAGTTTCAGGTTCTGGATCAAATAAGGGATATAAGCTTAGGCAATAAAATCCCTGTTACCCTTAGCATTGGTGTAGGTCAAGGTGCAGATACCCCTTACCTTGCTAATAGCAGTGCCCTTTCTGCATTAGAGCTAGCTTTAGGCCGTGGTGGAGATCAGGCTGTTGTAAAGCAGGGAACCAAGTTGTTTTTCTACGGGGGCAGAAGTCAAGGGGTTGAGAAGCGAACCAAGGTGAAATCCCGAGTCATAGCCAATGCTCTTAGAGAGTTGATTGAACATTCATCAGAAGTGTTTATAATGAGCCATGAGGGTCCGGATATAGACTCCATTGGTTCTGCACTAGGAATATACCGTTGTGCTAAGTTTGCAGGAAAGAATGCTCATATTGTGCTGGATAAGTCCAATGTTTCTGTAGACTCTCTAATTAAGAAGCTTCAGGAAAAGGAAATCTATGAAGGATTGTTTATCCGTACTGAAGATGCATTAAATCGAATCAATAAAGATTCCCTGCTTGTTGTGGTGGATACTCATCGTCCCAGCTTTACTGAAGCGCCAGAGCTATTGGAGAAGGCAGAACGAATTGTAGTATTCGATCACCATAGAAGAGGGGCAGAATCCATTGAAAATGCAACGCTTTCCTACCTTGAGCCCTATGCCTCATCAGCCAGCGAGCTGATTACCGAGGTAATACAATATTTTGATGATCGCATCCGTATTGAACCTCTGGAGGCAGATGCTCTATTAGCAGGCATCACCATGGATACAAAGAACTTTATATTTAAAACCGGTGTACGCACCTATGAGGCGGCCTCATATTTGCGTAGAGCAGGAGCTGACCCCACTGCAGTACGCCAGTTATTCCAGGATGATATGGATACCTATGCCAGCAGATCTGAGACAGTAAAGAGAGCGCAAATGATAAAACCTGGTATCGCCATATCTGAATGCCCGCCCAATACCCCTAACGCTCAGCTAGTGGCTGCACAGGCTGCAGATAATTTGTTAAATATTAAAGGAATTACTGCATCCATCGTGCTTTGCTCCACTCCTGAAGGTGTTATGATTAGCGGTCGATCCTTGGGCAGTATAAACATGCAGGTAATTTTAGAAAAGCTGGGTGGCGGTGGTCATTTGACCATGGCAGGTGCTCAGCTTGAGGATATTACCATGAAAGAAGCGAGACAGCGGGTAGTAGACGCAATAAACGAATATTTAAAGGAAGGTGACAAATAATGAAGGTTATTTTATTGGAAGATGTGAAAGGACATGGAAAGAAAGGTGATGTGGTAAACGCCAAAGACGGCTACGCACGTAATTACCTGTTCCCCAATAACCTGGCCATTGAAGCCAATGCTGCAAATATGAGCGATCTGCAAAATAAACAAGATGCAGCTGACAGGAAAAGGCAAGACGAGTTAGAGGAAGCTAAGAAGTTGGCTGAAAGTATTTCCAAGCTTGAAGTTGTTGTTAAGGCTAAGAGTGGCGAAAATGGGAAGCTTTTTGGTTCCGTTACTAACAAGGAAATTGCTGATATAATGAAGAAAGACCATAAGGTTATTATAGACAGAAAGAAAATTGTGCTGCCAGAGCCCATCCGCAGTTTAGGTGAATTCCAACTGGAAGTTAAGGTTTACCCTGAAGTTGGGACAAAGCTCAATGTAAAGGTAGTAGAAGCATAAGTACAAGTGATTTAGAGAGAGCAGCTGATTACAAATCAGCTGCTTTTATAGAATTATACTAGGAAATGAATAAGGGGGATTGGGATAATGGATCCCATAATGCAGGCACAACGTATTCCTCCCCATAACCTGGATGCTGAGCAATCTGTGCTAGGCTCAATGCTTTTGGACAAGGAAGCTGTAGCAGCTGCATCTGAGGTTTTACAGGGTGAGGATTTTTACTCAGACGCACATAAGGAAATATATGAAGCTATTTTAGACACCTATGACCAGGGTAAGCCAGTTGATTTGGTGACCCTGGCAGAAGCTCTGCGACAAAGAGGTTCTTTGGAAGCCGTAGGAGGTGGAACTTATATTTCCGACTTGTCTATGTCGGTGCCTAGTACTGCTAATGTACGTTATTACGTTCGAATTATAGAAGAGAAGTCAATACTTCGCAAACTGATTAATGCATCCAATGAGATAATCAAGGAAAGCTATGAAGCTTCCGAGGACATGGATATCATAATTGACCATGCAGAAAAAAAGATATTTGATATTTCTCAGAAGAAAAACAAGCAATCCTTTGAATCTATAAAAACTATCCTTCTTGAAACATATTCGAAGATTGAGGAGATGTCAAAAAATAAAGGTAAGATCACAGGGGTTCCCACCGGGTTTAGGGATTTTGATATGCGTACATCAGGTTTGAATCCTTCGGACTTTGTTTTAATTGCTGCTAGGCCGTCTATGGGTAAAACTAGTTTTGCTATGAATATCGCCCAAAATGCCGCTGTTCGTTATAAAGTCCCCGTGGCAATTTTTAGCTTGGAAATGGCTAAGGACCAGTTGGCACAGCGTATGTTAAGCAGCGAGGCCAATGTAGAACTGCAGAAGGTTCGTACAGGTGACCTAACAGAAGAAGATTGGGTAAAGCTGGTTAACGCGGCAACACCTCTATCTCAGGCTCCCATCTTTATTGATGACACACCAGGCGTAACAGCCATGGAAGTGCGTTCCAAGGCCAGAAGGCTTAAGATGGAGCATAATATTGGCATGGTTGTAATTGACTATCTTCAGCTAATGTCAGGGCGAGGGAAAACTGAATCCAGACAGCAAGAGGTATCTGAAATTTCCCGCTCTCTAAAGGCCTTGGCCAGAGAATTACAGGTTCCTGTAGTGGCATTATCTCAGCTTAGCCGGGGACCTGAGGCTAGGCAAGACCACAGGCCTATGCTTAGTGACCTAAGGGAATCCGGTGCCATTGAACAGGATGCCGACTTAGTCGTATTCTTGTACCGTGATGAATACTACAACCCTGATACTGAGAAGCAGAATATTGCTGAGGCCATAATTGCCAAACAGAGAAACGGTCCCACGGGAACTGTAGAATTAGTATGGCTAGGTCAGTATACCAAATTTGCAACCTATGAAAGACATCGTGAGGATTATTAACGCTTAGTTTTTAGCCTGATATCCTGTCCTAGAAATTGCAGTATAATGGTGTTTTGGGTATCAAACAAGCGAGAAGTTACCCTATCTGAATAGTATTCCCGTAAATCGGTTAGAGACAGATTGGTAGATAGAAAGGTGTGCTTCCGCTGTAAATAACGCTCATTCAAGATATTAAACAGTTCTTCAGCTGTGAAGTTGTTACGGCGAGTTTCCGTTCCCAGGTCATCTATGATAAGGGTATCTACTTCAAATATACCATCCTTCACCAATAAGGAGTCTTCAGAGCTGTTTCTGAAGGCGTTCTTAAAAAGATGTTCAAAAAGGTTATAAGAGGTAATCTTAAGAACTGTATGTCCTTTATCCAGGATTGACTTGGCTAGGCAATTCAACAGAAAAGTTTTGCCTAAACCGGTTTTGCCAGTGAATAGGAGGTTCTTTCTTGGATTTTCAGGATAAGCCTCCTGGTATTCCCATAGGAGCGCTCTCAACTGTTCCATATATTCTTTCTGGGTTATCTGAGCTCCGCCCTTAGCAGGTATGGGAACATTGGGGAAAACATTGGAGTCGAAGGTATCAAAGTTTTCCTTATCCAGACCAGATAACTCGGAAAAACGATAGGAACGGTCAACTAGCCGCTGTATCAGGCAGCCGCATTTTTCCTTTACCAAGTCACCTACATATCCAGTGTCCTGGCAGACAGAGCAACGATAACGTGGAGAAAGATAGTCCTCAGGATAACCGTTCTCTACAAGAAGGGCGGTTTCTTTTTCTTTTAGCGTGACCAAGCGATCTTCATCAATAGGCTCTTCTGCATTTTCCAGTTGGGGGTTCATTATAAGGGCACGAGCCTTGTCGGCAAATGAAGTCACCGCGGATTGGCGCAACTGTGCCAGCTCCGGTATGGCAGAATGAACCTCTGCCTCACGAAGCTTTAAGGCTTCCCTTTGCTCCAAACGGTAAGTGTCATATTCTCTTAAGATTTCATTTAACAGCCTGTCTTTCATCTTTAGCCCTACTGTTTCTCAATATTTTCAAAAAGATTTTCTAAATCTTCATCGGAATAAGCATGTTGGGGAAACTTGTTAAAGTCCAACTGCTTCTTTAATCCTGAATCTGTTCCTGTACCTTGTTTCATCAGCTCCATGGCTCTCAAGTGGCGCTGGTGATCTTCTTTGCCTTCCCTTATTGTATTGATACCTTTGCTATGCCAGTCGCTAAGTATTTTGTTTAGGAAGGGCATTTTTTCTTTGGACATGATGGAGTATTCCGCAGCCAGTAAAACAACTTCAAAGGACATGCTCCAAGTTTCTGTCCATTGTTGATAAAGCTTACGATCAGTAGCTGTGATATTTCGAGATTCACCAGCACGCTCCATTACGGCCTTTATCTCATTATCCATGGATTTCCTTTGTGCCAGGTAATTTTTAACATCCGTAACGTTACTAAAGCCTTCATCGGACCACTGCTTAAGAAGGTCATCCAAGTGTTCAAAGGTGGTGGTTCTCTTTCGAACACATTGTTTACAAGCTAACAGCACGAGATCATGGCTCATACCATACTTTTCTGTCCACTCTTTATACATAGACAAATGGACAGGTGTGGGCACGTTGTTTTTGTAACCCAATTGAAAATATACTTCCTTGATTTGTGTATGGCTGTCATCCTGTTTATATAGATGTTGTTTCACTTCTTGGCTTGTGGTCACATCTTGCTTTTGCATATTGGCCAGAATTTTATCCAGGTAACCAAAGGTAGGGGATTGCACTTTAGTGGTTTCCCTGCAGGCCAGCAAAATAGCGTTTAAGTCAAAGCCCCATCCCTGCCATTTTTTATACAGCTCTAGCTCAGCTTGGGAAGGAGAGCGATGGATACCTAAATACTTCAGTACTGCTATGGTATCTTTAAAGCAGGAATCATTGGATTGAATATATTCCTCTGCTTTTTGTAAGGTGTTAATACCGTCTTTCGCCCAACTGGTTGCTACCTTGTCCAAGTAATTGATATGTATTTTCTTGCCCATTCTCGAAACATAAAACTGAACCATCATCAAAACAACTTCCATTGGAAGATTAAGTACTTCGATCCAATCGTAGATGCGAAGATAGTCTTGAGGGGTCAGTAAGCGAGTATCAAAAATAATCTGTAGATTCTGATTAAAATCCTTATACTTATAGATGCCATTATCGCTGTCCAATCCTTTATTGTATAGGACATCCTTAATGTTGTAGAATTCAATGGCTATTTTTTGATTGGCATCTTTCTCAAAATGTAAGATACCTTGCCTTGCCCAATAGTGAAAGGCATTTTCTATGGTATCGGTATTCATGCCAAGAGCATGAGAAAAAGCCTCTAGATTATTTTCCGTACTATTATGACGGTAGCATTGCATTAAGCCATAGAGGTATACCTTAACAAATTCACCTGGAGCTTTGAGCATAAACTCTTGTAGAAAAAGATTTTCCACTGGGGTAATATCGAATATCTGAAAACTATCTGAAAACTTGCATAGAGACACAAAACATCAATCCTTTGTATAGTACCGTTTCCTTGTAGAATACACTATATCCATTCTATCTGTCGACTCGGAAATATTTATATTTGTATTAATTATCTTATCATATCAGGGGATTATTTCAATAGAGAACTTCATGGGATAAATATGCATAAGCCCTTTATTAATGGCTACTTTGCAGGTTTTAGGTTAACAAATTGGTAAACAATTTTGTATAAATGACTTGCTAAAAGTAGATAGTAATAGTATTATAAGATGAGTGAAAGAGAAGGAGGTTATGCAAATGGCAACTATCACCAAAGAGATGACTATTGCTGAAGCCTTAAGAGTAGACCGAGGCACAGCTCCTATATTTATGCAGTATGGAATGCATTGTTTGGGATGCCCATCCGCAACTGGCGAAAGCATCGAAGATGCAGCCGCAGTACATGGCATTTCAGCAGACGAGCTTATTAAGACCCTGAATGATTATCTAAGTAACAAATAATACTGCTAAATATTTTTAGTAGAGCTCTTCCATTTTTGGAAGAGCTTTTATAACGACTACTGTTAGCTCTGTGGATAAGTTGTGCCAAATGTGGATAAGTCTGTGGACAAACATTTGTTTGACACCAGTAAAATTTTCTTGTTGACATAACCGAATTCCTGTTGTATTATATTATTTGTTCGTTCTTGACCCATTAGCTCAGTCGGTAGAGCACTTGACTTTTAATCAAGGTGTCCGGCGTTCGAATCGCCGATGGGTCACCAATAATCGGCCCCTTGGTCAAGCGGTTAAGACACCGCCCTTTCACGGCGGTAACAGGAGTTCGAATCTCCTAGGGGTCACCATAAGCATTACCACGAAGGTTAGGGTTTGGAGACAAACGAGCTCTGGGTTCTGACTTTCCATTTGGCCCGGTAGTTCAGTTGGTTAGAATGCCAGCCTGTCACGCTGGAGGTCGACGGTTCGAGCCCGTTCCGGGTCGCCAAATGCTGGTGTAGCTCAATTGGCAGAGCAGCTGATTTGTAATCAGCAGGTTGCGGGTTCGAGTCCCATCACCAGCTCCATAAAAAAGCCTTGAAATATAATTATTTCAGGGCTTTTTTATTACAGAATTTGTTTGGATTTGGATATGCAAGGTAATATAATGATATAATAGCACTGAATTAAAGATTAAGATTGATTAGGAAATAGAGTTGGTAATTAGGAGGAGTACTTTGGGACAATATGATTTAATTGCTACCGCTACCTTTGGTCTGGAATCCATTGTGGCCAGGGAAGTTAAGAAGCTGGGATATGAAGATGTTACAACAGAAAATGCAAGGGTAATTTTTAAAGGTGATGAGGAAGCTATTAGTCGTTGCAACCTGTGGCTTCGCTCTGCAGATAGAGTTTTTATAAGAATGGGCGAATTTCCTGCCACCAGCTTTGAAGAGCTTTTTGAGCGTACTAAAGCTCTGCCCTGGGGAGATATTCTACCTGAGAATGCCAACTTCCCGGTACAAGGCAAATCTATAAAATCCGGTTTGTTCAGTGTTCCCGATTGTCAGGCTATTGTGAAAAAGGCCATTGTGGAGAAGATGAAGCAGAAATATAAAAGGGATTGGTTTGAAGAAGATGGTCCCAGATTTACAATTGAGGTTGGCTTATTAAAGGACATAGCTACTCTTACCATAGACACTAGTGGGGCAGGGCTACATAAACGAGGTTATCGTGAAACAGCAGGCGGTGCACCATTAAAGGAAACTTTAGCTTCTGCCATGGTAGACTTAAGTTTTTGGAATCCAGATCGTCTCTTGCTGGATCCCATGTGTGGTTCAGGAACTATAGCCATTGAAGCGGCAATGATAGGTCGTAACATGGCACCAGGGTTAAGGCGCCAGTTCGATTCAGAGGAATGGCCTTTTATGCCTAAGGCTGTTTGGGACAAGGCTAGAGAGGAAGCAGAGGATGCTATAGATAGAACCAGAGAATTTCGTATTTTAGCTTCAGACATAGATGGCAGAGTTCTAAGAACAGCCAGACAAAATGCTGAGTTAGCCGGAGTAGAGGAGTTTGTTGCATTTCAAACCCTGCCCTTAAAGGAAATTAGTTCAAAGAAGAAATACGGTTGTATCATCACCAATCCACCTTATGGGGAGAGACTTGGGGAAGTGCGGGAAGCAGAGGCTTTGTATAAGGAATTAGCTGAAGTGTGTAGAGATCTAGATACATGGTCCTTTTATGTCCTAACCTCTAACAAGAACTTTGAGCGTATATTCGGACGTAAGGCAGATAGAAAGCGCAAGCTATATAATGGTAGAATAAAAGTAGACTATTATCAATTTTATGGACCGAGACCACCAAGGCGCGAAGAATAATTATTCAGTGCGATATGGTGCAACGTACTTGTTAATCGTATTGGCAATGTGCTAGGTATCTAGGTAAAATACAAGGCCCGCAAACTCGTTGTTTTTAGTGAGTCAGGGGGTTTTTTTCACTTTTAGGCTTTAAAACTGAGGTATAAGCAACAATACAAAACTAAGGTCTTGTACAATGGAATAATTTACTATAAGATAAATATAGACAAGCAATAATAGATGAATCACAACCTCAATCTATTTAGATACACTATCAACCGATAATATTGAATTTAAAGGGGAAATTCTAATGGATGAACGTGGTCAACACAACAAATACCATCAAACATTGCTTGACAACATATCAGAAGGAATACAAGTTGTTAAATTAATTTACAATGATATAGGTGAGCCAATCGATTATGAGTATTTAGCTGTAAACTCCGTATATGCAAGCTTTTTGGGGTATGACAATCAAATGTTTCCAGGTAAGAGAGCCACGGATTTTCCTTCTAATATTGAACCTGAATGGTTTATTAAGTGTGAAGAAATTTTAAAGGCAGGCAAAGTAGATAGGTTTGAGATGTTTAACAATTCTCTTGGATGTTGGTTTGATGTACTTACGATTCCCCTTGGTGAGCCAGGTAAATTTGCTATTATACATACTAATATCAGCGAGTACAAGGAAAAGGAGAAAGCGGAGAAGGCCTTAAGAGAAAGTGAAGCCAAGTATCGCAAACTCTTTGAAACATCTAACGATGGTTTTTGGTGGATAGATAAATATGGCCATTTAATCGAGGTCAACGAGGGAACAGCAAGTATGTTAGGTTACAATCAGGAAGAGTTAATTGGGAGGCATTGGAAGGAGCTCGTCGATGATGAATGGTTGCATAAAGGGTATGATGTATGGGAAGAACGAAAGAAAGGAAATTCAAGTCGATATCAAACCAAACTAAAAAGGAAAGACGGAAGTTCAATTTGGGTTAAAGTCAGCGGAGCGTCTTTAATGGATGAAGAAGGCCAGCATCTAGGGGCCTTAGCTGCTTTCAGGGATATCACTAAACTAAAGAAGGCAGAGGAAGAACTAAGAGATAGCGAGAAAAAAGCACTTGCTCTGGTATCTGAGCTAGAAAAATCAGACAAAAATAAAGACGAATTTATCAGCTTGCTTTCCCATGAAATAAGGAACCGGTAGCTACTATTCTTAGTGGGATTGGACTACTGGAATTAATAAATCAAAGTGAAGAAACAGAAAAGATAATAAAAGTTTTAAAGCGTCAATCTGATCACTTGTCCAAACTGGTGGAGGATTTACTTGATATAACACGGATAATACAGAAAAAGGTAGTATTGAATAAGGAAGTTGTCAGTCTAAATACAATTATTAATGATGCTGTATTAGATATAATGCCTCAATTCGAGAAAAAGAGTAAACAACTATTAAAATACATATGTGATAAACCAATTGCTGTGAATGGCGATCCACTGCGTATTACACAGTGTATTGTCAATGTTTTAAAAAACGCGCTTAAATTCACAAAAGAGAATGGCACTGTCAGTATTTCATTATGTTCAGATGAGAAATATGCAATTGTAGAAATACAAGATAACGGAATAGGAATAAGTCCAGAAATGCTGCCAGTGATTTTTGAGCCATTCAAGCAGGATAATAAAGCATCAAATGCTTTTCATAATATGGGGGTTGGATTAGGTCTAGCCATAGTGAAAGATTATATGGAATTACATGATGGGGAAGTCACCGCTAGTAGTCCAGGTATAGGAAAGGGTTCATTATTTACAATGAGGTTGCCGGTACTCTAAAGCTTATTTTTCTTTTTGTGTGGTATGATGTTAATGGAAATAGGAATAAGTCTAGAGGAAAAGGAAGGTGGTTATAATGGGCAAGATATCTGCATTTTATGCTGTGCCACATCCGGCTACCCCGGCAAATTATAGTAGTAATAGCTTTTAGTTAAGGGTATAATTTGTAGAAAACATATAGGAGGTCATTATGTCAAGACTGCCTAAACAAATCCATGTCTATTTATATAGAATTAAATCTAACGGTGTATATGAGTTTGCGATTTTTCAGAGAGCAGATAACGATTTATGGTGGCAGGGTATTAGCGGCGGAGTAGAAGAAGGCGAAACCATTGAAGCTGGTGCTAGAAGAGAAGTATTTGAAGAGGCTGGCATCAGCGATAGTTTGCCAATGTATAAGCTAGATACCGAGGCCTATTTGCCTACCTGCATATTTAGCTCAAAGACTCAACAATTGTGGGGTAAGGATGTAATTGTCATACCTATGTATTTCTTTGCTATACCTTATGATGGTGAAATAAAGCTATCTGAAGAACATAAACAATTCAGGTGGCTTCCCTACGATGAAGCCGAAAAATTAGTATACTTTCATGACCAGAAGACAGCTCTATGGGAATTATATGAAAGATTGCTAAGGAGAAATCTTATTAAGTGATATAGTAAGCAAATCCTTTTCCTAGCTTTCAGATAGTGTAGTAGAGCTTATATGGGGTATAGTTATATTGGTAGAAAACAATAAAATCATGGAAGAGAGGATTAATTGTGGCAGAACACCGTATATATGCAATGAGCTTCGCAAAGGTTTATCCAATGTATGTTGCGAAGGCAGAGAAAAAAGGACGTACAAAAGTAGAAGTCGATGAGATTATCCGTTGGTTATCAGGGTATAGCCAGGAGGAATTAGAAATACAAATAGAAAAAGAGATAGATTTTGAGACCTTCTTTAGGAAGGCTCCCCAGCTGAACCCATCGCGGTCATTAATCAAAGGTGTAGTTTGCGGTGTCCGTGTTGAGGACATCGAAGAATCTTTGATGCAGGAAATTCGCTATTTAGATAAGCTAATCGATGAGTTGGCTAAGGGTAAAGCAATGGAAAAAATTTTGAGAAAGTAAGAAATATGTCAGGGTACTTAATCTTGGGTAGAAGATATATCAGGTACTAATTATTAAGGCGGTGTATGTAAATTGAGCAAGTATTGTCTAACCATGGTTCCTATATTTAGTCATTTAAATGAGGATCAAATGGAAAAGATCATGCCTAGAATCAAAGAGGCTAAGTTCAAAAAAGGTGAAATAATTTATAGTGCCGGGGATGAATCAGATACCCTGTATGTAGTACGGAGAGGCAGGGTAAAACTATATCGTCTTTCAGCTACAGGTAAGGAACAGTTAATTGCATTCTTAAATCCAGGTGAGTTTACTGGTGAGTTGGCATTATTTAGAGAGGGCAGCTATGGAAGGTTTGCCGAAGCTACAATGGATACCGAGTGCTGTACCATAAATAGGAAAGACTTACAAGAGTTCTTGTTAGAATACCCTACAATAGCATTAAAACTATTAAATGAGTTTTCCAATAGAATTGAAACTTCAGAAAAACAACAAACCAGATATGCTACCGAAAAGGTAGATACGAGAATTGCCATGTTTATTGTCGAGAGCTTGGAAAGTGAAGATTCTACAGTAGTTGAGCTGCCAATGTCAAAGAAAGACATGGCTTCTTATCTAGGAACAACACCTGAGACAGTAAGTAGGAAGTTAAATGAGTTTGAAGAAGCTGGATTAATTAAAAGACTTTCAAATAAAAAGATAAAGGTTTTAGACGTAGATGAGCTGTTATTTGTATAGAAAGTTCACTAAGTGAAGAGAAATTGCGGTAGTAATTAAGGATAGGAAACATCCTATCCTATCCAATTACTCTTTGCTTGTTGTGATTTCAAAATCAGGCGGGTTATGAAGATGTTTTTTAACTGTACATAAATCCATAGATTTTATTATTGCACTCTCGTATTTCTTTGGAAAATCTTCTGGTACTTTTAGATTTAACGATACTTTACTTACCAAACCACTATTAGCATCATTTTCAAGATCCATTGAGATACTCATTCCCTCTGCGGAAATGCCTTTACTATTGCAAAAACCTAATGCGTATATTCCTGCACATGTAGCTATAGATGCTAAGAAGAGCTCAAAAGGGGAAGGTGCACTGTCTTCTCCACCGGATGTTGTTGGCTGATCAGTACAAATAGTATGTCCTCTTAAATTTGCATCCACTCTTAGACCACCAGGAAATTCAACTTTTAAATATTCCATATAAACCATCCTTCATAATTATTTTTCATCTCTGTTTCCTTTATTAACATTAACCTTATTATAGAAAAGATATTTTACTTTTACTGTGACTTAATCACACAGATTAGTTTGTGACAGGGGAATGCTAATTGATTGTAATTTATGGTTATTGTGGTATAATTCAGGTAAGGCATTTTGGCTAAGTTTCTCACAGCAAAAGCAGGTCTATCAGGGGATCCAACCTAAAGTTTGGGGGGGATGAAGATGGGTTTAGTTAAAAGAATCAAAAAAATGAAAATAATAATTCTGGCTGCACTCTTATTCTTATCTGTAATTGTAAGAATAGGCATTATCATATGGGAAAACAATAACCTGGAAAGCAAGTTTATTATAAACTCTGATGAACCTTACCAGGAACAAATCCCCATTTCAAAAGAGGATTTCATCGATGATTATATTTATCGGTTATATTCTCCTTTTGCTGAAGCTCCCATAGTCATGCCCAATGACTTTGTGTTAAAACAATCTATTAGTTACTATTCAGAACCGGATGATAATTTAGAGCCATTACTTACTCTCGATGCAGGAAAAACATATATGATAAGAATATTTGATACAAGAAATTATAAGTATGGTATAAAAAGCTGGCCAACATATGAGAAGGGTTGGCGATTTGTAATTCCATTTTTTGAACGGGGCTATGAGAAACTAGACGCATCAGCTTATTATGTTAAGCTTAAGGATCTATATAGCCCGCTAATGTCGATAATGAAGGAAATCAACTATTCGATGCCTAAAGGGTATGACCATAGGCGGATCTTACTGAACAATGACGAGATGTTATACGCAAAGGGTTTTTATATGTCTCCGGACTTACAGAAACCAGTTTTCGATGGTTGGAACATTATTCTTTTGATTTGCAGCTTTTGTCTAGTCATAATTCAAATAATATTAGTGTAAAGGTTCGAAAGAGGTAGTAGTTAGGATGCTGTATTACAAAGTTACAGATAAGAACAAAAGGGATTAGTGTCGTTTTCTTCATTAATATGCTGTGATGATTAGCCCTAGGTTATTATCATTTTTAGCAAACTATTAGCAGGAAGGTGGATAAAGGATATGGAAATAATTTTGGGATATTCTATTCTATTCTTTTGTTTATTATAATATATCTTGCAGTAAGATTAGCTATAAATCCATTGCTGAGTAAACAGGATGATGCCGATACTTACAAAGAAAGTTATGGATTAGTCAATTTACGAGATATATATGTTTTGAGTAACACTGAACTTGAAGAAATTATTGAACTATATCAAAAGAAACACGACAATAAACAAGCAAATAAACAATACCAGAAATATAAACTGATATTAGAAGAACTCAAAGAGATGGGATACTTTTCAGATGAGCAATATGATAATAAGATTTACATGCTGAAAAAGCATTTTAATGCTGATTAGTTGTTCGCACTAAAAATAGGGAGGGCATAAAAATGGTAACAATACTTTACGTTGTCGGAGTAATAGTTAACTGTTATAGCCGTATGTATGCTCGTATTAATTCTGCTAAGTAGCTGCTCTCCAAGAACTAATAACACTCAATCCTTGCTCTACTCAAAAGGGCTTGAGTTGATTCAAAAGATGGATATGATGGCCGAAAGCGATTTCGAAGTAGAGGAAATTAAAATAGCTAAGTAGAGGGGAGAAAATATAATGGAATGCCCATACTGTGGAGATGTGTTGGAAAGAGGCACTTTGAGAAGTCGAGGTGGAAACTACTTTTCGCCACAGGGTAATAAAGTTCCTATATTGTATACAAAAAATGCAATGAAACAGAGCGGAGCAATTCCCTTGCCACCTTCTGCAATGCAATTAAAGCCTGATTATCCAACTGCTTATGCTTGTCGTACATGCTGTAATATAATTATTCCATATTAAGGTAGTATAATGGTGTGGTAAAATATTACATTTCCCTATAGAATGAATGTTAACAAGTGATTCTACATAATGCCGTGGGAATATTTTTTATACTTCCTTTAATGATAAGAAATACTAAACAAGTGTATAAATAGTCTAGTACTTCAACTTATTGTTGTAGTACGTGGTTTATAGATACTGGAGGGATAACTTGATAATAAATAGTGTAGTTGCTTATATATATTTAAAGATTGTACAAAGCATTGTAGATAATTATAGTCCTTTCAAATTAATATTCGCTATTATTATTGTCATATTAGCTATAGTGTTTGCTGTGTCTTGGCATTTTTCTAACCTTATTATCAATAACAAAACTCATAGTGAGGAAGAGTTGAATGAGATTAGTATAGAAGATGATCCCTACAGCTTGGAATGGTATGAGCTACTGAATAAAGAGCAGTATTGGATTCCATCAAGGTATGGTTACAACCTTTATGCTGAATATATTCCAGTACAAGGAGAAGCAAAAGGAACTATGATATTCTCTCATGGTGTAACAGTATCTCATATCACTTCCATAAAGTATATGCGTATCTTTTATGAGGAAGGTTATCATTGCCTAATTTACGATCATCGCCGCCATGGAAACAGTGGAGGGAAATTTACCTCATATGGATATTATGAGAAATATGATATGCAAACTGTAGTGGATTGGTTGGAAGAAAAGAAGAGATTCCATGGCAAGCTGGGAATCCATGGAGAGTCGATGGGAGCTGCTATAACAATTTTGTATGCAGGCATGGGCGGTAAGGCTGATTTTTATATAGCAGACTGTCCCTATTCTACAATATTGGATCAATTGTTATACCGCATGAGGGTAGAATACAATATAAAGCTGCAAACAGTCATGCGTGTTGTAGGCTTGGTTGTTAGGTTAAGGGCTGGCTTCCGACTAACTGATGCAAATTGCTTGGAAGCAGTTAAAAAGGTTAAAAAACCTATACTATTCATTCATGGCAGTGAGGATGATTATGTTCCACCGGATATGAGTGTGAAAATGCATGAGGCAAAACCAGAACCCAAGGAATTATATTTGGTACCTAAAGCTGCCCACGCCAAGGCTTTAGCAACTGATCCGGATAAGTATCGTAAAGTAGTTTTTGATTTTATTAAGCGATATCAGTAGACATTAATGTTTAATTCTATTTTATATACGGTTTACATAAGAAGGTGTGATGGGAAGAATCAATAGAACAATTATAAGAAGCTATCTTAGTGAAAATAAAACTTAAGACAAAAGGAGAGAAAGAATGATGAAAATATTGGTAATTGGTGGAACTGGTCATGTTGGTACATTTTTAGTGCAGCAGCTCATAGAGCAGGGTCATGATGTGGTTATTGGCTGCCGTGGTAAAACTGTAATTCCAGAAGATTCACCACTATTCAACGTACAAAGAGTCACATGCAATACTGCTGACCTAGAAAGCTTGAAAGAATTGGCCAAAGATCGATATGAGGTAGTAATTGATTTTCCTGGAACAGCCTACAATACCTACAAAGCCTTTCGCGACACAGCATCTCATGTAATAGCTTGTGGCTCACTCTGGATGTTCGGGTATCCACATGTTGTACCTACACCTGAAATACGCCAGGAAAAGTGCTTTTCTGAGGGATATGAAAAACGTTATATTGAGATTCAAGAAATGATAGGTGATTCGGGTAAACACCGTGCAGTTTTTACCGCTATAATGCCGCCAAACATCTGCGGTCCAGGGAAAATTCCGTTAGAGACTCTGGGCGGAAGAGACATAGAAGTTCATAAAGCGCTTAAGGAAGGTAAGACAGTTTATCTTCCAGACGGACCGGAAGCTTTAATTGGGCCCTGCGACGCTAAGGATATTGCCAATCTTTTTGCTTTAGCTGTAAATAATCGTACAGCTGCTGCAGGACAGATTTTCAATGTTGGTTCTGATTATTCGGTAACTGCATCACAGTTTGTAAGTATCTATTCCGATATCTACGGCGTTGATATACCTATAGAAAAGGTCTCCTGGGATCACTACATAAAGGATATCAGCCCAGGTATCGGCTACTGGTGGCATTTCTATGGACATATGCAACCTGATATTTCTAAAGCTAAGCGTCTCCTTGGATATACAGCTCGTTATACACCAGAGGAAACCCTTGCAAGAGCTGTTAACTGGATGTTTGAGCAAAAACTTCTTTAATCACTAATAGAATTATTGATAGTAATTGATTCGCTTTCACCCAGCCCACGAGAGCGGAAAAACTTGAGGTAAACAGCTAAAGAAGCTAATACAAAGGATATTAGATACATGATTTGATAGCCGCTATATTGAAATACGGAATTTGTAAAGCTAGGTATCAAGCTACGAATCATACTGCCTGCAGTGGGGCCAAGCAACGAGCCAAGCCCCATTGCGGCACCATACCAGCCTTCATAAATCGTCTTTTGCCCATCTTCCGGCATTAGACTATAGCGATAATTTACTGTAGCAACATTAAAGCCGCTATTGCCAAGCCCCGCTAAAAATGGCGTAACTAAAAACAATAGCAGGGTTTTTTGGGTCATAAATCCATAAAGGAAAAACTCTGATGCCATTAATAAAGCGCTAGCTCCCAACACAAAGTATAGGCCTTTCTTTGTTTCAATACGATCCCAAAGTCTTGTACCTATGATCATGTTTATATATGACACTGTGTAAATTACAGATATCACACTATAATTCAACTCTAAATATCTTATCTGATAAAGTGATGTAAAAGAGCTTGACAATGACAGACTGAAGTAATAAGCAAATATAAATAACAGAAATTGTCTGTATTCCTTAGTTATAAGGGGCTCCAGGAAGGAACTTATGTCAACCTTTTTGGTGGATTTATGTACCTTGTTTTTCGGTTCATGAACATTCATTAATACTATAGCGTCCGCAAGGGATAATATAAGGCTTACGGTGAAGACTATCACAAAACCTGTTAAGCTCTTGTTGAAAAGGTCGAGGAGTAAGCCCATGGCAAGTGAGAATACTGTGAAAGAAACCCGAAGCCAGAACATGCGAAGATAGATATAGCGGCTCTTCGTCTGATTATTTGGCAACAGACTAATCATCCAAACCATAACACCGACACTATATATGCTCCAAATCAGATTACTGGTTATTACCATAATGGTGGTTAAATATATTAAGGTGGTATTGTCCTTAATTAGAAAGGGAAGGTATACTATGGAGCACTTTAGAAATCTTGACACCATATTCATGGTGATCAGTAAAGTTTTTCTTGTCTCCATTCTTTCAAATATGAGGAAAGAAAACAGAGATATAATAAGTGACCAGGTAGGAGCGCTATTTAGAATACCTACAAGGAAATCATCTGCTTTTAAGGTCACCAAATATCCTGATAGAAAAAAGCCTGTTGTTAAAGTAACAGCAGCATTAATCAAAATTCCATCAAAAATAAAAAGAATTTGGCTTTTTCTATGCTCCCCCTGACAGAGAGGGAAAAACACCTTATTCCTGAGACCCTTCATAAACATCAATACCTCTTGTCGATTATATTAATGCACTAACTACTAACAATTAACTGCTATATACTACTCAAATTCATTATAATATAGAAACGACCTACTTTCTAGTACCTGTAAGTAATTATAAAACTGATAAAGAACCACCTTTCAATTGAGAGGTGGTTCTTTATCAGTTTAGACAATCCGCTTTAGTAATCATCTATTGTTTATCATTGTTTAACTACTGCACGACGTATAAGCAAGAATGAAATAGCTCCAAATATAAGGTATCCAATGATGAAACTCATTACCGCTATTAAGGGATTGGTGGTTTGCCCTGCGAAGCCCAGTGTTATTGAGAAAAAGTTACCGATAAATCGTGAAACAGCTCCTTGGGTAATAGTTTCTACATAAGGAAATACAACAAACAGAAGCAGGAATGGAATTACAGATACAATCCATTTCATAATGAGGCTGCTGCGATAGTAAATCAAGTTGATACAATATCCAAGCATACCAGCCATAGAATATAATGCTGCACTCCAAAGGAGCTGTTCTACTATTATCTGTACATGGTTCATAAACGACAATTGGGTCAAATTACTATATCGTGCCTCATATAATGTCAGGTATAGGGTACTTGATGGAATGAAAATCTTCGCAATACTTGAAATTACAATGTCCAGTACAGCCATAATAACTGCTACAGTAACTACAGCTGCTGCAGCACTGCGAAATTGTGTTTTTCTGGATACACCGTTAGTAAGACCGAAGTGAAAGTTGGACTTAAAGGAATTCAATCCTACGATAAATAAAAATATAATGGATGACATCTCCATACCGCCTATTGAAGAATCTGCATCAAAAAGCAAATGCGTTGTCATTACCATTAAATAAATACCTATAATAACTCCGTAGAATATTGTCAGTGATTTTTTATTTTCATAAAGATTATAAGCATACATATTTTTAAAGTTCATAGTCAACCCCTCCTTAAGAATTCGTCAGATGAATAAACAACTTTTGTAAATCCAGTTTTGATATTTCCAAGCCCTCAGGTAATGGACCATCCGGTGCCTTGTCAAACAAGTACGCGGATTTTAAGCCGCCCATGCTGTCAGATCCGATTGCCTGTTTTCCAGCGATATAGGCATCTACTTTCCCTGCAGGGCCGGAAATTGTATAACCCTTACTTAAAACTTCCTCCACGCTTTGTTGTAACAGCACTTCTCCTTCTTTCAAAATGATGACCTCTTCAATGATGTCGGCTGCTTCTTCAATTAAATGGGTGGATATTACGATAGTTCTGGGATTATTGCTGTAATTAGTGAGAAGTTCCCTGTAAAACAGGTCCCTGTGAAAGGCATCCAGGCCAAGTATGGGTTCATCTAACAATATCGTCTCTGCATTGCAGGATAAAGCAATAACAATTTTAAAAATTGAGGTATAGCCTGTTGACAAGTTCTTAATTGCCTTTTTGGTGTTTAATCCAAATTTTTGAGAAAGATTCATCGCATATTTCATATCAAAATTTGGGTAAAACTTCTTTGTCCACTGGTAAGCGGCGTTCACTTTCATCGACTCGGGATACATAGTTTTCTCCGACATACAGTAGATACGAGACAATATTCTATCATTTTCCTGAACAGGCTCCCCGTTCATCAGGATTTTACCGTTTGTAGGGAACAATTTGTTGGTCATTAGATTTAATAGTGTAGATTTACCTGCACCGTTTCTCCCTAAGAGACCGTAAATTTTATTTTTCTTCAATGAAATATCTACATTATTCAAGGCTACAGTTGAGCCAAAGTGCATACTAATATTTTGAACTTCAATATAACTCACTTGTCATACCCTCTTTCTATCATGTTAATGATTTCGTTCCGATCTATACCTAACTTTTCTGCTTCGGTTAATAGTGCTAAAATGTAGCTATCATAAAAGCTGCGTTTTCTTTTACGAAAAATTTTATCTTTGGCACCAGCTGTTACAAACATTCCAATCCCTCTTTTCTTATATAGAATTTCATCATCAACCAGCATATTGATGCCCTTTAATGCCGTTGCAGGATTGATTTTGTACATTACAGACAGCTCGGTTGTGGAAGGTATCTGAGTTTCTTCCTCAAAAGCTTCATTTAAAATCGCATCTTCCAGGCCTTCAGCTAGCTGGATGTAGATTGGTTTTTCGCTATTGAATTGGATTAGCATGTGGTTCCTCCTTTCCGTTACGATACATCTTTCTTGTTCTTTTCTGTCTATATCATTGAGTATTTAATTTGGTCTAATGCTTAAGCGGTTAATCACTTATGTAACTAACTATATAACACCTGCCGATTAATGTCAACTACTTTTTAAAAATAATTTTGATAAAAGCTTGGAAGGGTATATAATGTAACAGTGAGTAAAATTTCAATAAGCGAAAGGATGGTGACGGGCTTGGACTCTAGTCCTATACCTGAACGGAAAAGACAATCAAAAAAATATGAAATAAGAAGAGCCCGGACTACTGTCATAGATAGCTGAGGCTCTTCCTAAGGAGGGCTCGATTAAAATGGACAACTTAATTAATTTTATTGAAACCGCAATTCAAGAAGGTAAGTTTGCACAAATTCGGGAGGAAATCATTGAGCTTAACGTAGTTGATATTGCACAGCTCCTAGATGATTTGGAAGGTGAAAAGACCCTAATCATTTTTCGTTTGCTACCCAAGGAAATATCTGTGGAAGTTTTCTCCTATATTTCTTCGGATCAGCAGCAATTTATCATTGAATCTATTACAGACAAGGAAATCAAACACATTCTCGACAATCTCTTTATGGACGATACAGTGGATATTTTAGAGGAAATGCCAGCTAATGTAGTGCAGAAGGTTCTAAAGAATGCTAATGAGGATAAAAGGAAACTAATCAACCAGTTTTTACAGTACCCTGAAGATTCTGCTGGAAGTTTGATGACCATTGAATATGTAGATCTTAAGAAAGAAATGACTGTTAAGCAAGCCATAGAACGTATTCAGAAAATTGGAGTAGATAAGGAAACCATTGATATCTGCTATGTGACGGACAATTATAGAAAGCTAGAGGGAATTATCCACCTGCGAACCTTGATATTGAATGATGCTAGTGTTGCTGTTGCAGATATTATGGATACCAACTTAATTTCCTGTGATACTCATATGGACCAGGAGGAAATCGGTAACCTGTTTAGAAAGTATGGTCTTCTTGCTATGCCAGTAGTAGATATGGAAAATAGGCTAGTAGGTATTATTACTGTCGACGACATAATCCAAATGATAGAGCAAGAGAATACGGAAGACTTCCAGGTTATGGCGGCTATGGAACCATCAGAAACAGAATATCTGAAAACCGATGTAAGGACTCTGGCTAAGAATCGAGTTGTATGGTTGTTGATTCTCATGATTTCTGCTACTTTTACAAGCAGAATTATAAAAAAATTTGAGGATATACTTGCAACCGTTGTAATTTTGGCATCCTATATCCCAATGTTGATGGACTCCGCAGGAAATGCAGGTTCCCAATCTTCCACCATGATTATTCGAGGACTAGCATTGGGAGAAATCCAATTAAAGGATTTGGGAAAAGTAGTTTGGAAAGAATTTCGTATTGGAATAATCATTGGTATTACTATGGCAGTTGTTAATACTATGCGAGTTTATATTTTTGATGGGGTTGGTATATGGGTAGGATTGACTGTTAGCATAAGCTTGCTAGTTACTATCATATTGGCCAAGGTTGTGGGTGGCTCTCTACCTATGATTGCTAAGAAGCTTCAACTTGATCCAGCAATTATGGCTGGTCCTATGATTACAACTATCGTTGATGCTGTTGCGCTGCTGGTTTATTTCCAGATTGCTACTGTACTGCTTGGCTTATAGTGAAGTGAAAGAAATGGAGCAAGCTATAAGTTTTAAATTGTCCTCAGTATGGCAATACTTAATGGAAGCTATAAATTTTGGAGGTAGATTCCATTTTGTACAAAAAGGTTTTTGCTATAATGATAAATATTTGCCTAATACTGCTAATCACTGGTTGCAGTCTGTTATCCCAAGAACCGATAGGAGAAAAGTCAGAAGGAAGGTTTCCTCCTTCTGACTTTTCTTCTCTAGAACCTACAGAAAAGCCAGCTCCTACACCGACTCCTAGTCCAACAGTGGATCCGGCAATGTTGCTGCTGGACAGCATGACAATTGAAGAAAAGCTAGGTCAGCTGCTGATTGTGGGATATAACAATAATGAACAGGCAGAAGAGATGATAAAGGATCATAAAGTAGGCGGAATGGTTCTTTATAAAAGGAATTATGAAAACTTTGAAGAGCTGTATCTGTTAACTCGGAAACTTAAAGAATATAATCAAGAATACTCTTTTCCAATATGGATTGCTATGGATGAAGAAGGCGGTTCAGTGACACGACTGCCATCTGGAAAAACACCCATACCTGATGCAAGAAAAGTTGGGAGCTTTGAGGACCTGAAATTAACAAAGGCTACAGGTTGGGTTATAGGGAGAGAATTAGCAGCAGCTGGCGTTAATCTGGATTTTGCTCCTGTAGTAGACATAGTTTCAAACCTAGATAATAAATTCATGCTTAGACGTAGCTTCGGAAGTACACCGGAAATGGTGTCTCCTATAAGGTGACGGTTAAAGCTCCGGAAGACTATATACTTGCAGCAACTGGTGAGGTGAAAAATAAGAAAAAAGAAGCAGGGAAAATTAGTTGGCGGATTCAGGCCCCTGCGGTTCGAGATTTCGCTTGGTTAGCCAGCGATACATTTGAAACCGCATCGAAAAAAGTTGGTAAAACATTGATTACTTCATATTATTATACAGCAGGCTATGGCGAGAAGGCTCTTGACTATGCTGCTGAATCCCTGGCTTATTTTAATGAAGCCTTTGGAGAATACCCATATTCCCAGTTTGCTGTGGTTGAGTCTGATTTTTACATAGGAGGCATGGAATATCCCAATTTGATTATGTTGGACCATGGTCTTTATCAAAATCATAATATCGGTTATTTGGAGCTGGTAACGGTTCATGAAACAGCACATCAATGGTGGTACGGGCTAGTAGGCAACAATCAGATAACTGATGCCTGGATGGATGAAGGATTGACAGAATACTCTACAGTGCTATATTATGGTAATCGTTACAGTGAGAAGAAGGAACAGGAGATTTATCAAAATCTTATAGGAGAAGGGAAGTATAATATTCATTCCTCTTATTGGAGTCTTGGAATTTTAGATGAAACCATTCACCGTCCAATTTATGAGTTTGTAGACTGGACCTTTTATGACATGCTGGTTTACGGAAAAGGCGCTATGCTATTTCATTCCCTTCGTGAGGAAATGGGCAATGAAAAGTTTTTTCAAGGATTACAGAAATATTACAGAGATAATCAATTTCAAAATGCAGGTAAATCAAATCTGATCCAAGCCTTCAATCAGGTGTCTGGATTGAAGTGGCAGGAACACTTTGATGCATGGCTGTATGATCATAATTAGCATAACTTAGTATAAAATACCACTTATTTTAAATAAAAAACAATTAAATAAAATTAATTTTATATTAAGGCAGGATTTTTAATTTCAACGTCGAATAAACAATTCTGTAACACATTTGTAATAATTGTGTACAAGCTGGTATATAATATAAGGCGTTGAAATATAGAACCGACAAAGGAGTACCTTTATGAGAATTTTCCAAAATCCTGCAGTAAAAAAGCTAGTATCCAAGTGTACAAGCATTACCCATAAGCTAAAACAACAGCCTATCTGGGAAAACATAAGTAGCAAGTGCAAGAATATTACAATTTGTCAAGCTAGCCTAAGACAAATGGGCGTATTGGTATTATTGGTTTTCTTCTTAACCTCTGTAACAGTTCAAAATATTCAAGCCGCATCCCTCGATGCAATACCAAATACTTTAACGGCTCAGAAAGTTTTACTTAATGGTAAGGAATCAGGTTACGTATGCGACCAGGTTTCCGCTGAAATTATTATGGATGAAATTTTAGATGAAGCTGCTGCACGTTTTAATATGGAAATTGCTGATAGTAATGTATTAAGATTTGAAGAAACAACTATCTTACGGGAAGACTTGTCTACAAAGGAAGAATTGGAAGGTTCTCTTCGCAAATATGCTAAAATCTTTGTTAATGCTTATACGATCTATGCGGATGATGTGTCAATAGGGGTATTGCAATCCGAAGAAGAAGCACAGCAAATATTAAATAATGTAAAATCCCAATATCTAAGCGATGAGGGTTCCCTTGATGATGCTAAGTTTCAAGAGGATGTAAAAATACTAGCTACTCCTGTTATTTCAACCCAGGTTCAAGCTATGGAGGAAGTAATAGCTGAGCTAGAAAAGAAGCAGGACACAGTTGAGGAATATACCTTAAAGGGAGACGATACCTTCTGGTCAATTTCTCAGGAATATAAAATCAAAATGGATGATTTAGTTAAGATGAATGAGGACAAGGATCCCAAGAAGCTTAGAGATGGAATGGTGATTCGTCTTTCATATCCAAAGAGTATATTGAATGTGGTTACCAAAGAGCTTACAAAGTATGAAGAGCGTATTCCTTATGAAACAGAAACCCAAACAGACGATTCCATGTACACCAACGAGAGCAAAGTAATCCGTGAAGGGCAAGAGGGTAAGCGGGTTGTAGAAGCCAACATTATCAGGGTAAATGGTGTTGAGAAGGATAGAGAGGTTATTTCCGAAGATGTAGTTCTTGAGCCAGTTAATAAAATTATTGCTAAGGGAACCAAAAAGGAAGTAACTGCTGCTTCTATTGCAAGAGGACATGGAAAGTTTAAGTGGCCGACAAATGGTCGCATTACTTCAAGGTACGGTCAGCGTTGGGGAAGGCTCCATAAAGGCGTAGATATTGCTAATTCCAAAGGAACTCCTGTTTATGCAGCTGAGAGTGGAAAGGTTTCTGCGGCTGGCAGATTAGGTGGCTACGGCAATAGGATTGAAATCGATCATGGAGCAGGGGTTACAACTTTATATGCTCACTTAAGCTCAATAAAGGTTTCCTCAGGCACATCTGTTTCCAGAGGACAGCTGATTGGATATATGGGCAACACCGGTAACAGCACTGGCCCTCACTTACATTTTGAGGTTCGCATTAATGGTTCAGCAAGAAATCCTCTAAAATATTTGAATTAAAACTTGCTAATATGGCAATAAAGTGAATGTGTATAAAATAATAGTCTGCAGTATTTATGTGGACTTTATTTTTTACAAGACGCAGGTTTTCCGTCAATTTGATAAAAATTCTTAATGCAATCGTAATGCTTGCATGTTATAATAAAAACGTGAAGTGAGACAAAGTCTAGGGACTTTGCATCTATGTTTTTATTGAAACGGTGTGAAGTAAGCAGATTCACTGCTTACACTTATGTTATAATAAAAACGTGAAGTGAGACAAAGTCTAGGGACTTTGCACCTATGTTTTTATTGAAACGGTGTGAAGTAAGCAGATTCACTGCTTACATTTATGTTATAATGAATCCGAGCAACAAAGTTTATAACTTTATTGCAGATGAAATTGACGAAATAGCGAAAATATATGGAAAACGAAGAATAAAATGCAACTTTTACATTAATTTTATAGTCAACATAGTTGCAATTACTAATGAATTCAGGAGGTGAAGCCTCGGCCATCCAGGTTAGGGGCATACTTTTGGAGAAATTTTATATATCAGGTGGGAAACCTCTCACCGGCAAAGTAAGCATAGGGGGAGCGAAAAATGCAGCTGTTGCTATTTTACCGGCAGCCTTGCTTGCAGACGGTCCTTGTACTATTCATAATCTCCCCTATATTGACGATGTAATTTGTTTAGCTGACATATTGAAAGAAATCGGTGCAAAGGTTAACTTAAATAAAAGAGGGGAAGCTTACGTTGAGAGTTCTACAGCAACTCAATATAAAGCTTCCTATGACATGGTAAAACAGATGCGCGCATCTTATTACCTGCTTGGTGTATTGTTAGGGAAGTTTGGAAAAGCAGAAATCCCCCTACCAGGTGGATGCGAAATTGGGGCTCGACCCATTGACCAACACATTAAGGGATTTGAAGCACTTGGAGCCAATGTTGTAATCGAACATGGTGTAGTAAAGGCAAGCGCTAAAAAGCTAATAGGCAATGAAGTTTACCTAGATGTTGTAAGTGTTGGCGCTACTATCAATATCATGTTTGCTGCAGTAAAAGCTGAAGGCTCTACTACTATTGTCAACGCAGCCAAGGAACCTCATGTAGTAGACGTAGCCAACTTCCTAAACTCCATGGGTGCCAATGTAAAAGGCGCAGGTACCGATACTATTCGTATCAAGGGTGTAGATCGCTTAAACGGCTGTGAATACACCATTATTCCTGATCAAATAGAAGCGGGAACCTTTATGGTCGCTGCAGCTGCTACAGCTGGCGACGTAGTGGTAGCTGATGTTATTCCAAAGCATATGGAATCCATTACCGCTAAATTGCTGGAAATGGGTATAGAAGTTATCGAAGGTGATGACTATATTCGAGTAAGAGGAATACAAAAGCCGAGAAGAGTAAATATCAAAACATTACCTTACCCCGGTTTTCCTACGGACCTTCAACAACCAATTTCCGTTATATGCTCTGTTGCCAAAGGTACCAGCATTATACATGAAAGCTTGTTTGATCATAGGTTCCGTCACGTAGAAGAACTTCGAAGAATGGGAGCCAATATAAAGGTTGAAGACAGAACAGCCATTTTTGAAGGAGTAGATGGCTTGAGCGGTGCTCCAGTTACTGCCACTGATTTACGTGCAGGGGCAGCACTTATTATTGCTGGGCTTATAGCCAGCGGAGTAACTGAGGTCCATAACATACATTTTATAGATCGGGGTTATGAGCGAATTGAAGATAAACTTACAGCATTAGGGGCAGACATAAGACGTGTAAAGGATGGAGATAAACCTTTGAAAGTGCTGTTAGGTTCCTCTAGAATGCAATAATTTCATTATATAAAATAAGGAGAAAGCAATGAGGATTTGTTTCTTAGCCAGATAATCTGAATATAGCGATAGTGTACTAAGCAAAGTTATTATTATGCTTTTATAATAGCCATGTTCATGTATGTTGTGCTATTATCTTTAGCTGTTTGAATTTGCTATGCCTGCTGTCGTTGCGCTAAGGAACAATTGTCGTACAGTAAAAGTGAGGTCTCATGCCTTATTTCCATTTCTTATCGAAGAAGCAAAGCTGCTATTGGACATTTGTTCATTAGCAGTTTTTATTTTGCCTTAATAATAATCGTTACTTATAATTTATTATACAGGCGGTGATTAGTAACGGTTTAGGCTGTGAGTATTGTCATAACCGGCTAGATGGAGGTAAGCATATGTTACTACAATGCAAAAATATTAAGAAGGAATATGGATTACAGACGGTGCTAAAGTCTGTTAGTTTTGACTTGGAAGAAGGAGGACGGGTAGGTCTGGTTAGTAAAAATGGAGGCGGCAAGACTACGCTAGCAAACATTATAACGGGAAACCTGCAAGCTGATAGTGGTGAACTTGTTTGGCATAAAAAGAATGTGCAGATTGGGTATTTGAGGCAATCGGTGTACTATACCTCTAAATACATGAAAGAGCTATATGAAGGGAATAATGGGCCAACTGAGCTCAGCGATTTTCTTCACATAACCAGTGAATTAGGTACTGACAAGGTGGTTCAATGGGAATTAGAACGATTTGAATCCCTTAGCGGTGGCGAAAAAACCAAGCTTGCATTAGCGCATATATGGTCTAGCAAACCACAATTATTAGTACTTGATGAGCCTACCAATCACTTGGATTATCAGGGAGTTCAATGGCTGATTGACGAATTGAAGGGATACTCGGGTACCATCCTGACAATCTCCCATGACCGGTATTTCCTGGACCAGGTTGTCAGCCGCATTTTAGAGATCGAAAATGGTGAAATCCAAGAATACAATGGGAACTATACTTTTTACCGAAGTGAAAAGAGAAAACGATATGAAGCCCAATTACATGCCTACGGGATTCAAGAGAAATATAAGGATAGGCTCGAGGCAGAAATAAGACAAACAAAGGACTGGTCAGCAAAGGCTCATCGGGATTCCACAAAAGGCTCTCAAAGCGGTAACAAGATGGGCATGAAGGAATATAGCAGAGTAAAAGCTAAGAAGATGGACAAACAGGTCAAATCCACTGTGAAACGCTTGGAGAAGTTAAGAGAAGACGGAATAAAAAGACCTGACAAAGAACCCAAGCTAAGTTTTGAATTTCAGCAAGGAGAAACTCACAAGAATCGGGTAATGGAAGCTTATCAACTACGAAAATCCTTTGGTAAGATTACTTTATTTAAGGAAAGTGATTTCAGCATTCGACGGAGAGAAAGAATTGGGTTGTTTGGGCCAAATGGTTGTGGAAAAACCACCTTGATAAAAGCAATTCTTGGGCAGGAATCTGTAGATGGAACTCTTTTTGTTTCCCCTTCTGTGAACATCGGATATGTTAGTCAGGATGTGTCGGATTTAGATAAGGATGATAGGGCTTTGGATTTATTTGAGATGCCAAATAGAAAAGAAGAAGGCAGAACACGTACTATGTTGGCCAACCTGGGGTTCAATGAATTGCTGCTAAGTAAACCTTTGAAAACCTTGAGCATGGGGGAAAGAACTAAGCTAAAGATAGCAAAGCTTCTAGTTAATAAAAATGACCTGCTTATATTGGATGAACCCACCAATCACTTGGACATATATGCCAGAGAGCAGTTAGAGGAGGCTCTGGTAGACTATCAGGGAACCATATTACTCATAACTCATGACAGATATATGATGGAGAAAATATGCAATAAGCTTTTGGTCTTTGTGGATCAAAGGATTAAGCGAGTAGAATATGGCTTAGCTGATTATTTAGAGAGGCAGGCTAAGCAACAGGAGTCTGACTTGGGTACTGCTAAGGAAGAAAGTGGACTAACACTGGAAGAACGGATGCTGCTTGAAAACCGGATATCAGCAGTGCTGAGCAAATTTAATGAAGTGGAACAGGGGACAACGGAGTATCGAAATTTGGAAGCGGAATTTAAAGAGTTGATTTCCAAACGAAAGAAGTTAGATTAAAGAGGCTAAGTCTTATGTGACTGATTTAGAACAAAGAGCCAGCTAGGTGAAAACAACCTACTGGCTCTTTGCTTTATAACGTCTAGTATAAATCTGCTTAATTTAAATACATTCTAGAATTCATTGCCTTTAAACAATGTAAGTTACTGTGAACGGTAACACCTGCTTAAAGCTTATACTCACTTGGTCCTGTTTCATACAAGTTATTTCCGAGGGAATCTGTAGCTACTATTAAAGGCAGATTATCTACTTGAAGCTGATATACAGCTTCAGGGCCTAAATCTTCGAAAGCTAGAACCTCCGCTTTTTTTACACATTGTGCAATTAATGCGCCGGCACCGCCCACAGCAGCTAAATAAACAGCCCCATTTCGCTTCATGGCTTCAATTACCTCTGGGCTGCGCTGGCCTTTGCCAATCATTACTGTTAGCCCTAAGTCTAATAGCCGTGGAGTGTAACTATCCATGCGATAGCTAGTAGTAGGTCCGCATGAACCAATAATCTTGCCAGGTCCAGCAGGGCAAGGTCCGGTATAATATATTCCCTGATTTACTATATCAAAGGGCAAAGCTTCACCCTTATCCAGGTATTCCATCATGCGCTTATGTGCCGCATCTCTTCCTGGTAGTATAGTACCTGATAGTTCTACCATATCGCCAGCTCTAAGTTCCAAAAGCTGGTTTTCAGCAGCAGGTAGTGTTAGCAACTTTTTTGTCGTTTTTGTCATCATATCACAGCCTCCGCATGTCTTGCAGCATGGCATTGAACATTTATTGCCACTGGTAACCCTGCCAAGTGGGTAGGGAAGGTATCTATATGAACTGCAAGTGCTGTGGTTCTACCTCCCAGGCCTTGGGGCCCTATACCGGTTGCATTTATTTTTTCAAGTAATTCTTGTTCCAAATCAGCCATCTCTTGATCAGGATTTGGTTTGCCGGCTTCTCTTAACAAAGCCTTTTTGGCTATATATGCAGCCTTTTCCATAGTTCCTCCGATTCCTATGCCTAAAATAATGGGAGGGCATGGATTTGCACCAGCTTTGGTAACTGTGTCCAATACAAACTTCTTTACCCCTTCTACTCCGTCAGCGGGTTTAAGCATGACCAATTGACTCATGTTTTCACTACCAAAGCCCTTAGGAGCCACAGTAATCTTCATTTGGTCTCCTTCTACAATTTCTGTATGAATAATAGCAGGGGTGTTATCGCCAGTGTTTACTCGTTTCAGAGGACTTAATACAGATTTGCGTAGATACCCTTTAAGATATCCTTGCCTGACTCCTTCATTAACTGCCTCCGCAAGACTGCCACCACTTATTTGTACATCTTGTCCAATTTCCAGGAAGACAACTGCCATACCGGTATCTTGACAGAGTGGAAGTTGTTCCTCTTTAGAAGCATCAATATTATCTAATATTTGCCCTAGGATTTGGGAGCCGAAAGGAGATTCTTCTTTCTCTTGCGCCTCTACCAATAGTTTTTTAACATCGTCACCTAAATGATAGCAGGCTTGTATACAGAGCCTTTCAATGGTTTCACTTATAACAGATACAGGAATTTCTCTCATTGTTGTTTATATCCAACCCTTCATCTACAATCATTGATAGTCTATAGCATTCCTAGTATCTTGCAACTTCTCGGATCTTTCCTGTCCAGATTCCTCATTAAATTCGGTATGACAAGATTTAATAGTTGCAACATACTGGTTTAATTTTTACTTGTTTATATTCGTGCTACTCCGCTTTCACGAGCTGCTTTAGAAACAGCAGCCGCTACTGCAGGGGCTACTCGTTCATCAAAGGCAGCAGGCAGGATGTTGGTTTCTGACAGCTCTTCAGGAGAAATTACATTCGCAATCGCATAAGCAGCTGCAATTTTCATTTCTTCGTTTATATCCGATGCGCGAACATCAAGAGCACCACGGAAGATGCCAGGGAAAGCTAATACATTATTCACCTGATTGGGATAATCTGATCTACCAGTACCGACGATGCGAGCACCAGCTTCTTTTGCCACGCCGGGATCAATTTCAGGGTCTGGGTTAGCCATAGCCATAAGCATGGAATCTGTGTTCATGGACTTCACCATTTCGGCAGTTACGATGTTAGGTGCGGAAACACCAATAAAGATATCAGCACCTTTCATGGCATCGGCCAAATTACCCCTTACTCCATTGGGGTTGGTGATCTGTGCAAGTTTTTCTTTCATGAAATCATTTGCAGGATCTCCGGGATAGAGGATTCCAAATTTATCACAAAGCATCATATCCTTAACTCCAAGGTGGAGAAGCAATCGGGCTACGGCAGAGCCAGCTGAGCCAATTCCATTTACAACAACCTTTATGTTTTCAATGGATTTCCCTAGAATTTTCAAACCGTTGATTACCGCTGCACTGCATACAACTGCTGTGCCATGCTGGTCATCATGGAATACTGGAATATCAAGAGATTTTCGCAAACGGTTTTCTATTTCATAACATCTAGGAGCTGCAATATCTTCCAGGTTTACGCCACCAAAGGATGGCGCCATAAACTCGATGGTGCGGACAATTTCGTCTACATCCTTGGTGTCCAGGCAGATGGGAAAAGCATCTACATCAGCAAAGCTTTTAAATAAAACTGCCTTACCTTCCATTACCGGCATAGCTGCCAATGGGCCGATATCTCCCAATCCTAATACAGCCGTGCCGTCAGAGACTACTGCTACCATATTGCCTCGGGCTGTATATCGGTAACTGTCTTCCGGATTTTTATGTATCTTTCTACAAGGTTCAGCTACACCCGGGGTATAAGCTGTGCTTAAATCATCTCGATTATTAACAGGTACCTTTGATTGAATGGCAATCTTGCCCTTTTTTTCTTCATGTAAAATAAGCGCTTTTTCATTATAATTCATATATAGACCTCCTACATTTTGGATTGATGTGCTAGCTTTAGTTTTCGTTAACATTTTATCATTAATAATAGAATCTTTCAATTATCACAGCATTCAAATAATTGATTTCATGTATAGGTTATATTTATGGCACGTAGAAAGATGTTTCGTTTGAGTGGTCTATAGAATATTTGTGTCAGATACATTATAATGGTTAATATGTATTGAGTTTGTATATATACAAAACTGTTAGATACATAGAACCGGAGGAGAACAATGAATTTCAAGGTATGCTCACTCTTTAGTGGCAGCAGTGGAAATTCCACATATATAGGTACAGAGAAAACCCACATCCTAGTAGATGCAGGGGTGTCCATGAAAAATATCATAGGTGGGCTAAAGCAACTTGACGTGGATGGTCAGGAGTTAAAAGGAATTTTAATTACCCATGAGCATTCTGATCATGTTAAAGGCGTAGGTGCTATTTCCAGGAAATTTAATGTGCCCATTTATGCCAATGAGGAAACCTGGGAAGCTATGGAATCCAAGCTAGGTCGAATTGATTCTGGAAATAAGCGGGTCTTCTATAACAATATGGATTTTTACATTCAAGATATTAATATACAACCTTACCAAATCCCTCATGACGCAGCGGACCCTGTCGGTTTCAGCTTATTTTACAAGAACAAAAAAATAAGTATAACCACTGATTTAGGGCACACTAACAACAAAATTATAAAAGCCGTTATGGACTCGGATTTGGTTATCCTGGAAGCTAACCACGATGCGGAAATGTTAAAGGCTGGACCCTATCCTATGTATCTGAAAAAACGGATTTTGGGTAGAAAAGGTCACTTATCCAATGAAGATACGGGACAGGCTCTGCTGGAATTGATAAAAGGGAAAGTCACCCATGTATTACTTGCTCATTTGAGCAGGGAAAACAATTATCCTCAATTGGCTTATCAGACAGTTGCAGGTATTCTAGAGAGCAATGGTGTTCAGATAGGGAAGGATATTCAGGTTGACATGACTTATCGAGATCGTGCCAGTAACTTCTATCATATAGGATAGGATAACCGGTGCAGGCCATAACGGAAAACAACAGGAGGGAATGGCTTGCACCTCAGACATTTAAGTTATAAAAAGCGAAAGCTGATTTTCGCTTATACAATCATTGCCGTAGCAATGGTTTTTTTATCTTCATGTGATATTACCCAACTCAGAGGCCCTAAAGGTCAGAAACAATATCAATACCGGCAAACCCCATATCCACAACATATTCAGGCGCCACAGACAACAAGGAATCCTGATCAGCTTGGTGGCATTGCTTTGGCAACACAGAAGGTCAGGCCTTCAGTAGTAGGAATTTCTACCTATCATGTTCAGCCGGGAAACTATGGAATGCAATCGCAGCCAGTGGAAGGTGTTGGTTCAGGTTTCATAGTTAGCTCTGATGGCTACATTCTTACAAATGATCATGTTGCTGTATCATTGGATGCTGAGATAAGGGTGATTCTCCATAATGGAGATGAGCTGGAAGGCAAGGTTCTTTGGACAGATCCTACCTTGGATCTAGCTATGATTAAAGTGGATGCTACAGATCTGCCAGCTGCAGAACTTGGGGACAGTTCTCAATTAATTATAGGAGAACCAGCTATAGCCATTGGTACGCCATTGGGCCTTCAGTTTCAGCATACCACCACTGCTGGGATTGTGAGTGCTTTAGACCGCACGGTAGAGGTAGGAACGGAAAGAGGCCAAAATTTCATGGAGGATTTGATACAGACCGACGCTTCCATCAATCCTGGTAATAGTGGAGGTCCGTTGGTGAATATTGACGGGCAGATTATAGGAATCAATACAGTTAAAGTGGTCAGCGCTGAGGGAATTGGTTTTGCCATTCCCATTAATGTAGCTAAGCCTGTAATCAAACACTTTTTCGAAGAAGGAGAATTTGTCACTCCCTATATAGGGGTGGTTGGTTATGATAAAAGCATTGCTCATTATTATAAGCAGACCAATACCCTGGTTGAAGGTGTGTATGTAGTAAGCCTGGATCCTCAAGGTCCCGCATATAGATCTGGTATTAAGATGAACGACATAATAACTAGAATAGCTGATAAACCAGTGACCAAAATGCTAGAGCTTCGGACTGCTGTTTACACCCAGCATGTGGGAGATGTGGTTAAGGTTATAGTCATTCGTGATGGAAGAGAAGTGGAAATTGAGATGACATTGGAGCAAAACCCGGTATTAACGGAAGTTAGATGAGTGATTTCATTATTTCTATTTACTGAGGTAGATTTATACGATATGATACTTTAAAAGGGGGAATGGGAATGCTGGACGAAACGAACCAGACCTATCAGGAGGAACAAGAGACTCAGAAGCGAACGCCTACTCCAATTTCTGCTAGTTTTCTATACTTAACGGTTTTAATATTGATGCTGCTTTCCTCAGCGCTTACCAGCCAGTTAAATATTGATGGCAGCAGTTATTATTTTTACTTGCTGATAATTCAACTAGCAACAATTGGATTACCTACATTGATTTTTGTTTTATGGGGTAAAAAGGACATAAAATATTCGCTTCGTCTTGGCAGAACCAGTGTTGCAGAGATTTTGTTATCTATTGGAATGGCCATTTTTGGCTATGGTGTCATCATAGCCCTCAATTTGCTATGGGTATTATTTCTAAGCCAATTTGGCACACCCCAGCCATCTACTATTCCACCCATAGAGACGGGACAGAATTATCTTATATCCCTTGGTGTAATTTCATTGGCACCAGCTGTATTAGAAGAATTCATGTTTAGAGGCTTTATCCAAAGAGGGTATGAGAGAGGCGGCAAAGTGATTTCCATACTGCTAACGGGCGTAATGTTTGCCTTCTTACATATTAGTATTGTTTCCATTCCAGCCATTATTTTGATGGGCATTTTACTTTGCTTTATTGCTTATCGCTCAAACACTGTCTGAACCAGTATGGCCTATCATTTAACAAACAATGCTATAGCAGTAAGCCTGGTATACCTTTCTAGTATAATAATGAAATTTCTCCCGGAAGATGTTGAAGGTATGTCCACATCACTGACTGACATACCTTATGATGAGCTATTGGTTGCTCTCGTTACATGGGGAGTTATAGGCTTCTTTGCATTATTGTTGTTTGGTGCTTGCCTGGTAGGATTCATTATAGTGACCAGAGAAAAGCAAGCAGAAGTAAAAGCAAGTATGATTAAAGTAAAGGCAGAATTTCATTGGGTAGACATTTTGCCTGTGGTATTCGCCGTTGTGATAATCATAGGGCTTTTAGTTTTCGAGGTTATACAAATGGTGAATCCAGCACCAATTTTGTGAAAGTGAATTTGATTAATGAACATTAGAGTAATCTGTGTAGGAAAAATAAAAGAAAAATATCTGGTTCAGGGGATTTCGGAATATGTCAAGAGACTCAGCCGATATGCAAAGATTCAAGTCATAGAGGTGGAGGATGAAAAGGCGCCGGAGTCCCTTTCACCTGCTGAAGAACAGCTTGTTAAGGAAAAAGAAGGAGCCAGGCTGAAGAAGCATTTTAGGCAGGATGGAGTAAAAATCATTCTAGCTATAGATGGTAAGTCATTTAGCTCCGAAGAGTTTTCTGAACAGCTGCAGCAATATGGCGTTTCAGGAAAGAGCCAGTTGGACTTTATAATTGGGGGATCTTTGGGTTTAGATGACGATATCATCAGACAGGCAGATTTATTATTGTCCTTCTCTAAATTTACATTTCCGCATCAGCTTATGCGATTGATACTTGTAGAGCAGATATATCGGGCTTTCCGTATAGCAAAGGGAGAGCCGTATCATAAGTGATATTCGTAGAGACTCTGAGTATTTCATTGGTATACTAACTACGGCTTTGTAGCATTTTTCAAATTGCTTATTAATATATAGTAAACTTTGGCTGGTGGATAGCAGGGGAAATTCTCCTGCTTTTTTGTTATAATAGCTATATTCAACATAAAACATATTTGCAGGGGCGTATGCCAATATACTGAGGAGGATTATATGTTCAAGGGTTTTCAAGAGGAATATATAGATTTTTTAATACAATTAAGATTAAATAATAATAGAGGGTGGTTTCATGAGCATCATGATGAATATCTGAAATATGTGCGGGAGCCACTAAAAGAGCTAGTACAAGAAATGGGACCAATGATGTTATCCATTGACCCGCAATTTGATATTGAGTCAAGAAGAACTATATCTAGAATCAACAGGGACTTAAGGTTTACCCGCGATAAGAGTCCCTATCGGGCTAATATGTGGATAACCTTCAAGCGTTTAGCTCCCAGGGGAACGCCGATACCTTCTTATTATTTTGAGATATTTCCTGAGTACTATAGCTATGGAATGGGCTTTTATAATGTTCCAAGAGAACTAATGGATAAAGTCCGGGGATTGATTGATGACAGAAAACCAAAGTTCATGAAAATTCATGAGTTATATAAAAGCCAGGATATTTTCACAATGGAAGGCAGGAAGTATAAAAGGGTAATGAACAAGGAATTACCTGAGGATTTAACTGATTGGTATCAGCGGAAGGAACTCTTTTTCGTTTGTGACCGAAATGATGATCTTATTTTTAAGCCAGAGCTAATTGATGTTATGTTCCAGGACTTTAAGCTCATCGAACCGATCTATCACTTTTTAAGGGAGCTGACTTAGATCTTGACTAGCCTTAACTGGTTTTCCAGCCTCCAGCAGAACCTTATCTTTCCACATAAAGATGCATAGTATGATTATTAGTATACCAGTTGTCACTAGTAGAGATTCAATGGGAATAATGTCAGCCAGGGGGCCGAAAATTAACATTCCCATAGGCATTACAATGCTAGCCAGCATGCTCATGATGCTAAACACCCTGCCCAGATAATCTCCCTCCACTCTCTGTTGAAGAATTACCATTGCAGGTGTATTGAAAACGGGCATGGCAACCCCGATAATCACCATAAAGACTTTGGTAAGTTCATCAGCGGGTACAAGCTGAGGCAGGATTGCGCTTATTGCTGATGACTGGACTGCGGAACCAATGGACCTAATCGCTGATAAAGCAAAGAACAGCCAGAAAGCCTCATAGCCCATCAAAAAAATAATCGCTACGATTAGGGTTGAAATCGCAATAAAAGAGTCGGACAAAATTACTAGCAGCTTGCGGTTATATCGATCAGCCCATACACCAGCAAAGGGAGACAGAAAGAAGCTAGGTAGGAATCCGCTGATGATGGATATGGTCATCATAATTCCAGATTTAGTTTCCAATGTAATATGCCACATGATGGCATGTTGAACCAGTGCAGAGCCAAACAGTGAAATCATCTGACTGGCTAGAAATAATACAATTTTTTTCTTCCAACTTGGGGACATATATTTTATGTCTCCCCATTCTGTCAAGATCATTCTCTCAGTAACTTACAGTAATTACCTATGAGGAAAAATACATATACTATTGTACACAAATATCAGCGTCCTAAATCAATCACTATCTTAAAAAACCACACAAGCTATGATATGCTAGAAACTAGGAAAAATAAATATAGTTTTACTAGAGAAGTCTATTTTTAAAAGTAAATAGGAGGGCTGAATTATGTCAAATGTTTGTAGAATCCCAAATAATCCATCCTTAACAGGTCTTGCTCGTTTTTACAAGGATGTAAAGTTTGCTTCACCTAAAGGTGTTGATCTGTACATGCAGATTATGGCTCCTTGGTTTACAGAAAATGACGAACGCACCTATCCTTTAATAGTGTTTATCCAAGGCAGCGGCTGGACTTTTCCAGATGTAAATTATGAAATTCCCCAACTGTCAGGATATGCGCAAGCTGGTTATGTGGTAGCTACAGTAACCCATCGTAACTGCTTGGATGGCCATCCATGGCCTGCATTTCTGCAGGATGTAAAAACTGCTATTCGTTTCCTGCGTGCCCATTCAGAAGAATATCATATTAATCCAGACAAGGTGTGTGCCTTTGGCACTTCATCTGGAGGTAACACTTCACTACTTCTAGGATTAACTGGAGATGACGCTACATTTGATACAGGGGATTATTCACAGCATTCATCAAAGGTTCAACTAGTTGTTGAGTGCTTCGGCCCTACAGATTTAGTGGCTATGGGTAAGGAATTATATGATCCAGGGATGGCTGAGGTTA
>CAYFSR010000006.1:40106-40816 GCA_964345785.1 uncultured Eubacteriales bacterium | reverse complement strand
ACTTCAGGATCAAGGAGATTAATTAAAGTTGTCAGCGTGTAAGCCAGATAACGTCCGCTTTCCAAAACAACTTCCATAGCTAGATTGTCCCCAAGTTCTGCGGCCTTAAAAACTTCCTTTGCAGTAACCTCTTGTCCCTGCTTAAGATACTCTTGCAATGAGCTTGCAGCTCCCCCTTTCAATCTCTCCAAAGCCTGTCTTGCAATGGATGTTCCAGAGGCTAATGACTCGATACAGCCCGGCGCACCGCATACACATACTTTCTTATGAGGATCTACTATCATATGTCCAATTTCGCCAGCATTGTTTTTTCCTAGATACAGTTTGCCATCAAAGACCAATCCTCCGCCTATACCTGTACCTATGGCTATATATACAAAATCACGCAAGCCTTTAGCTTGACCAAACCACTTCTCTCCCAGAATTCCGGCGTTAGTATCATTCTCCAAATATGATTGCATTTTAAACCTATCCAAAATATATTCTGAAATAGGCATGTCTTTATAATTTAAGTTGCCCGCACTTAGAGCAATTCCCTTTTCTCGATTAACTAATCCAGGGATTCCAATGCCTATTCCCGAAATAGGCTTATCCGCCTGTTCTATAAGGCTTTGTATAGAATCGCCTACACATGAAAGGATACTGTCGTTGCCCGATCTTGGTGTATCATACTGTATTTGTGTAATGAGATGACCGGTGGATTGGCTTAC